>JABDAU010000012.1 GCA_013289045.1 Bacteroidota bacterium | reverse complement strand
TGAACCATGAACTATGATCCATGAACTATTTGCCGTAAACGGCAAATTAAAACTTCATCAATCTACTAACGGCTTCATCAAGCGTTTCTTGCTTTTTGGCAAAACAAAAACGCAAAACATGGTGATCCGTGCCTTTAGTGTAAAATGCCGAAGTAGGTATTGTCGCCACCCCAAATTCCTTTGTAATACGTATGGCCAGGTCGGCATCCTTCTCATCCGTTAAATGCCCGTAACGAACTGATTGAAAATACGATCCGTAGCTCGGCAGTAACTCAAAACGCGTCTGCTCAAGGCCTTTCCTGAAGTGGTCGCGCTTCTGCTGAAAAAATTCCGGCAGGCCTATATAAACCTGTTCATTTTTCAAGTATTCGGCAATGGCATATTGCATGGGCGAGTTCACGCTGAACACAACATACTGGTGCAGTTTCCTGAATTCATTCATCAGGAAAGCAGGAGCGAGGCAATAGCCGATTTTCCAGCCGGTAGAATGAAATAGCTTGCCGAATGACGCCACGATAAAGCTGCGCTGCTGCAACTCCGGGTAGCGCGCCATGCTGTGGTGTACCTCGCCATCGTAAATGAGGTGCTCGTATACCTCGTCGCTCAGTATCAGTATGTCCTGGTTTTTTACGAGAATGCTGAGTTGGTCGATGTCTTCTTTATGCAGGATAGTAGCTGTTGGGTTATGCGGCGAGTTAAGAATGATCATCCGCGTGCGATTATTGATCAGCCTCTTCACCATTTCCCAGTTAATGCGGTAATCAGGTGGTTCTAACTCCAGCGATTTTACTACGCCGCCCGCCAGTTTAATGGCAGGGGCATAGCAATCATATGCAGGCTCAAAAATGATCACCTCGTCATTAGGCTGAATGACGGCGGTTATAGCTGTAAAAATGCCTTGCGTACCCCCGGCAGTAATGGTTATTTCAGTAGCGGGATCGTATTGTGCACCGTATAATTTCTCTGTTTTGTAGGCGATCTGCTCGCGTAAAGCCATCAGACCGGGCATAGGGGCATACTGGTTATGTCCATCCAGCATAGCTTTGTTAACCAGTTCTATCAGCTGCGGATCGCAGTTATAATCAGGGAAGCCTTGCGACAGGTTTATAGCGCCAAGCTCAACAGCCAGGGCTGACATTACGGTGAATATGGTAGTGCCCGTTTGGGGTAATTTTGATGTTACAGATGCCATGCAGGGGCTAAAAATAGCTAAAATAATATATGTTTGCTTTAAAAGATACAAACCGCATATATGAAAAATATTTTGTTGCTTGTCTCGCTAACCCTTTTTAGCGGCGGGGCTTTTGCACAAAATTGCTACACCAGTAAAAGGGATGAGAGGGTTGAACGTTCCGCACGTATTCAATTTGGAGATACTGTACTGTTAGGCGTTCCCTTCAGGGCTAAGGATAAAGTTGGGATGGAGATGAATTTTAGGGAAGATAATGAAGGGCCTGTAAATCTTTCGGTACAAATCAGGTCAATATCGCCAACGCTTTTAAAAGACTCTATTTTATTGGAGCAGTGGGTGTTTCGTGTTTATTTATCGGATGGTGATACCGTAAACATTTCCCCTGATAATCGATATAAGAATAGCTATAGGCAAGGTGTTATTAAAGCGCTGGGCGCAATAACGATATATTTCAATGCCCATTTAAGCCGCGATCAGCTCTTAAAACTTGGTAAAAGCCGATTGGATAAGGTCTGTTTTTATAAAGACGAGAATACTTCTGAAGACTTACCTGTTACCCGTCATGAAAAGAAAGAATTTCAGTATGCTATGGATTACATGGTTCGGCTATAAATCTTATTTCGTCACACCTTGGTAAAGCAATTGTCCGCGCTTTAAGGTTTCCGCCCAAAAAGCTACCTTCGTGATATGAAGCGTTCAAAATACCTTTTCGCAATTTTATTGCTGTTGCCTTTTTTATCGTGTAAGCAAAAATCAAAAAACAGTATACCTGTAATTGGTTTTGTAGATGCTTTACAGGATGAAACGCTTGCGCAAGCCCGTTTTGGCTTTGTGGCCGCGTTGAAGGATAGCGGATTTGAAGACAAGAAAAACATTACTATACAATACCGAAACGCACAAAACGACCAGCCGACGCTTGGTTTGATCGTAAACTATTTTGTTTCCGAACCGGTCGACCTGCTGGCCACTTGCACCACCTTATCGTCAGTTACCGCAGTACAGAAAACCAAGACCATCCCTATTTTCGAAATGGTCTCGCCAACGCCTGCAAGGATGAATGTGCTGGATGCTAATGGTAAGCCACCGGCAAACCTGTTCGGCGCTGTGGAGGACCTGGCTTATATCGATACTTCATTCGCTATTATACCTAAAGTAGTGAAAGCCAAGAATGGTCACTTAACCATCGGCATGACCTATAACCAATCCGAACCGCAATCGGTTGATGCTTTAGGCAGGATAAAAGACCTGGCGGCAAAAGCAGGCATTACGTTGATCGCTTTGCCATTGAATAACTCTGCCGATGCACAGTTGGTTACACAGTCGTTATTGAGCAAAAATATCGATGTGTTTTTCGCCCTGCCTGACAATACGGTATTTGCCGCTTTCGAAACCATCAAAAAAAATTGCGATCAGCATAATGTGCCCGTATTTACCAGCGAAGCAGGTTTGGTAAAATTAGGAGCAGTTGCTGCCTTTGGCGCCGATATGTACCAATGGGGCTACCAGGCAGGCGAACAGGCTGTGCATTATTTAAAAACGCACAGCACGGCAGGATTAAAGCCTGAAATGGTAAAAATCCGCAAACGTGTGTACAATCCAGAAGTTGCCAAGAAATTTGGCCTAACCATACCGTCAGATTTTGAACCTGTAAAATAATGGATTTCTACCTCGCTACCCTGGTGCAGGGATTATGTTTTTCGGGTGTCGCATTAGGTATCTTCATATCCATGAAGATCTTTAACATTCCCGACATTACTACAGGGGGCAGCTATACGCTTGGCGGTGCTGTTACGGGGATGATGCTGACTCATAATCATTCCGCGTACACTGTATTATTGGTAGTGATTGTTGCCGGTGCAATTTCAGGCGCTATAACCGGCGTTATCCATACAAAGCTTAAAATAAATGCCTTGTTGGCCGGTATTATTGTTATGACGGGGCTTTATTCTATCAATCTTACGGTTATGGGCCGTTCCAATATCCCGTTAAATAATATACCGACCCTTTTCTCACTCATCAACATCTCCTCTAATCCCAATCAGAACACTTTTTTGGTATTGCTGCTATTTGTTTTGCTATTGACACTCATTATTGGCTACCTGCTTAAAACTGATTTTGGTATCAGTATGCGGGCAACGGGTAGTAGTGAAACTATGATACGCGCCCTCGGCGTAAATACCGATGCGATGAAGATCATCGGCCTTGCTATTGCCAATGCGCTTACTGCAGTAAGCGGTTACCTGATCACACAATCTCAGGGCTATGCCGATATCAACATGGGAGTAAGCATTGTGATAGTAGGGCTGGGGTCGGTAGTTATTGCAGAGGTTTTTATCAATTGGCTGCATATCACGTCAATTTGGCTTAGTTTGTCATTAGCGCTATTGGGCGCTATCGCTTTTGAATTTGCTGTGGCTGTAACACTTGATCTGGGTGTGGATGCCACGTTACTGCAACTGGTTACCGCCATATTTGTATTGCTTATTGTGGGTTTGCCCCGTTTATCATTCAAAACCTCATCATGATCGATATTAAGCAGGCACATAAAATATTCAATAAAGGTAAAGCGAACCAGGTAAATGCCATAAACGGCGTCGATCTGCACATCGATTCAAAGGAGTTTGTGGTGATCGTTGGCTCGAATGGCTCAGGCAAAACTACTTTGCTCAATTTGGTGGCGGGAAGTGTATTGCCTTCATCGGGCTCGATAAGTATTGATGGAAATGATGTAACCAAATTGCCTGATTATAAACGCAGTGAATGGATAGCCCGCGTATTCCAAAACCCGCTAAGCGGTACGGCTTCCGACCTGAGTATATTGGATAATTTCCGGCTAGCCGCTATCCGTACCAAAGTAAAAGGCCTGTCTGTTGGTATAAACGAACAGTTTAAAAAACAGGTGAAGGATAAAATAGCCACCCTGGGCATGGGTTTGGAAAACAAGCTCGAGCAGCCAATGGGCACATTATCCGGCGGTCAACGGCAGGCGCTTACGTTGCTCATGAGCGTAATGGATACCTGCCAGGTTTTGCTGCTGGACGAACCTACTGCCGCTCTTGATCCGCATTCGGCTAAAGTGGTAATGGAAACTGCTGATAAGCTCATCAAAGATTTTAACCTCACCGCCATACTCATCACCCATAACTTAAAGGATGCCTTCACCTACGGCACCCGCATCATCCAGATGGGCGAGGGGAAAATATTGAAAGATATGCCTTCCGAAAAAGAAGCCGCTTTAAAACAGAATGATCTGTTTGATTGGTTTGGCTAATTATATCCGCACGAATTATACATCAAGAAAATCTGTTTAATCCGCTTAATCCTGGTTCAGACATTTTTGGCAAAGTAATTGTATTCCATCAATCACTATGAAAAACAACTTCGAAATGATCACCGATGCCTACCAGTTGGTAGAAGGTGCAAAGATAAAAGGCAAAAAGCAGGAAGAGATATTTGAGCTGGGTAATTATGACCCGATGAAACGCGGATATGTGGTTTACCCGTTTGAGGAAGGCGTAAAGTTTGATGATTTCAGTGTGCTGATGTCGGAAAAAGAATTGATGACCAATTACCTGATCGAGAATGTGAAGGTGAAACTTGCTGCTTAAAACAGCCTCACTCTATTCAAGCCGAGACGTTCATTATTAGCTGAGAAGGGCTTACGGTGACTCAAACCATCGTAAGCCTTTGTTATTTATGCCTTATTCTTTACCACCTCCATTGCTTTAGCAGGCAGATCAGCATTCCCGCTTTGTTTTACATTGCTGATCTTGTGACTGTTTATCCTCCAGCCATCGGCAGTTTTGATAAGGCCGGTGTCGTAATTTGCCTCGACCGTCCAATTATCTTCACCTAAAAAATGGTCAGCTTTTGCAAAATAGTGTACAGTTGCCTCGTCGCCATTTTGCTTTATAGTAAAACCTGCAGGCTGATGATGTGTCATATCGAAACCCGGCAGCAGGCCTTTCCAGGCAGTGATGATGTCCTCTGGGGTTAACAGGGAAGAAGGGCTTCCTGATAAAGCGCTGTAATCAAGAAGTACCTGGTCGGCAAAAGTATTTTTTACTTTTTCCCAGTCCCGCTCATCTGCCCCGCTGAAAAGATTTTTTACGGTGTTGGTTATTTCTGTTTCCATGTTGTTGATGTAGCTGTATTCAAATATAATTCATCCTTGTACACTGACTGTTAACGGATTGGTTTTTACATTCCTGTTACCTGTAGTGTTGCAAAAACTCTTCGAAATTGATATATTTGTACAAAATTGAAAAAATGCTACGTCTGAGTTTCATCTGCATACCATATAAACGGCCCACGGCGGCTGTGCAGGCGGATCATGCTTTTTTTCAGCAGGTCTCCAACCCTGTTTAGTGTACAGTACACTCCGCAGCGAAAACTCACAATTTATTTTAAAGCAAATAGCCTGCTAAGGAGCGGGCAAGTTATATTTAAGTTATGGACACTTATTTTACTATTGAAGAGAAATACCTGCAGGCAGTTGACGAGCTCTCATACGGCGAAACCCCAAAAGGTTTGCGTTTGCTGAATGAGATCATCAACGCCGACCCAACTTATGCGCGTGCGCATTACCAGCTGGGCAGGATATTTTTTTATGATATAAAGGATTACCAGGCGGCAGGCTATCATTTCCAAACCTGCGCAGAGCTGGAGCCTTCATTCCCTGATCTGTATGAGCCTTATTTGGAACTGCTTGTTTTTTTAAACATGGAGCGCAGAACGCCCGACGTTGCAGCAAAAGCTTTGGATGTTGCCGGTGTAAATGCGGCGGCAGTTTACAAGCAATTAGGCCTGCTGCACGAAAAGCGTAAAAGCTGGAAGGAAGCGTTGCAGGCTTACCGCAATGCTTTTATGGAGGTAACCGATAAGGAGGAAAAGCACGAGATTGAAGATAACATATCGCGTGTAAAGCAAAAGATACAGCGAAGCGCATCGTATCAATATCATATCTCAGAATAATGAAAGGCCCGGAAACGGGCCTTTTTTGTGGACTATAAATTCTAACTATTTAATTAAAACAGGTGTTAATCGCTTTGTTATAATAAGTGTGTATCTTTCTTAAATTAAGTACATTACCTTAAACAAATGCCAGGAACAGTAGCGCTTAAAAGCCCTGAAGGAAAATGGATAATGGTTTCGGCCATTTTAGCTTCGTCCATGGCGTTTATCGATTCTACTGCATTGAACGTGGTGCTGCCCGCCCTTCAAAAAAGCCTCAACGCGTCCGGTGCCGACCTGTTTTGGATATTAAACGCCTACCTGCTGATGCTGGCCTCGCTGATCTTGATTGGCGGTTCGCTGGGGGACAAGCTGGGTCGCAAGAAGATCTTTATGGCCGGTATTTTAATATTCATCGCCGGTTCTACAGCCTGCGGATTGTCGCCCGGTGTGATTTATCTTATTGTCTTTAGGATGGTACAGGGCGTGGGCGGGGCCATGATGATACCCGGCAGTCTCTCGCTTATTTCATCATCCATAAACGAAAAAGAACGCGGTACGGCTATTGGCATCTGGTCGGCTTGTACAACTATTGTTACCATGGGCGGCCCCGTTTTAGGCGGCGCACTGGCCGATGCCGGCTTATGGCGCTATATATTTTTTATTAATGTGCCGATAGGCGTTGTTGCGCTACTGATCCTTTGGTTCAGGGTAAAAGAAACGAGCGACAAAGACATTGATAAAGGCATTGATTATTTAGGGGCAACATTGATAGCCCTCGGATTGGCGCTGCTCACATTTGGCTTTTTACGGATGCCTGCCATTGGTTTTGCGCCGCAGGTTTATATGTCCTTAGCTGCTGGTTTGCTATTGCTTATTGCTTTTGTGGTTGTAGAAAGTAAAAGCAGGCACCCCATTATGCCGCTGCAATTATTTACCAATCGGACTTTTAGCGGTACAAATTTACTTACATTTTTCCTGTATGCGGGGCTGGGGGCAGGGATGTTGTTTTTATCACTTGACCTTGTGCAGGTGCAGGGATACAGCCAATTACAGTCTGGATTAACCTTTTTACCATTTACAGTATTGATGGTTGGCTTTGCGTGGCTTGCGGGGAATCTGGCGGATAAATTTGGGGCGAAGCTATTTTTGATCATTGGCCCTGTAACTGCCGGTATCGGACTTTTGATATTGTCGTTTGTTAAACAAACTAATGGCCCTGCCGATTATTGGACGGCTTTTTTACCTGGTGTGCTGGTTTTTGGTTTAGGAATGTCCTTTACAGTGGCACCGCTTACTTCAACGGTAATGGGTTCGGTGAGCAATCATTTTTCGGGTACAGCCTCGGGTATTAACAATGCCATGACGCGTATTTCGGGGGTGTTTGCCAACGCCATATTTGGTGCGCTTGCCGTTTTGTTTTACGCAGGGGCTTTACAGCAGCAGTTGCAGCACATCAATCTAAATCCAAAACAAAAGCAGGAGATTGTTGCGCAGGCGGCTGACCTCGGTAATGCTAAAGTTCCTGCCGATGCAAATAAATTACTCAAGCCTGAAATAGTGAAAGCTTACCACCAGGGCTTTATACACGCCTATGCCAACATATTAAGAATATCTTCAGGATTGGCATTTTTAGGTGCTTTTATGACTTTATTGTTTGTCCGAAGCAACCCTCGCAATAAATAAAAAGTTATATATTTAGTCGGAATTAACAAGAAAAAGCTGTGGTTCTAACAATTATCACCTCAGCACAACCAATTTTTTAATACTAAGTATATCTAAATCGTGTTAGCAAAAAACCAGAAGTTTTGCCTGTATTTAATGGCAATTGTATTAATTGTAACCACATCGTGTAAACAATCGCCCCATAAGCAGATGGAGGCTTTGCTACAAGATCTCGATCAGCGCAATACCAATCCCAAAAACCAGTTCGCATCTGAATCTAAACTGGCTTCGGTCGACACAGCGTTGCACCTGGATTCACCTGCGGTTGATCTGCCGATGCTGTCGAAAAAAGCGGCGCTTGAATTACAGGTGGGGCAGGAGCAGCAGGCTGTAAACATCTATTCGCAGATGGAAAAGCAGCGTGAATACATGACGGTGGATAATTATTTGAGCGACAAGGCGATTGCCTATATGCGCCTTGGCGAACGTACCAACTGCATGCTTAATCATAACGGCTCATCCTGCATATTCCCGATAAAGGATGGCGGAGTGCACAAGATAAAAACCGGATCCACAAAGGCCATTGAAATATATGAGCAGATACTAAAAAAAGACCCGAACGACCTGCAATCCCGCTGGTTATTGAATGTGGCCTTTATGACCTTGGGCGGATATCCGCAGCAAGTTCCGCCTGAATATCTTATTCCTAATTTAAATGGCGACGATGGCCCGCACAAGGTTAAGCCTTTTACCGACGTTGCTGCGGCAGTTGGCATCAACCTGAACAGCCGTGCAGGCGGCGCTATAGTAGATGATTTTGATGGTGATGGCTACCTGGATGTGATCACATCGGGTATGGATTTGAAAGATCATATGCACTATTATCACAATAACGGTGATGGCACATTCAGCGATCGCACCGCCCATAGCGGCCTGGAAAATATGGTAGGTGGCCTGAATATACAACAGACCGACTATAACAACGACGGCAAACCAGATATTTTCGTGCTGCGAGGCGGCTGGCTGCGTGGTGGTTTTGGCGATGAGCCGAGTTCGTTGCTCAAAAATAATGGCAATGGCACTTTTACAGATGTGACCATTTCCGCGGGGCTTAAATTTATGCATCCTACGCAAACAGCAGTTTGGGCAGATTTTAATAACGATGGCTGGCTGGATGTTTTTGTGGGGATGGAAAGCCTTACACGCACAGGAAAAGTAAACAATCATACCAGTGCGCTTTACATCAATAACCACGATGGTACTTTTACCGAGATGGCGGCTAAAGCGCATTGTGATATTAACGATTTTGTAAAAGGCGTTACGGCTGCGGACTATAACAATGATGGCTGGCCTGATATATTCGTTTCAACCATGAGCGGGCACAAATACCTGCTGAAAAACAAATGTAAAGGCGGCAAAAATGTAGAGTTTGAAAATGTGACACAACGGGCAGGCATCACTAATCCGCTCGCATCCTTTACTACCTGGTTTTATGATTATAACAATGACGGATGGCCGGATATACTGGTGAGCGGTTATAACTTCGACAGGGCACTGGGCTACTACGCGGCGGCTGAAGCTTTGGGCAAGCCGATATATAACGCAGGATATGTATTCCTGTACCGAAATAATCACGATGGCACCTTTACCGATGTTACCAAAGAAGCCGGTTTGGATAAGGTTGTATACAGCATGGGCGGCAATTTTGGCGATATTGATAACGATGGTTACCCGGACATGTATTTTGGCACGGGCAATCCTGATTTTGGCTCATTGGTGCCGAATAAAATGTTCCGCAACATTGGCGGGAAAACATTTGCCGACGTTACCACGTCATCCCGTACGGGTAACCTGCAAAAAGGCCACGGCGTAGCTTTCGCCGACCTGCGGAATGTGGGGGTACAGGATATTTTTGAAGAGATTGGCGGCGCGTATATAGGCGATGCTTATACCAGCGCTTTGTACATGAATCCAGGCCAATCAAACAATAACTGGATAAGCCTGAAGTTGGTAGGGGTGAAAGCGAACAAATCAGCCGTAGGTTCCCGTATTAAGCTTACGTTTACTGAGAATGGCCTTCAACGAAGCGTTTATAAAGATGTAAATTCGGGCGGCAGCTTTGGCTCGTCGCCTTTCCGGCAGGAGTTGGGTATAGGACAGGCTAAGATGATTGATGATATCGAGATCCGCTGGGCCGGTAGCGGCACTGTTCAGCATTTTCATAATGTTTCGCCTAACCAGTTTCTTGAACTAACCGAGAATAACGATAAGTTAATGGTGATGCACCTTAAGGCTTTGAAATTTAAAACTGACATGCCACCGATGGCTATGCCCATGCCAACAATGACCGCAATGAAATAGCATTATTTCTTGACAATTAATTTATTATCTAATAAGATAAATTTAATGTAACAAACCTGTTGTTTTTGCGTTTAATGATTGTTTTTGACCCTGATTGGAAACTATTAATTAAACGATGAAAAAAACATTTTTAGTATTGCTGTGTGCGGTCGCGGCAATTTCTTCTGTAAAGGCGCAGGATATGAGCAAGTTGCAAAGTCCTGTTTTGCACCAGGAATCATTCCAGGTAACTGCGGGCACGCAAGGTATAGGCGGTGAGTTTATTTACGAGCTCTCACAGAAAGTGGCAATACGCAGCGGTTTGAGCTTTATTCCGCTTAGCATGAACAACGCCTTCCCGATTTCGGGCCTGAATTCAGACAATAAGCTTACTGCAAATTTTTCCAACATTCATTTCCTTGCCGACTTCACGCCATTTAAAGGGGCTTCGTTCCTGCGTTTGGTAGGCGGCGCGGCCTATTTTATGCAGGCAAAAGGCGATTTCGCGGTACAGCCAACCGGCAATTACAACTATGGCGATATTGCGCTTACTCCCGCCGAAACCGGTAACCTGAGCTTGAATGCCAACTGGAGCGGTGTAGCGCCATATTTAGGTTTAGGATTTGCGCATCTTTTCCCACGTCATTTTTTTAATGTAAATCTCGACCTGGGCAGTTATTACCTACCTGCGCCGCAAACTTCTGTTGTTGGTACCGGCTTGCTGGACGGTAACTCATCACAAAATGCCCAGTTCCGTAAGAATATGAGCGGATACCGCTTTTTACCTGTGGCGCAATTAAACTTCAATTTCAAACTCTAATAAAATTTAAACAGGATGATATTTTTGAAAAAAGGCGCATTTGTCTTCACTATAATCGCTTTATTCTTTTGGGGTTGTACAAAGCCTACCAACAACATAAAAGTTGTGGTTGATGCCAATGTGATCAAATATTCGGCTATGATCAACGTCACCGATGTTGCCAACAGCAGCGTGGTTCCGGCAGGCTTAACAATAAATGTAAGCGGGCAGGATGCCGATGCTATTTATGAGATATCGGGTAAAAAAGACTTTGAGTTTGCCGGTGGTATCATTTCATTAGGGCCTTCACCAACACGTGTACCTACCGAAAGCAGCCCGGTGAAATTTACGGTTACTATTTCAGCGCCGGGTTATACGGCCATTACGCAGGATATCCAGATCAATGCTAATGAAATACAACAGGTTGTGAGTGTAAGCCTTGCAAAAACCAGTACAAAAAGCACAGGCAGTGTTACCATAACATCAACGCCGCCTAATACGCAAACTTCAGAAACTTCGGCCGTCACGCTGAACTTTACCGGCACATGCTCAAACAAAAGCGATTTTGAATTTAAGCCGAGTAATTACATTTTTTATAAAGAGCATAACTCAGCAGAAGCTTACCAATATATCGGTTATATGAATAAGGGTGCTATTACCGTGCAGCTGCAGTTTGGCAAAACGTATGATTTTAAGTTTGCTTATGGTGGCCAAACCTACGTGGTGACACAGGAGATCAACCAGGCAGATTATACAGAAACTGTTGACTTAGGCGATACGCTTTGCGATACTTTCTGATATGATATATCGATATTTCGTAAAAGGTCATCGATTTACGGTGGCCTTTTTTGTTGCTATGCTAAAAGCCTTGCAAGCCCTGTTATAAAATTAGTTAATGCCGATTGACTCGGTCTTTTGGCAGATGAGGCGAACCTGCTCGTCCAGTTCGAGGGCGGATGTTTGGATATGCTCAAGTAACAGGTCCTTTTCCGGGTCTTCGTCCGGCGCTGTTTTGAGCAATTCAACAAGACTAAGGATACGCGCGAGGGGAGACCTTACAACATGTGCCTGTACCCAGGCTATTTCGTGCAGCCTGTCGTTTTGCAATTCAATGGCTTTTTGTTGTTTAACGCTTTCGGTAATATCCAGGCACGCGCCTATCATTTCCAGCGGATTGCCCTGAGCGTCTTTTTTTAGTTTCGCCCACGAGCGTAAATATCTTACTTCGCCTGTGGGGCGTATGATCCGTTCTTCAAATGAAGCATCTTCACCTGAAAGCAGCACGTTGGCAATGACCTTGTATATGGGTTCACGGTCTTCAGGGTGTAACCGTTCCTGGTAACCCGCAAACGTTGCTTTAAAATTTTGAGGATCAAGCCCATAAATAGTATACAGGGCGGGCGACCATGTAACCAGGTCGTGCGGCACATCCCACCGCCAGTTGCCGAAGCGCGCCAATTCCTGGCTTTGCAGCATCAGCATGTTACTTTCATTAATTACTTCGGTGTTGTGGCGGTTTTCCAATATCACCTGCAGCAGGGCGGTCGACCTGTCCATTACTTTTATTTCCTCTTCTGTCGGTTTTTTGGGCTCATGGTAATACATAGCAAGTACTGCCATCACATCGCCATCCGAATTCAATACCGGGTTTGACCAACAAGCGCGCAATTGATATTTATCGGCCAAATGCCTGAATTTTTCCCAGATGGGGGCGGTATTAATATCCTCAACAATAACCCTTTTCTTTGTGGCAGCCGCTGCCCCGCACGATCCTTCATTTTTGCCTATTACAAGGCCCGATATAGTGTTCAGGTAATCGGGCGATATGGATGGTGACAGCCCATCCGTTAAGCGCCAGTTCCTGAACCGATGAATGGCACAATGCATTTTAGGAAATAACGCTTCCAATCCCCCAAGATAAGTTATCAATATCCGGTCAAGCGGAACAGACGGATCAATGTTCATTCGCAGCATATCGCTTTCAAGGCGTTCCAGCACCTGTAACCGTTCAGTAACGGTATAATCTATCATGATACCGCTCAGTGATGCCGGTTCGCCATCATTGTAAATAACCCCGGCATTATCCCTTATCCATACCATCTCGCCATCAGCCTTTAGCATACGGTATTCGAAAACGTGATTGCTGGTTTTACCTGTGATCAGATCATGATAACCGTCAATAACGCCCTTATCGTCCGGATGGATACGCGATTCCCAAAAGCCGGGCGTGCTGAGGCAATATTCGGTTGAAAAGCCTAATATTTCTTTAACCCGGTCGCTGATAAAGGTAAATTGCATCATGCGGATATCGGCTTCCCACAAAATCCCTTCAATTGATTGCAACAGGTTGTGCAAATGTTCAACGCTTTTTTTCATTCGATACCTTTAGATAACAGGACCGAAGGTTAAATATCCGCCGGATGAATGATGAAATTAGGTATAATAAGGTCCCGGCCGCAATATTTACCCTGCAATCCATACGAATTATGATGCTAATGGGTTTATCAAATATCAGTTATATTTTGTTATGATGTATATTATTACTGGATTTTTTATGGAGAAGAGGGATTGGGTAACCAACTTTGTACACCCTGTTAAAACATTGAGCTAAATTTTTATATTTGCAGCCCATTTTATACGGAGAGGTGTCAGAGTGATCGAATGTGCCTGATTCGAAATCAGGTGTACTGTAACAGGTACCGGGGGTTTGAATCCCTCCCTCTCCGCCTTCGCTCGCTGAAGCGAGCTACGGCGGACGAAGTCCGCTGTGCTTGCGAAAGAGAGCTTCGCCCGCTGAAGCGGGCTACTGCGGATGAAGTCCGCTGTGCTTGCGAAAGAGAGCTTCGCCCGCTGAAGCGGGCTACTGCGGATGAAGTCCGCTGTGTTTGCGAAAGAGGGCTTCGCCCGCTGAAGCGGGCTACTGCGGATGAAGTCCGCTGTGCTTGCGAAAGAGAGTTTCGCCCGCTGAAGCGGGCTACGGCGGATGAAATCCGCCAGTAGACTGCGTAGGAGGGCTTCGCTCGCAGTAGTAAGTTTATTTGCTGTAGCGAGCATTGAAATTTAAAAGTTCTGTAAACTAACAATTGCAGGACTTTTTTTATTTTGCACCTACAAACCTTTTCCAATGTGGTACTACGTCTACATTCTTAAACTTAATAATGGAAAACATTACGTAGGTTGCACAGTAAACCTGAAAGAAAGGTATACGCGGCACAAAAAGGGTTATGTTCCAGCTACCAAACCATATCTTCCTTTAAAATTAGTTTGGTGCTGCTCTTTTCCGGATAGATATAAAGCTTATGATTTTGAGCGGTATTTAAAGTCCGGGTCAGGTCGGGCGTTTGCGGCAAAACATTTATTTTAATATTTGTGCATTGCCCGCTGTAGCTTTAGCGAAAGTGGTTTCATTTCCAGACAGATATAAGGCTTATGATTTTGAACGATATCTGAAATCTGGCTCGGGAAGAGCTTTTGCATCAAAACACTTTTTTTGATAAAAAAGTTGATGATAACACCAATAAAGGCAAAAAAAACGGATTCAAGTATCTCTAACGTTGCCTGCAATAAGAGAGTATTTTTATCTATGCTCGTTTATTACATCTTGCAAGAATTTACGACACCTAATGTGCTGTCTTTCAATTTCATGGCTTGTAGCAGGGTCGTAATCTAAAATTTGTAATCTATGATTGTCCAAGGTCATCCATTACGCGCTTTAACTCGTCTATATATTTACCGTATTGCTGCCTCACGTGCAGGTTAATAAAGTAATAGATAATTATAAAACTGATAATGATCACTGAAAACACCCAAAGCATTTGTCCGGAAAACAAGGTGTGTGAGGATAGGAGCGTTCCCAGGTAGCTAAAAGCGTTTTTACCGCCAAATAATACCGCAGTCACCATTACAGCAACAGGGGTAACGCAAAAGCTGTAGGTTTTATAGATCTCGGTATTCAGCTCCAGCTCATAGGCTATTTTGCGTATACTGTTGGTGATGCTGAGATCGTACCGGCTGATGGAGCGGTAAAAAATATAGAAGCGTGTAAAAAAGTAGCCGTTGAGGATCAGCATTACGAAGAGCAAAATGCATACGGTATTAAGGAAAAACACGGTGCCGGTTAAAGGGTTGAATTTACCGCGCATAAATGCCACATACGTGAAAATGACGACGTATGAAATAAGCGTAGCAATAAATTCTATTTTCATTTTCCTGCGGATCCGGCTTACAACCGAAGTTGTTTTGCCGAGTATGGCGGTATTGTCGGGTAATTGCATGCCTGTGGGTTCATTCTTGCCCCAGGTATCTTTCAAATCATCAATATTCATTGTTCAGTTTTTTTATTATCTCTTTCAATTTGTTCTTTATCCTGTTTAGCCGCACCCTTGCGTTCACTTCTGTTATGCCAAGTGTTTTGGCTATCTCTTCGTAGGGCTGATCTTCCATGTATAAGTAGATCAATGCTTTCTCTATCTTATCTAATTGCTTTATAGCTTTGTAAAACAGCGCCAGCTGCTCTTCCTTTTCGTTTATCGTATCGTCCGGCTGGTCGAAATTTACCGGGATCGGCTCACTGTCCGGCCGGCGCTTTTGTTTTTTAAAATAGGTGATAGCCGTATTTAATGCCACACGGTATATCCACGAACTGATCTTACTCTCGCCACGATACGTATCAAAAACATGCCATAGCTGTAGGGTGATCTCCTGCAGCAGGTCCTCGCGGTCTTGCGGGTCGTCCTGGTAAATGCGGCAGATCTTAAACAGCATACCCTTGTTTTGTTGTATCAATTTCAGAAAAAGGGATTCTTTCATGTTTGCTAAGCAGCTATCGTATTCAAACTTAATACACAATAAGTATTTGAAATTTTTATTTGTTACAAGCAGGATAAGATTTTTTGATAAACGGCTGTTAATGCAACAGGTAGAGTTGGAAGTTATTTCAGAATGGTGAATAGGGAAGGTAGTAATGCAGACTGTTCGGTCATACCGAATTTATTTCGGCACCATATAAGCAGATAGATATTTGCAGGTATGCATATATAGCTTGCAGACCTATCGGCGTGAATATCCTGTGAGATGCCGAAATAAATTCGTCATGAAGGGTATTTTCTTTTAATGCGTGTTGGTGATCAACCCTGGCTCGTCGTATTCTATCATCAGCTGGCGTTGCGGTTTTGGGATCGGCACTGATTTATTCGCCCCATAATCATAACTGATGCAAACGGTTTTGCCGGTTGTGCAGATCTCTTCGCCGTTTGGTGTGATCTTCACCAATACGTGCATTACATCAAAGCTACTGTTGCCAATGCGTGTAGTACGTACGTAGCAAGCAATCTCATCATTCAGCGTAAGCGGTTTCAGGTAATTGATCTCCGAACGGCCCAGGATGATGCCATTTTCGTTCCAGTTCCATTTAACAATATCGCGCCAGTAGTTGGAGCGGGCAATTTCAAAGTAGGTAAGGTATACCGCATTGTTCACGTGCCCGTAAGCATCCATATCAGAAAAGCGGATGGAGATAGGGGTTTTGTATTTGTAATTTGAAAGATTTTCAGCCATAAGTGTCAAAAAGTCACCATAAAATAGATTGTGCCTGTCTTTCTGTCGTGTAAAATGCAGTTTTAAGGCATTGGTACAACAGTTGAACAGTATGCTGCGAAGTTAATTAATAAAAAACTTTGGAGGATATAAAAATGACTTTAGTAAAATTTAACAACGGACAAAAGAACTACAATGTTAATCCATTTTTTAATGATGTGTTTGACACTATATTGAACGACAGGTTTTTAGGCGGCAGGCAGGTAGCACAAACACCGGCTGTAAACATAGCTGAAACCGAAAATGAATTTCATATTG
This sequence comes from Bacteroidota bacterium, assembly GCA_013289045.1. Classification (GTDB taxonomy): domain Bacteria; phylum Bacteroidota; class Bacteroidia; order Sphingobacteriales; family Sphingobacteriaceae; genus Mucilaginibacter. The sequence goes on along the minus strand of JABDAU010000012.1, from coordinate 43,732 downwards.
AATTAGCCGTTCCCGGCTTAAAAAAGGAAGATTTCAAGATCAACCTTGAAAAGAACGTATTGAGCGTTTCTGCTGAAAAGAAAAGTGAGAATGTTGAAGAAGGCAAAAAATTCAGCAAACGCGAGTATAACTACACTTCATTCACCAGGTCATTTAACCTGCCTGAAAGTGTTGACCACTCAAAGATCGATGCCGAATATATTGACGGTATTTTGAAACTGAGTGTTGCTAAAAGAGAAGAAGCTAAGATCCAGACAAGGGAAATAGCTGTTAAATAATACAAAAGTTTGTTTTCATAATAAGTGGTTTAGTTTGATGAAGGGCCGCTCCGAAAGGGGCGGTCTTTTTTTTGTAACTAATATGTTACGTGTTTAGCACGTTTTAGCTTTGTATTAAATTGATTTAGCGTTTAACTTTACTATCAGTTAATCCAATTATTAACGTAAACCTAAATTTTTTATGAAAACACTCCACAAATTAGGTATGGGCGTGCTGGCGCTTGCCTTATCCTCAACTGCGCTTATCCGCGGCAATGCAAAACCTCTTCACAATTCTGTTCATCACAAATTACCCACAACCACCTACATTTTGCACGCAGCGATGCGCGATGATGGCCCCGGTACCGGCGGAACTGAAAACTACACCATTATCAGTTTTATTACAAACACCACCGATACTACCTACGCCGACCGCCTTACGATAGACCAAACCGTAGATGTGTGGTGGGACCGAGTAGGCGATGGTTTTCATGCTGATATTATCCACGGAACCAACCAGGGAACGTATACGCTTGATAACTACCTGCCGCCGCATTCTACTTTCCCGATATTGTTCAGCAATATCAGCTATAGTCCCGGTACTTTAGATGGCGAAACCATTACTTTGGATGAGACCCATGTAACTTATTTATAAGTAAGTATATGTGATATTGAAGGGCTGCTCCGAAAGGGGCGGTCTTTTTTGTTATTGGGTAATTCCCAATATTTATGATAATCTGATCAGATGAAAACCATGTACAAAGATATACGCATAAACCTATATAATACAGAATAAATACAATGAATAATATGAGTGCTTTATTCATCGGTTGGTTTGTTAACCCTTTCGCAACTCTAATTCCTCATATTAATATACTGCAATGGCTGGCCGAAGTCGCCGGTGCGGCATAATGCGATAACGGCCTGCAGGTCGTCTATCTTTTTGGCTTGTACGCGAACCTGGTCGTCCATAATGGATGCTTGTACTTTGAGGCCGCTGTCCTTTATCTTTTTAACTATCTTTTTGGCGGCGTCCTGCTCAATGCCTTCTTTTACCTTAATCTCTACGCGGAGCATATTGCCGGATGCGGATTGCGGTACGCCATCTAAGTCAAGCGCTTTGGGATCGAGCTGCTGTTTTACCATGCGGCTGATAATGGAATCTTGTATGGCTTTCAGGCGCATGTCGTTCTCAGTAACAATGGTGATGATGTTGGTTTTCTTGTCCAGCTCGACTGTGCTTTTCGAGTCGTTAAAATCATAACGGTTCAGGATCTCTTTTTTGGCGGTATTGATGGCGTTATCGAGCGTTTGCCCGTCTATTTTGCTTACTATATCAAATGATGGCATGAGGTAGTGGTTTATTATTGGTTTTTGGGTAAAGAGTAAAAGGTATTTGACTGTTATCTGTCACCTTTTAGCCTTTCTGCTTTTACCTTAATTATTAACTGTTAGCGTGCAAAGATAATTGTTTTATCGATAGGGAGTAATGCATGGTGTTAGCGGTTTAAGACCGGTGATCATTAAATCAGGAAACCCCGAATTCTTACTTTATAAGCTTTGTTTGCCGAAAACATAGTAGCCGTACGTGCTACGTAATGCTACACTTTATATGGCAAAGCGCTACGGAAATGCTACACTTTGCTACACCTTGTGTAAAATTAACTAACTGATATTCAATAAATTAAAATCACGTAAACGTTAATTATCATGCACTTATTTACTACAGAAAATGGCGCATTTTTGGTCTTTTTCAGATCCTTTTGTGTGCAGTGCATGACCAGTGGGGCAGCGTGGATTTAAAATACGGGTCAAATGCAGGCAAACAAAACGTAGTTAATATAGTAATCAGTTAATATTAACTTAACAATAAAATAAGCAGCTTTGTGGAATCCGCTGCGAGGCGCGTATATATGGATACCAAAAACATACCACTAATTAACCGCGAAATAAGCTGGCTGTACTTCAACGACAGGGTGTTGCAGGAGGCCGGCGACCCAACAGTCCCGTTAATTGAGCGGGTTCGTTTTTTAGCCATTTTTTCATCCAACCTCGACGAGTTTTATCGTGTGCGTGTTGCTACTTTAAGCCGTTTAACCAATTTGAACGAGAAGGCTAAAGAGATTTTAGGCTATAACCCTAAGAAACTGCTCAACCAGATCAAAACTATTGTAGTAAAACAGGAGCGTAAGTTTAATAACCTTTACGAGAATATTATTGTAAAGCAACTGGCTGAAGAGAAAATATTCATCCTGAACGACAAACAGCTGAATGTTACCCGCGGCGAGTTTGTGAAAAGCTATTTCCGCGAGAAACTGCTGGCCACGCTGGTGCCTATTATGCTGGATGAAGCTTTGCAAATGCCCGAAATGCGTGACAGGGCCATTTATTTCTTTGTAAGGCTTACGCAAAATAAAAAAACACGCCTTGCGCTGATAGAGATCCCGGATGGCTTGTCGCGTTTCCTGGTACTGCCGGAGACCAATAACCTGAAGTTTATCATCCTGCTGGATGACATTATACGCTATAGCCTGGAAGATATTTTCTTTATTTTCGAGCATGATAGCATTGAGGCTTACTCCATACAGCTTACCCGCGACGCGGAGCTTGACCTGGATAAGGAAGTGAGCGAAAAATTCATCGATGCGGTAGCAAAAAGCCTTACCAAGCGCAAAAAGGGTAAACCAATGCGTTTGCTGTATGATGCCGATATGCCGCAGGATATGCTTAAATACCTGGTAAACAAAATGGGGTTACATGGAGAGAGCCTTATCCCGGGCAATCGTTACCATAACTTTAAAAATTTTATATCATTTCCTAACGTTGGCCGGCCTGAACTGGAAAACGTGCGATATCCCGCATTGCCGGTTGACGGCCTTTCATTTGGTCGTAGCTTGCTGAGCTTTATAGCTAAAAAGGACTATTTGATCAGCACACCATACCAGTCATACGACTATATAATCCACCTGCTGCGTGAGGCGGCTATTGACCCCAGGGTTGAGGAGATTAGTATAGCGGTGTATCGTGTGGCTGATAATTCGAGAATAATGCATGCGCTGGTAAATGCAGCCAAAAATGGTAAGAAGATAAATTGCCTTGTTGAACTGCGCGCGCGTTTCGACGAACAAAATAATATTACCTGGAGCCGCAGACTGGAAGAAGAAGGTGTGAATGTGCTGTACGGCATCGAAGGATATAAGGTCCATTCAAAAATATGCCTGATAAAGCGGAAGGAAAAAGAGAAATCGGCCTATTATGCGATCTTCTCTACCGGTAACTTTAACGAAAAAACAGCGTCGATATATGCCGACCATACGCTGTTTACTGCCGACAAACGCCTTACCGGCGACCTGGTAAAAGTATTTAAAGCATTGGTAAAAAACCAGCTTCCGAAAGACATTGAGCATCTAATAGTTTCGCCCATAGACAGCCGCCCTAAAATATATAAGCTGATAGATACCGAGATAAAGAACGCAAAGGCGGGCAAGCAGGCTTATATGATATTGAAAATGAACAGCCTTGCGGATGAGCATGTGATAGCTAAATTATACGAGGCCAGCAATGCGGGTGTTCGCATACAACTCATCATTCGCGGCATGTGCTGTTTGATACCGGGTGTGAAGGGCTATAGTGAAAATATTACTGCCATCAGCATTGTAGATAAATATCTTGAGCACTCGCGCGTGCATGTTTACTGCAATGGCGGTAATGAGTTGGTGTACCTTACTTCGGCCGATTTTATGACGCGTAATATTGATAACCGTGTTGAAGTTGGTTTCCCGATATATGATGAAAAGCTGAAGAAAGAGATAAGGGATATCATCAATATACAACTGGAAGATAATACCAAGGCGCGCGAAATAAATATCCAAAATAACAATAAATACCACAAAACGCACGCAGACGGACTCGTTCGCGCGCAGATCGATATATATAATTACCTTAAGACTAAGCCCTGATCACATTGAGATACGCTGCTATAGACATCGGCTCGAACGCCGTAAGACTTTTAATTGCGGATATTATTGAAAATAACGCATCGGTTTCCTTTAAAAAAAATACTCTGGTGCGCGTACCGCTGCGTCTTGGCGATGATGCTTTCCTGAACCAACATATTTCAGATAAAAAATGCGAATACCTGGTAAAAGCCATGATCGCTTTCCGAAACCTGATGGACGTTTATAAAGTACAGGATTATATGGCGTTTGCTACTTCGGCTATGCGCGAAGCAAAAAATGGGGCGGAGGTTGTAGCGAAAGTTAAGGAAGCAGCGGATATCGATATCGAAATAGTCCAGGGCCAGAAAGAGGCTAAGATCATTTATGCCAGCCATATTGAAGAGGTGATAGATAAAACCAAAAACTACCTGTATATAGACGTGGGTGGCGGTAGTACTGAATTGTCACTTTTTGCAAACGGCGACCTATTAGCGTCACGCTCGTTCAATATCGGCACTATCCGCATGCTGGATAACCAGGATAAGGAAGAAACCTGGAACGAGATGCATGACTTTATCCGGGAGCATACACGTACTTTTAAAGGATTATCGGGAATTGGTACCGGTGGCAATATTAACAAATTGTACCGCCTTTCGGAGGAAAAGAATGACGCGCCTATGGGCTTTAATAAACTGAAATCACTTTACAACTACCTCAATTCATTCTCGCTGAAAGACCGTATCAACGTGCTTGGACTTAACCAGGACAGGGCCGATGTGATCATCCCGGCTTGCGAGATCTATATTACCGTTATGAAGTGGGCCAGCATCAAAAATATCTACGTTCCGAGTGTAGGAATGGTGGATGGCATTATCCAAACCCTTATAGAAAAGAACTTCAAAAGGGTAAGTTAATTTTTTTTCAATTTATTATTAAAATATTAAGAAACTGTTATTAACTTTGTGTTGCCCTTATTGGGCATGTTTTTCATAGGTAGATGTAGGGTCGAGTAGTAATATTCGACCCTTTTTTGTGCCTGTAACTTTTTTCAGGTAGGTTTGTTGTTGAAGAATATGTCGAAAAAGAAGATCGTAGTAGCTATTACCGGCGCCAGCGGGGCCATTTATGCCAAACTTTTCCTCGAAAAATTACAGCAACTGAAAGACCAGATAGCTGAAGTTGGCATCGTGATGTCTGACAATGCCAGGCAGGTTTGGCAATTTGAGCTGGATAACCAGGATTACGATAAAATCCCGTTCCGCTTTTATGACAAGCACGATTTTATGGCGCCATTTGCTTCCGGCTCGGCAAAATTTGATACGATGGTTATTATTCCATGTTCCATGGGTACTTTGGGCAGGATAGCTTCCGGTGTATCCGACGACCTCGTAACCCGCGCTGCAGACGTAATATTAAAAGAACGCCGTAAGCTGATACTCGTGGCCCGCGATATGCCGCTCAATCTCATCCATATCCGCAATATGCAAACGGTTACTGAGGCAGGAGGGATTATATGCCCGGCCAGCCCATCGTATTATAGCAAGCCTCAAAGTATTGAAGACGTGGCCATGACCGTTGTAAGCCGGGTTATCGATTTGACCGGGTTGGAAAATGAAAGTTTCCGTTGGAGCGAATAATTATGATACAAAACGCAACGCCGCGGTGTTATTTTGAAGCGCCAAAGCTATCTTCTCGATCAGGTCTTTCTCTCTGAACGGTTTCAGCACCACATCGCTCATCCCCGAATTAAGATAGAGATCGCGGTCCTCCTTCATTACATTTGCAGTAAGCGCCAGTATCGGAACATTGGATTTGTATGGATTTTTTGAATTACGAATGATCTGGGTTACCTCTAAGCCGCTCAACTCAGGCATTTGAATATCAGTTAAAACGAGATCATACTTATTCTGCTCAAAAAGCATCACCGCATCATGGCCATTTATCGCCACATCGTAATTGATCTTCCACTTTTTAAGTATCGTAGTACCAAGCAGTACATTTAAATGATTGTCTTCAGCAAAAAGCACATGCCTGCCATTAACCAGTTCTGCCATTACTTCATCCGTCATGGTTTGGGCTATTACACGCTCGTCAATTTCGCAGCGTTTAAGCGGCAATTCAAAGCTGAATGCAGAACCTTCGCCCACTGTACTGGTAACATGAATATGCCCGCCCTGTAGCTCAACTATTTTTTTACAAATGGCAAGCCCAAGCCCGGTACCTTTATGGCGTGTAGCCTTTTGTGCGCCGGCAACCTGCGAAAACTCCTCGAATATGTGCGGCAGATCATTTTTGTCTATACCCAAACCGGTATCCGTAACCGCAACTTTCAGCAGCAAGTCGTCATCGTCTTTATGCTGCTCAATACGCGCGCTCAGCGTAACTTTACCTTTAATAGTGAATTTTATAGCATTACCTAAAAGGTTCATGATCACCTGTTTCAATCGCATCTTGTCGCCTTCGCAGCAAATTGCGTCGTCAAGATGTATATCATTTTCCAGGAACAGTTTTTTCTTGTGTGCATGGATATTCATACTGGTAAACACATCATCAAACGCATGCGCCAGCATAAATGGTGCGCTGTCAAAGCCCATTTTGCCTGTTTCGTATTTGGAAAAATCGAGGATCTCATTTACCAGTTCCAGCAGCATTTCGGATGAATTTCGGATGGCGTCTATCTGCTCGCGTTGAACAGGCTCCAAATGTCCCTGCCCCAATTGTTCCGAAAAACCGATCACCGAGTTTAGCGGGGTACGTATCTCATGGCTCATCCCGGCAAGGAAACGGCTTTTTGAGTCGGCATATTGTTCGGCTTTATCACTATAATATATAATATCTTTCTCGTTCCGGTAGATCTTCCAGATGTTATAAAATACCAACGTAAGCAGCGTGATCAGGAAAATAAAGCTCATCGTTGATACTTCTTTAAATTCTGCATACACGTTTGAGAGGTTTCCCTGCAATTCCTGCTTGCTTTTTTTTACGTACAGTTGTTCAACGGATTTATACAAACGCAAGCTCGAAATAATTTCTTCTATCAGGTTGTTGTTGATGATGAGTATCTGGCGCTCATTAGTACGCAAACGGTTATTTACATCGTACAGCTTTTTGTAATAGTTATCTATAGCATATCTATTTGAACCGGTTCCGGCATTTGTTGTAGTGGTTGATTGCGTGATGGTATCCTTTACCAGCAATGGTTTTGTTTGCTGCTCTTTTTTAGAAAATGCCGCAAAAATACGACCCAACAACTTTTTCTTTGTCTTTACGTCTGTGTTTTTGATCGTGTCTACAGTTACTTTATGCTCAATTTTTACAACGGTTTTCGAAGGTTTTTGGTTTATCTGGGCTAAAGATCTGTTGATGGTCATTGACGATTTAATGAGGCTATCAATCAATAAACGAAGCTTAATATAATTGCCGGTCTTCTCCGCCTTTTCTTTCATCAGGTTTTTGAATTTATCAGGGGCGGTATCAGCGATATTTTTGCTGTTAAACTTTATCTTGGTAATGACATCTGATATTTTACCGATATCCTTTGAGAATTTTGTGAGATAAGCCTTATTGCCTGTAATAGTATACAAACGGCTATTATTATCGGCACTATACAGGCTAATAATACAACTGTCTATCAGCGAGGAATTTTCTCTTTCCGTGATCAGGCTCTCTATACTTGAGCGCAGTGCCTTTGCTTTTTTGTAATGAAGGTACAAATAAAGGGAACAGATAAATAAACCGCTAAATAGCGAGATGATCAGGAAATAGCGTAATACGGGAATTTTTCTTGCAACCTTAATCATAATAACGTTTGGTTGAAAAGCGTAGTAACACGCACTTTCATAGGTATTTAAACTTTCTAACAGCTTTCCTGAATAAAAAGTTCAGAAAAAGCCATTCGTAATAGTTGTAATTGAAAACTGATTTAGCCTTTGATGGAGGAAATGCGACAAATTACGAACAGTACTTAGCCAAAACAATGCCAAAGCCAATGTTGTAACAATTTGGTTATAAGGTATGATAAGGTGAATTTATGATGAACTGCCAAGGGGGGATCTGCTAAAAACGGAAAAAATAGTATCTTTGCTGGCTGTAATGAACAGGAAGGTTGCATTTTATACGTTAGGTTGTAAACTGAATTATTCGGAGACCTCATCTATTGGCCGTCTCTTTAATAATGCAGGTTTTGATACGGTTGATTTTACCGACAAGCCAGATGTTTTTGTGATAAATACCTGCTCCGTAACCGAGAATGCCGATAAAAAATGCAGGAAGGTAGTAAAGGAAGCGCTTAAAATATCCCCCGGGGCATATGTAACTATTGTTGGATGCTACGCCCAGCTTAAGCCAAAGGAAATTGCCGAAATACCCGGCGTTGATATGGTTTTGGGTGCTGCCGAGAAATTCCAGCTCGTCGATTACATCACCGATCTAACTAAAAATCCCAAAGCATTAATATACAACCAGCCGGTAAGCGAAGCCAATCAATTTGTTTCGGCATGGTCGATAGGTGACCGTACCCGTACCTTTTTGAAGGTGCAGGATGGCTGCGATTATTCATGCTCATTTTGCACTATACCATTGGCCCGTGGCGCCAGCAGGAGCGATACTATTGAGAATGCGGTTAAGCAAGCCGAAGCCATCGCTGCTTCAGGTGTGAAGGAAATCGTATTGACAGGTGTAAACCTGGGCGATTTCGGAATCAGGAATGGCGAGCGGGAAGATAAGTTTTTTGACCTGGTAAAAGCTTTAGATAAGGTTGAAGGCATTGAGCGCATCCGTATTTCGTCTATCGAACCCAATCTTTTGACAGACGAGATCATTGAGTTTGTTGCTACATCTAATCGTTTTGTGCCGCATTTCCATATCCCGTTGCAGTCGGGTTCAAATAAGATTTTAGGCCTGATGCGCCGCAGGTATAAAAGGGAATTGTATGCAGACCGCGTAGCGAAAATAAAATCGCTGATGCCGGATTGCTGTATAGGGGTGGATGTGATCGTCGGCTTCCCGGGTGAGACGCGCGAGGATTTTATTGATACCTATAACTTTTTGAACGGACTGGATATTTCGTACCTGCACGTATTCACCTATTCTGAAAGAGAAAATACCCTTGCTGCAGAAATGAAAGGCGTTGTGCCGGGATCAACACGAGCCGAGCGTAGTAAGATGCTGCACATATTGTCTGATAAGAAACGCCGGGCTTTCTACGAAAATCAGTTAGGTAAAACTGACGAAGTTTTGTTTGAAGGTGATATAAAAGACGGCTTTATGCATGGCTTCACCCGTAACTATGTGAAGGTGAAGACGAAGTACGACCCGGTGCTGGTAAATGAATTAAAAGCAGTTTGCTTAACCAATATTTCACAGGATGGTGATGTTGAAATAACAGAGCCCGAAGAAGTTTTAGTGCATTAAACCGCTATATTCGCAGCAAAAAACAAACATGTTCCCAACCATAAGCTTCCTTTTACATTACCTTTTCGGGATAAACCTTCAGCTGCCAATACAAACTTTTGGCTTTTTTGTGGCGATAGCTTTCATAGCTGCGTACTGGGCTTTTGTACAGGAATTTAAGCGAAAAGAAAAGTTAGGATATGTGCATTCCTTTGAAAAAGAGGTGATGGTTGGCGAGCGTATCACGCCGCTCGCATTGATAACTAACGCGGTCTTCGGGTTTATTATAGGCTTTAAACTTATATATATCATATTTAATTACTCAGAACTTAATGCTGACCCACAGGGGACGCTGCTTTCAGGAAAAGGTAACTGGCTCGGCGGTATAATAGGTGCTGCTGCAATAGCTTACTGGGCTTACTATGAAAATAAGAAAACGGTATTACCCGAGCCTAAAAAACAAAAAGTAAAAGTACATCCTGCCGACCTGATGGGCCAGATATTGCTTTGGGCCGCGATATGTGGCTTTGCGGGCGCCAAAATATTCAATGCTCTTGAGAACTGGGAAGAATTTTTAAAAGATCCGGTTGGCATGCTGATCGGCTTTAGCGGTTTAACTTTTTATGGTGGTTTGATTTGCGGCGGCGCTGCGGTGTTATATATAGCGCATAAGCATGGTATAAAACCATTGACCATGCTGGATATCGGCGGCCCGGGTATGATGCTGGCTTATGGTATTGGCCGTATAGGCTGCGAAATGAGTGGTGATGGCGACTGGGGGAAAATGAATATATCACATAGGCCAGGATGGCTTAACTGGCTACCTGATTGGGCATGGCAGTTTAATTTCCCGCATAACGTGAATGACGAAGGCAATTTGATACCGGGCTGTACAGGCAAATTTTGCCACGTACTGCCTGAACCGGTTTGGCCGACATCATTATACGAGGCAGTTGTTTGTATATTATTGTTTTTCTTTTTGTGGAGTATCAGGGACAAGATCAAAGCGCCCGGTATTATGTTTGGCATCTACCTGGTATTGAATGCCGTTGAGCGTTTTTTAATAGAGTTTATCCGTGTAAATACACGTTACCAGGTTGGCAGCATATCCTTCCCGCAGGCACAATTAATTGCGATTTTACTTTTTGTATTAGGTGTAGTCTTAATAGTGCATGGTTTAAATCATGGTAAAAAACCTGCACCATCGCATGGCTAACAAACTATTACAAAAAATACTTAATAACGAAGTAGCCAAATTTGTGCTATCGGCGGGTGCTGGGTTTTTGGTTGACATTTCTTCATTTTACTTGTTTTACCGCAACCTCCTCACGCAAAAACACTATTACATATTCAACCTGAAATTTGCTAACTCTACTATATCACTTGCTATATCATTTTTCCTTGGTGTAATTGTAAATTTTATTATTACAAGGTATGTAGTGTTTTCACAATCAAAACTTGCGCCTCACAAACAATTTATTCGTTTTATTTCGGTTGCAATTATTGGCTACTTTGCTAATCTTGCCGTTATTTCATTCCTGATAAAAACACTTGGCATGTACCCGCCTGTTGCCCGGCCTGTAGCTGCATTAAGTTTGTTTTTTGCAAGCTTTTTTATCCACAAGGTATTTTCTTTCAGCCTATCTTTGCGGCATCATGCAATACAGTCAAATAACAAATAAAGTTGTTGAGATAGCCAGGCAAGCCGGGGCTTTTATACGCGAGCAACGCAAAGTTTTCGATCCATCCAAAATAGAATACAAAGGCCTTAATGATCTTGTATCGTACGTAGATAAAACCGCCGAGGAAATGATCGTTGCCGGCCTGGAAAAAGTATTGCCCGAAGCTGGCTTCATCACCGAAGAAAAAACAACGAACAGGGTAGGCGAGCGCTTCAACTGGATCATCGACCCGCTGGATGGCACCACGAATTTTATACACGGCCTGCCAACGTTTGCTGTAAGCATTGCTTTGCAGGAAGGGGACGAATTGGTAAGCGGCGTAGTTTACGAAGTAAATTTGGATGAATGCTTCTATGCGAGCAAAGGTACGCCGGCCTATCTCAATGGCGCAGAAATAAAAGTAAGCCAAACCGATACCGTTGCAGCCAGTCTTTTGGCGACAGGTTTCCCGTATTACGATTTCACTAAACAAGCCATTTACATAGAGCTTTTTACCGAACTAATGCGCAACACGCATGGCTTACGCCGCGTTGGTTCTGCAGCGGTTGATCTGGCCTGGACTGCCGCAGGTCGTTTTGAAGGTTTTTATGAATATAACCTGAACGCCTGGGACGTGGCAGCGGGCATACTCATTGTAAAACAAGCTGGTGGCGAAGTGGTGAACTTTAAAGGCGGGGAGGAGGTGATCGTGACGAGGGAATTATTGGCGACGAATGGAAAGATCACAAAAGAACTTCTTAGTTATATTCAGAAGTATTTCAAAGATTAAATTGAAAGGGTGTCATACCGAGGTTCCCGAAGTATATGGGCAATGGCCCACGCAAACCCTTCGAGTGCCTCAGGGTGACACCCAGTGCACTTAATGCTTTTATTTACAAGGCTTCGGATACTACCTCGGTAACCTCAGGCACCATTCTCTTTAACAGGTTCTCAATACCGGCCTTCAAAGTAACGGTTGATGATGGGCAGCCGCTGCATGAACCGCGAAGCTCAACAGTTACCTTACCTTCGTCGAATGATTTATAGGTGATGGCGCCCCCGTCTGATTCAACTGCCGGGCGAACGTAATCATGTAATATTTGCTGGATCTTTACTTCGATGTCGCTGCCTTCAAAATCGGTATTTTCGATATGCTCTTCTTCCTTAACCGCCAGCTCAGCTTCCACAGCGCCTTTTACAAACTCTTTCAGGATAGGTAACAGATCATCCCAGTCACTGCCTTCGGTTTTTGTAACAGTAACAAAGTTGCTGGCGAAGAATACACCGTTGACAAATGAAAATTTGAACAATTCCTTTGCAAATGGCGATTTTTCAGCAGCTTCTTTTGTGGCGAAATCGGCACTGCCGTTTATCAGCAACTTGTTTACAATAAACTTCTGGGTTGCCGGGTTCGGGGTCGATTCGGTATATACGTTGATATTCATCTCGCTTCTTTTATCTTAAATTCAATAACAAATTTAAACAGGTTTTTCGGTTAAATGCAATAGGGCGATAGTTATGACAGGAAAATGATGTGCAGATGTGCAAATGAGAAGATGTGCAAATATGCAAGTGTCAAAATTTTAATTTCTTTACCTGCATATTTGCACATCTCCGCATCTGCACATCAAATGCCTGTATAATTCGACGGCGTAATCCTTTTCAACTCCGCTTTTATCTCATCACTTACATCTAAAGCATCTACAAACGTTGCAATTGTACCGGCGTTTACCCCGGTATTGGTACGAGTAAGCTCCTTTAAGGCCTCATATGGATTTGGATAGCCCTCACGACGGAGAATAGTTTGCAATGCCTCGGCAACAACCGCCCAATTTGCTTCCAGGTCGGCGTTGATCTTAGCTTCGTTAAGGAGCAGTTTATTCAAGCCTTTTATGGTGGATTTAATGGCGATCATGCTATGCCCAACCGGTACACCTATGTTGCGCAGTACAGTGGAATCCGTCAGATCGCGCTGTAAACGCGAGATCGGCAGTTTAGCCGCCAAATGCTCAAATATCGCATTTGCTATACCCAGGTTACCTTCCGAGTTTTCAAAATCTATCGGGTTTACCTTATGCGGCATTGCTGATGAGCCAATTTCTCCAGCTTTTATTTTTTGCTTGAAATAGTTCATGGATATATAGGTCCATATATCGCGGTCAAGATCAATCAAAATATTGTTGATCCTTTTCAGCGCATCGCATTGTGCTGCGAAGTTATCATAGTGCTCAATTTGAGTGGTGAATTGCGAGCGGTTAAGCAGCAGTACGTTGTTTACGAAACGGTTGCCGAAAGCTGTCCAGTCGATATTGCCGTAAGCCACATGGTGCGCATTGAAGTTACCTGTTGCGCCACCAAATTTTGCCGAGAAAGGAATGTGTTTCAACAATACTACCTGCGCTTCCAAACGTTCAACAAAAACCATCAGTTCCTTGCCCAAACGGGTAGGCGATGCCGGTTGCCCATGGGTATGCGCCAGTAATGGGATATTTGCCCAGTCTTCAGCATAAACTTTCAAAATGCTGATCAGTTCGGTTAACGCAGGATAATAAACATCCTGCAACGCCAGCTTAAAAGAGAAAGGGATGGCCGTGTTATTAATATCCTGCGAAGTAAGCCCGAAGTGGATAAACTCCTTAAATTCGCTGATGCCGAGCTTATCAAATTCCTGTTTTATAAAGTATTCAACCGCTTTAACATCGTGGTTGGTAGTCTTTTCTATCTCTTTAACGTTCTGAGCATCAGCCTCGCTAAAATTTTGATAAATGGCGCGTAACTTTTGGGTAATACCTGGATCAAACTTACGTAACTGCGGCAGCGGGATTTCGCTCAGTGCAATAAAGTATTCAATTTCAACAAGTACACGGTATTTGATGAGCGCATACTCCGAAAAATAGCCGGCAAGATTGGCGGTTGTGTTATGATAGCGGCCATCGATAGGCGAAATTGCTGAGAGCGGGGAAAGTGTCATTGTAGGATAATATTTTTTCGCAAAGATAGAAATTTTGGGGGTAGTGATCGGTGTTCTGTGATTAGTGATTAGGTAATGTAGAGTATTGGTAATTAAATGTGAAGAATCCGTGTTTTCTTTTGGAAACTTTGAAATCTAAAAATGTTTCCATAGTTTTGTGCCGGAGTTTAAAAATGATACCAATAGAAAGAATTATTGAAGGTGGTGAAGACCTTTTTTTAAAGGCTGGCATAAAAAGCGTGACGATGGACGATATCGCCAAACATTTAGGCATATCAAAGAAAACCATCTACCACTTTTTTAAAGACAAGAACGAACTGGTGATCGCTCTTGTAAAAAAGAAGCTGAAGGACGATGAAGACCAGATGAGCGAGATCATCAGCAGATCGGAAAATGTGATAGAGGAGATGATCAACATGATGAAATGCTCAGAAGAGATTTTTTCACGCATCAACCCGATAGTGATACACGATATGCAGAAATATCACCCTGATGCATGGAAACAGTTCCAGAATTTCAAGGCTGATGTCCTAATTCGCACACTTGAAGAGTTATTGATAAAAGGAATAAAACAAGGCTACATAAGGCCCGGGCTTAATGTTAAAATAATTGCCCGTATGCGGGTAGCACAGGTAGAGTGGGGCTTTGATACCGGTCAGTTCCCGATAGCTGAATTTAGCCCATGGGAGGTGCAATACCAGCTGCTTGAGCATTTTAATTACGGCATCTGTACGCTGGAAGGCTATAAGCTGCTTGACCAGTACAGAAAATTGCATATGAATAAAGCTGCTGACATAGGGTTGTCAATGCAGCAATGAAATTTGAAAACAACAAAACCAACTATGTATAGCGTACATATGAGAACAATGAAGTATATATACCTGATAGCAGCCATTTGGTGCGGCGCGACGCTCACGAGCCATGCGCAACAGTCGCCACGTGACAGCGTTTACCATTTTACCTTGCAGGATTGCGTTAATTACGCATATCAGCACCAGCACGATGTTACTAACGCCGCGTTGGATGTTCAGGGTGCAAATTACCATGTTAAAGAAATCATAGGGCAGGGCTATCCGCAGGTAAGCGGTGCGGCCGGTTTCCAGGATTACTTTAAGATACCCACTACGCTTATCCCGGGCGAATTTTTTAATGAGCCGGGCACCTTCATCCCGTTAAAGTTTGGTGTTACCTATCAATCCAACCTTACGTTAAATGCCAGCCAGATCATATTCGACCCAAGCTACATTGTAGGCTTGCAGGGCAGCAAAACTTACAAACAGCTTTATGAGCGCAGCTATACCCGTACCAAAATAGACGCGAATGTAAATGTTACCAAAGCCTATTACCAGGTGCTGGTTAGCGTGGAAAGTTTGAGGTTATTGGATTCGGACATAACACAGCTTAAAAAAGAGGTTGATGAGACCGTTGCCCGTAATAAACAGGGGTTTGTTGAGAAAGTGGATGTTGACCGTATAACCGTGCAGTATAATTCGCTGGTTACTTCGTATCAAAACTCGCGTCGTTCGCAGGCTATAAATTATGAGTTGTTGAAATTTCAGATGGGTATGCCGATAGAGGCTGTCTTGTTGCTCAATGATAACCTGGATAATATCAAGCTCGACGCTAACTTAGCCGATACATCATCAGATACCAGCGCTTATCATAACCGTATAGAATATAATTTACTGGAAACGCAGAAACGGTTGAATGAATACGATGTGAAACTTAAAAGAGGCGCATACCTGCCAAAGTTAACCGCTAATGCAAGTTATTCGGCCAGTTACCAGGATAACAGTTTCGGTAATCTTTATAGCACTAATTACCCTTCGGGCTATATCGGGCTGACGCTTAACGTACCCATCTTTACCGGTTTTCAGCATAAATATCAATTAAAGCAGTCGCAGATAAATGTGCTTAAATCCGAGAACGATATGGATAATATGCGAAAGACTGTCAACCTCCAGATCAGCGAAGCGCGGGTATCATACATAAACGGCCTGCAAACGTTAAACGATCAAAAGAAAAACATGGCATTGGCCGAAGAGGTATTGCGTGTATCTAAAATAAAGTATGAGCAGGGTGTAGGCTCGAGCCTTGAGGTTACACAGGCACAAACAGCCTTGCAGGATGCAGATAATACATATATACAAGGTCTTTATGATGCCCTTGTAGCAAAAGTACAGCTCGAACAGGCATACGGCCGCATTAAGTAAACTCAAACCAACAACAACATAAATAAGGACGAAAATGAAAAAATTAATATACATACCGGTGATTTTGTTTTTGGCGGCATGCGGCCCCAAAGCGGATAACAAGGATCCTAAAGCAGTACTGAAAGCAAAGCTTGAAGATCTGAAAAAGCAGCAAGCAGATATTAATGCACAAATCACCAAGCTGCAGGCACAGGTAGGCGATCAGGACTCAACAAAAGGTATAGATGTAAGCGCTGTAACTATTAAACAAGGCCAATTTACCAATTATGTACAGATACAGGGCCGTATTGATGCGCAGGATAATGTTACTGCCTATCCGCAGGCAACTGCTGTTATTACCGGCATCTATGTAAAAGTGGGCGACCATGTAAACAAAGGACAGACCCTGGTGCAGTTGGATAACAGTGTGCTGCAGCAAAACATAGCACAGGCACAAACACAGGTTAGCCTGATGGGTGAGCTTTATCAAAGGCAAAAAAACCTGTGGGATCAGAAGATTGGTACCGAGGTGCAGTTTTTACAGGCGCAGACCAATTACCAATCGGCACAGAAGCAGTTGTCTATTGCAAAGCAACAATCCGATCTGTATCGCATTATATCGCCTATATCAGGTATTGTTGATCAGATGGAACTTAAATTGGGCCAGTTAGCAACAAATCAAGGTACTCCAACAGGCATACGTATAGTAAATGCGGATGTTTTAAAGGTTAAAGCAGATGTGCCTGAGTCATACTCAAGCTCGATTAACCAGGGCGATAGCGTAAAAATATTGTTCCCGGATATTGCCGATTCTATTATCACCCGCGTAACATTTGCAGGTAAAGTGATAGATCCGTCATCACGCAGCTTTGGTGTAGAGATAAAACTGCCGCACAATAAGGAGTACCGCCCGAATATGACAGCAGTACTGAAAATAGCCGATTATGCCAATCATGATGCCATCTCGGTTCCGGTAAAAGCTATACAGCGTTCAGCGAATGGTGATTACGTGTTTGTAAATGTTAATGGTTATGCCAAGCAGCACAATGTAACTGAAGGCAATACTTCGGGTGGCTTTACCGAAATAAAATCTGGCGTTAAAGCCGGCGACCAGGTAATAACTGAAGGCGCCAGCGAGCTGGAAGACGGCAACAAGATCACCATATTAACCTCTGGTAACTAACCTAATCCATTTTAAAAGATGAAAGACCAGGAAAAAGAATTTGGCCCGAGTAGTTGGGCCATCAATAATAAAACAGCCGTTTATGCGATCATCATCATGATCACACTGATGGGATTGATCTCCTATAACCGGCTGCCAAAGGAAAACTTTCCGGATATTACCATATCCAAAATATACGTTACCACACAGTTTTTGGGCCAGTCGCCGCAAAACATTGAGACGCTGGTAACAAGGCAGCTCGAAAAGCAAATGAAATCGCTTAAAGGGCTTAAAAAGGTTTCTTCTAATACCCAACAAAACGTTTCGGTGATCACCTGCGAGTTTAATGCGGACGTTGACATTGATAAAGCGAAACAGGAAGTTAAAGACGCGGTGGATAAAGCCAAACCAGACCTGCCAACGCCTGATGCGCAATATAAGGAACCAGATGTATCAGATATCAACGTATCCGACCTCCCGATTCTCTATATTAACTTGTCAGGTAACTATGACTTGAAGAAATTGAAGGAGTATGCCGATAACCTGAAGGATGACATCGAGTCGATGAAGGAAATATCCAAAGTTGATGAAGTGGGCGCTTTGAAACCGAACATCCAGATCAATGTGGATATTAATAAAATGGCCGCTGCACAAATCAGCTTTGGCGACATTATACAGGCGATAGGTAATGAAAATATTATATCATCGGCTGGCTATGTTGTGCAGGATGGCGTGCAAAGGGCCATCGACTTAAAAGAGGATTTTAAAAGTGCAGATGAAGTTTCTGCCATGGTGATCAGGAACCCGCAAGGCAAAGCAGTTTACCTGCGCGATATTGCCGAGGTAAAAGACGGTTTCAAAGACCAGGAAAGCTACGCGCGTTTGAAAACACCGGATCAAGCTGATTTTAAAAACGTTATCAGCCTTAACGTAAGTAAAAGGGCAGGTGAAAACCTGATAGAGGTTTCGCAGAAGATCTATGATCTTATTCAGCAAAAGCAAAAAACCATATTTCCTAAAGGATTAAACATAACCGTTACCGGCGACCAGTCTGACAAGACGAAATCGACATTGAACGACCTGATCAATACCATTATTATCGGGTTTGTTTTGGTAACCATTATTCTGATGTTCTTTATGGGCAGCACCAACGCCATATTTGTGGCCTTATCGGTGCCGTTGTCGTGCTTTATTGCCTTTATGATAATGCCGGCCATTGGGTTTACGTTGAACATGATCGTGCTATTCTCCTTCCTGCTTGCATTGGGTATTGTGGTGGATGATGCGATCGTGGTGATAGAGAATACCCACCGTATTTTCGCCAATGGTAAGGTGCCGATAGTAAAGGCGGCCAAAATAGCCGCAGGTGAGGTGTTCATGCCGGTGTTTTCAGGTACCATGACTACATTGGCGCCATTCATCCCGCTGGCATTCTGGAACAGTTTGATTGGGCACTTTATGTTCTTCCTGCCGATCACGCTCATCATTACCTTGCTGGCGTCGCTGGTTGTGGCTTATATAATGAACCCTGTTTTTGCGGTTGACTTTATGAAGCCGCACCATGATGGCGAACATGACAATCCAAAATTTGATAAGAAAGTACGTCGCGCTATGCTTTGGCTGGCTGCGTTTACTGTACTTGGTTACCTTATAAATGTAGGTGTCGGTAATTTTATGGTACTGGTGATCTTCCTCTACCTGTTCAATCATTTTATCTTATTGAAAGTAATTGATAGGTTCCAGAAGAATGGATGGCCTAAATTCCAGTCGTGGTATGCACGCTGGCTGGAGCGCGCGGTTAAAGTGCCGTGGTGGATACTTGGTGGTACAATGGTATTATTTGTGTTTACCATGTTGTTCACTTTCGGTGTACGCAAACCTAAGGTAGAATTCTTCCCGTCATCCGATCCTAACTTTGTGTATGTGTATGCAACCATGCCTATCGGTACCGACCAGGCCTATACCAATACTGTAGTTGAACAGTTGGAAAAACGTGTGGCGCAGGTCGTTGAACCGGATAAGGACGTTGTTACTTCCATTATTTCCAACGTATCTGTAGGCGTTACCGACCCATCTGACGAAGACCAGGGAACTTACTATAATAAGGGTAAGATCACCGTAGCCTTTGTTGAATACGGAAAACGTAACGGCAAGGATACCAAGGCGATAATGGAGAAGATACGCAGGTCGGTGCAAGGTGTACCGGGTGCTAAGATTGCCGTTGCACAGGAGCAAAGCGGGCCGCCGCAGCAAAAAGATGTGAGTATCGAGATCATTGGCGATAATATTGATACGCTGGTGCATACTGCAGACAGGTTAAAGAATTATTTAAATAAGCAGAACATTGCGGGTATTGAAGAATTGGTGCCCGACGTACAGGCAGACAAGCCGGAGATCGTATTTGACGTAGACCGCGAACGTGCTAACCGTGAAGGTGTAACCACATCGCAGATCAACCAGGCTTTAGGTACATCCATCTATGGTGCAAAGGCTGCCGATTTCCGTAATACCAAAGAAGATAATTACGAAATTAACGTACGCGCCAATGAAGCGCAGCGAAATGATATCGACGCATTAAAGAACCTGAAGATTACCTTTAGGGATATAGCAATGGGCGGGCAGATCAGGCAGGTGCCAATATCGGCTTTCACCGACATAAGATATACCAGTACTTATGCTAACATCAAGCACAAGCAATCGCGTCGCGTAATTACGCTCGGATCGAACGTGCTTAAAGCCTATAATGCAAACGATGTTAACGTGGCCATAAAGCAGGCCATTAAGGGCTTCCGCCTGCCTGATAATGTAAGCATTAACATGGGTGGTGGCCAGGAAGACCAGGCAGAAGCTGCTACCTTCCTGCTTACAGCCCTGGGCGTATCGTTTGGGCTTATCCTCATCATATTAATGGCATTGTTCAACTCAGTTGGTAAAACGCTCATCATACTCAGCGAGATATTCTTTAGTATCATCGGTGTGTTCCTGGGTATTGGTATATTTAAAATGACCATAACCATAGTGATGACGGGCGTAGGTATCATAGCCCTCGCAGGCGTCGTCGTACGAAATGGTATCCTGCTGGTAGAGTTCAGCGATATGTTGTTGGAGCAGGGACAGAGCATACATGATGCAGTTGTAGAAGCCGCCCGTACGCGTATGACGCCGGTATTGTTGACCGCAACCGCAGCGATATTAGGTTTGATACCACTGGCAGTTGGCTTTAATATTGACTTTGCCGGGTTGTTCACACACTTTAAGCCGCACATATATTTCGGTGGGGATAACGTAGCCTTCTGGGGCCCGCTGTCATGGACGATGATATTTGGTTTAGGCTTCGCAACCATTATCACACTGATACTGGTGCCATGTATGTACCTTATCCGTTTTAACATAAAAAAGGGAATCAGCGATCGCAGGCAAAAACGCCTTGATCGCGAAGCTCGTGAACAAGAAGTAGCATCCGCTTAATTAAAGTTATATATAAGTGTTAAAGCCGCCCCGGTCAACCCGGAGCGGCTTTTTTTGTATACAGATTGTTACTATGCTTGAATAACAATCACTTATAAATTGCATATATCAATTTCTGCTATGAAAAAGATCGGAATTATACTATTTGTATTGATCAATATCACTATAGCCGCAAAAGCGCAAAGTGATAAGAAATTACGCGACGAAGCCCGGGTAGTGGTCGATTCAAGCGGGACGCAATATCCATATGCGGTATGGAGAAAGCTCGTTTTGACACATGAATACCGTCTGAAAAAGATAGACAAGAAAAGCGACAGCAGCGCATACCTGTTGGTGAAGCTCGACTCGGCGCAACTCGATGAGCGGATGAGCCGCATACCAATGCCAAAGATGAGTGAGAATTTCCCGGTAGGGAAGAAGATGAGCTACGTTAGCTTCACAGATATTGAAGGCAACAAAATAAAAGTTGAAGACCTGAAAGGAAAAGTAGTAGTGCTCAATTTTTGGTTTATAGGATGTCCGCCCTGCCGAAAAGAACTACCGGATCTAAATAAACTCGCGCTGGAATATACCAATCAACCCGATGTTATATTCATAGCCATAGCACTTGATAAAGGCTGGGACCTGCAACAGTTTATCAAAACCAATCCGCTGGCTTATCATATCATTGATGAGGGGCAATATTATTCCCGGTATTATGGTGTGCATCTATATCCTACAAATGTTGTATTGGATAGAGGAGGCAATGTGCTTTTTAGTGATGTAGGTTATTCCAATACTACTCAATATTGGCTGAGAAAGAATATTGAAGACGCTAAAAAGAGTAATTTATAGTGAGCTTTTAAACAAAATATTTAATGTATAATTTGTTTATAACAAAGTACTTGTATGTCTTATCTTAATTTAAACTTTACCTATTATTTTTTACAATGTATGGCCATATCCAGGCAAAATAAAAAGCATAAAAAAAGTTAGTTTACACCGTCCACTCTGCACTTTCCTTTCTCCTGGGTAAACTAACTTAAAACGTTTATTGATAATTAACCGCGTAAACCGGCAGCTAATTTATCTACATATTCCGACGCTACATCTTTTGCTTTTCCGGCGATATCATTTGCAGTGTCTGCAAGATCATCGAACATAGCATTACCTTTTTTATTATTCAGGAAGTAATATATGCCTCCGGCGACAGCTGCGCCAAGCAGGGCAAATCTCATTAGTTTCATAAGTTATTAATTTATATATAACATTAAGCAAGTATGGTGCCAGTAAAACTATTTTACCGCTTTACCAGGTTATTAATTGCCGGAACCGTTTGCAGGTAGGCATAAATAGCGTCTACCTCTTCAGGTTTTAGCTGATCAAATTTTGGCATTGGTGGTTTAAGCCTATGGCCGGGCGCGTCGCCTTTTACCATTGCCGCCCTGAACTCTTCGATAGTATAGCTCCCGATACCTGTTTGCTTATCAGGTGTGATGTTTGAGGCATGCATTTCTGCTCCATTTATGCCTTTTAGTTTTATCCCGCCGGCGAGATAACCCGGCGTTTGATCAGGGTATTGAAAATTGAGCTTTTGCAAACTCCCCGAATGGCAATGAAAACAGCCGAGGTTATCCACTAAATAATAACCAAGCTTTACCTTGTCTGCAGGCGGCTCTTTAATATTATCTGAATAAGCTACAGGGTTGGCATGCATTCCCATATAGATCTTTCCTATAAAAGTAAAATGCGTAAGACCGATAGTAGTATCCGCCGCGCTCAACGATGGATCATCCGAACGCAGGAAAGCGATGATGGCGTCGATATCAGAATCTGCCATGTTAGGGCGAAGCATATAATTGAGATAGCGGCCATCCCGTGCTACGCCTGTTTTGAACAGATATTTCAACTCGGCATCGGTATAGCGGGTAGGGATACCGTGCGTACGGGAATGGGTAAGGTTGGCCGAATACACCTTACCTGCTATGCCGGGAATATCTTCCAGCGGCCTGCCGATGAATTTATTTACCGTATGATCGTAATGGCAGCCGGCGCAAATGCTCATTGCCAGTTCACGACCGCGCACGAGTTTTTGAGGGGATGGTGTAACCGTATAATTATTGGCCTGTGTAGTTGCGAACCTTGTTTTGCAACCAATAAAAATGCCGCCGATAACCGCTATAACGGTTACCAGCAGCACATGCTTTTTTGTTATTTTCATTGATATGGTTATTTGGAGTATCTGTGCATAAATTGGAACTATAAGCCAAATGCATAAGCCAGGCGTACGCCTAACAGGCCATAATGGTCGCCGCCAGGGCTCGAGAAGTTGTCGTAGTGCACGCCAAAGTCCCAATGCCTGGTCGCATAACCTAGGGCCGGTGTTAGCATCAGCCTATTAGGCCCATAACCCGAATCGGTAGCCTCTCTGCCAATACCTGCCTGGCCGCTGACATATATATTCGGTACAAAAAACCACTTAACACCCGCTTCTACAGGTATAACACCATAACTGTCATAACGTTTGTTGGTTCCGGGTATAATAGTTGGGAAGAAGTGGTATGCGCCTGAAGTGGCTATAACAGCAAAGCTATTGCTCAAGCCATATTGCAGCATCACTGTTCCGCCGAGCGAGAAATGGGAGCCTATTCGTGCATTACCTGTTGGATCATTAATTTCAAGGCCGACGCTCCCTTGCAGTTTACCCGCCCCGGCGATTTGTGCCCTGGCCTTTCCGATTAGCAGCCCCGCCAGTAATATACTGACGATAGCTATAATTTTACATTTGTTTTTCATGGGATGGTAGTTTTGTTAATTTTTAATTAATCATTATTAGTACCGGGAAACCGACAGAAGGGTTGCCTGCAACAGGAGATAAGAATTTTTTACCCGACAGAATGAAAAAATACGGAAGGTAAAATTTGCGGAATAATCGCATGTCATCAACAAAATTTCCCAACTTCGTTTTATTAATAAATGGAGCAACATGACTATCATTAATCCTGAAAATAAGTATCTCACACTTATCAATATTTTTACTGTGACGCCTGAAAATCAACAGCAATTGATTGACCTTTTGATCAAGGCCACAGAAACTACAGTGAAGAATGTACCGGGCTTTATTTCATCCAGTCTGCATAAAAGCATTGATGGTACAAAGGTTACCATGTACGCCCAATGGAAAAGCATGGAAGATTACCAGGCTATGCGAAAAAACCCGACGGCATCTCCATACCTTGAACAAGCGCTTAAGATCGCCAAATTCGAACCCGGAATGTATGAGGTAGTAAAATCGTTTGAGGCCGGCGCGTAGTTCAAAAATCGAACACAATCGTTTTGTTCTTGTGAACAAACACACGCTCATTAAACACCAGCGACATGGCTTTTGCCAACACGGAGGTCTCAATCTCTTTACCGGCAGTGATCATGTCACCTGCGGTTAGGGAATGGCTTACGGGTATGGTGGATTGCGTGATGATAGGGCCCTGGTCGAGGTCATCTGTAACAAAATGAGCTGTTGCGCCTATTAGCTTTACACCTCGTTCAAAGGCTTGTCGATAGGGGTTTGCACCGATAAAGGCAGGTAAAAAGGAGTGATGGATATTGATTATCTTTTTGGGGAAACGACTTATAAACGCAGGCGACAGGATGCGCATGAATTTGGCAAGGATAATATAATCCGCCGTGAATGGGCTAAGTACTTCCAGTACTTGCTGCTCAAACTCCTGTTTTGATTTTTGCTCATGTGATACGAGGTGAAAGGGGATCTCAAAGCGGGAGCATATATTTTTAAGGTCAGGATGGTTACCTATTACTGCCAATACAGCGGCATCAAGCGTGTTGAAAAAGTTTTTGATGAGGATGTCAGCTAAGCAATGATAATCTTTAGTTACCATTACCACTATTTGTTTTTTTGCCCCGGTACTAATGGTTAGCAAAGCGTCGGCAGGTAAAACTTGTTTAAGCGCAGCGGAAAGTTTATCTACATCCGGATGCAGGGCCGTTTCAAGCCGCAGGAAGAAGCGGTTCTCCGCCTGATCTACATGCTCACGCAGCGAAGTGATATTTAGACCCTCGTTGGCTAAAACACCCGAAATTGCAGCTACCAGACCGATCCGGTCGGTACATTGAATTAATATGATCATACCCGACCGGAAAAATAGATATTTCTTTCAGGATTCGGATGGATTTGTTTGTTTTTTGTGGCGTGACAAAATAAAAAAGCCCGCTTCGAGCAGGCTTTGACTAGATCACTCTACTTTTTTAAGCAGCCCTTTTAAGTGTAATTTTCATTTCTATCATTTGCGAAATTGTGATAGCAGCCGTAGCGGCAAGGCCGGCTATTAAGCCTTTTCCTATTACGCTGCCTAATTCGCCCACGGCATTTTCTGTAGGTAATTTCATAGTCAGGAGTACTTATTTGATGTATAACAAATATTACAATTTGCGTACCACTCGCTTTGGGAATGATTATTGTTTATAAATGAAAAACATTACCTATGAAACGCAAATTAACCATAACACACCCCTTCTGGCAGGTGATCGGCATCGGCGCGCTGGCGGGTTTACGCAGCGCATCGGCCCCGGCAATAGCCAGTCATATATTAAACGAACACCATTCAAAACGCCTGGAAGGGACACCGCTTAATTTTATGCAGTCCGACGCTACAGCAACAACATTAAAAATATTAGCCGCAGGCGAGCTGATAATGGATAAAATGCCGTTTACCCCAAACCGCATTAAACCGGCTGGGTTGGCTTTCCGTTGTTTATCAGGTGCTTTGGCAGGTGCAAGTATCAGTAAAGCTACAGGTGGTAAAGCAGGAGCAGGGGCGTTGTTTGGCGCAGCTGCTGCATTGGCTGCTACTTATGCAGGTTTTTTACTGCGCAAGGCAACCGTTAAAGCTACCGGTATCGTTGATCCTATTATAGGTGCGCTTGAAGATGCGCTGGTATTGGGCGCAGGCGCTAAATTCATCAGTATTGATGAGTAGCTAAAACGCATTGCTTCAGAATTTTTACAGTTTTGTAGGGTACATTCAGCTTTATAAATGTATAAATTACATACATTTGTTATAGTGTCAGACCATTTGACGGAATAGTTTAAAAATTTAAATACATTAGTAAAGATGAGTCTTTCGATGACAGCGGCTGTTACCGACCAGCAGGATATTAAACGTGAGAAGATATTGGAGGCAGCCCATGAGCGTTTTTTGCATTATGGATACTCAAAAACCACGATGAACGAGATCGCGGGTGATATATCCATGTCGAAGGCGCTGCTTTACTATTACTTTCCTGATAAAAGCGAATTGTACGTTGCTGTTATGCGTAAGCTGGCCGCCGACTATATTGAATCGCTTGAGGAGCATGGATTTACTAACCTTGAAGAGGTGTTTATTTTCCAGGTAAATACACACCATGCTTTTATGGTAACGAATTATAATTTCTTTGACTATTTCCGGCTGAATGAACAAAACCTGCCGGATGCAATATGGGAAATTGTAGCACGGGTTAAACAGGGAGAAACAAAACTACTTATAAGCGCCATAAAAACCGAAGTGGAGCGTGGCAACATTAAACCGGTTGATAATCCTGAAGAAATAGTTCAACTAATGCTGGATGCCCTGCATGGCGTAAGGGTAGGTGCGTTAACCCAGAAAAAAGCAAGTTTCCCACGTAAGGAGCATCTTGAAGAGATACATTTAAAGCGCCTTTTGCTTGCAGACATCTTTATAAAAGGCCTCAAATATTAACCTAACAAGGTTTTTACTCATCATTGTCAGTCAGCTGTAAAAAGCGGGCTTCTATAGTATTAAACTGCAATTAGTTAGTAAATTTGACCATCTTATTTAATTAGTCAAATAGTTTTTGTTTTCAATAAATATTATTTGAAAAAATACTTCCTTGATTGAGGTGGTTGTTTTAGAGTGATTGGACAGGCCGGGAATATTATTTCCGGCCTGTTTTATTTTAAGGCCGTTTCAATCACCATACTTTTTGCAAGTATCTTGTGAATAGGGCAGGCATCTGCTATCTGCACAAGCCGTAGCTGTTGTTCGGCAGAAAGATCGCCGGTGTAGCTGATGAGACATTTAATATTTTTGATAAATCCGATGTTTAGAAGCTCCACATCTACATTTATTTCATGAATTGGCCACTGCTTTCTGTCAATATACATACGGAGGGTAATAGCAGTACAACTGCCAAGGCTGGCCAGTAATAATGCCTGCGGATCCATACCGGCATCTGCGCCGCCATTGCTTTCGGGTTCATCAACTATTATACTGTGACTACCGCTGGTTATGATGGTTTGATACTTGGCAAGCCCTGCTTTTGCTTTTACAGTCGTTATCAACCTTTCCTGTGCTTCCAAAAATGATGTGGTTAAATTGATGGGTTAATCTTCGTTCAGGTTCAGTACTTCCCAGTTACGCTGGTCGTTCTTAGCGCCGCCATGAAACCTCAGCGTTATTTGAAAATTTGTGCGCTGCCCGCCGCCAAGGTCAACATGCGATTTTATAACATAAACCGAATCCTGTTCTTTTCCAAATTCATACTCCGAATCTGAAAAACTGGCATCAGCTGATTTAAGCGTGGGTTTTACGTATTCTTTGGCTATCGTATAAACATCGTCATGGGACGGCGCTCCTGAGAAAGTGTCCTCCACATTATTGGTAAGCGCGAATTTGGCTATGATGAAAACAAATATAAACGCCAAAATAACGAGCACCACCACACCGCCCATCGCCGACTTTTTCTTTTTCTTTTTCTCAGCTAAGTACTTCTTTCCCATCTCAAGGTAATTGTTTTATTCGTTATACGGATTTAATCAAATAGATGTTAGTAAAAATCGTAGCATCGCCGTGCGCCTTCAAATCTGTGGTAATCATCGTCCCGGTAGGGGTTAACGGTCTGATAATTAATGCTTCCCTCACTTGTTCCACTTGTATTGCTATAGTTAAGCCCTGAAACAGGTACATCATGGCTTACACCCAGTTTAAATTTCTCGCCGGTATCCTTATTCACAAAAATGTCGAACACTAATGACACCACCACGGCGCTCGGCCCATCCGAACCGCCGGTTCGATACCATAGGCCTGCGCTTACCGCCTTGCGTTTATATTCCATACCAAACGAAGCTGATTGTGCACCTGCCTGCTTGTAATAAACGGCTGAAGGTATGAGGTACGATTTCTGGTCGTCGTCGATGTTGTCGTCGTAATTCAGGTCTATCCTGTAGCTGAGATAGCTGGTAGCACGTACCGGTATTTTGGATGGAACGCCGGTGAGCGATGTATTTGGCTGATTAAGATGCTGTGCTGCAGCGCCGATCATGAAATCGCCAACTACCAGGTTAAGCCCTGCGCCCGCATCAAAATAATAATGACTATTGAACGGGATAGATCCAGCCGCCGAAACCGATCCCGGTATGATACCGAAACGCGGATCGATCTGGTCGTCAAAAACTAGTTTGCTGTAGTCGATACTTTGGTTACTCACTCCTGCCTGAAGGCCGAATGAAAGTACATACCTGTCTGATCCTACACTGTATGAATATATACCGGCGAAGTTATTGGTATTGAGAAATGCGTTGCCCTCGCTGCTGTGGGTATACAGCAAACCTACGCCACCTCCAAATTTTGGGATGTTATAATCCACCGACGCGGTCTCATAATTGGAATTATTACCCGACGAGGTGTATTGGTTTCGGTAAATTAGGTTCATACGGAAGTCACCTTCAAATTGGCCGTTCAACGCCGGGTTTAAATAAACCGGCGAGTTATAAAATTGTGAATAAAGATGGTCTTGCCCGTTTACACGCAGTGCAAAAGGCAGTACTAATGTATAAAATAAAATACAAATCCTAATAAATTTGATTGTTGTTGTAACATATTTTTTTGCCATCAGATCAGCGTATTAAATTTACAGTACCCGTCCGTCGTGGCAACCCGTTATTGTATGACATTCCTTTCCATTGTGTGCCGTTTATAAATGTTGCAGATACCTGCCATGTATATGCCCCCTGCGGCGCCGGAACGCCTTTATAAGTACCATCCCAGCCGTCGACGGGCTCGCCTTTTTGGCTTAGCCGCGTAGTTTCCCAAACTAATTGCCCGTAGTTATTATATATCTGCATAAGCCACGTTTTTATACCCGACCCTTTCGCCATAAAGGTGCGCAACTCGGTTACGGCGCCTGTTGGAACAAACGCATTGGGCAAAAACAGTTGGCCCGGCGTGCCCGTTATCCGCACATAATGTGTTACAGTACTGGTACAACTGTTTTTGTTGGTTATTATAAGCTGTACTGCATATAAACCCGTATCTGCATAGGTATATTCCGGGTCCTGTGCCGTAGATGAACGCCCATCGCCAAACGTCCATACCCAGGATATTGGTGAGCCTGTAGAGCGGTCGGTAAAGGAAAAATGATAATTCGGGATGCTGGTAATACTGTCCGGCTGTTCAGTAAATTCTGCAATAAGCAGCGGATCGACCTTTAACACCTGTGTAATGGTGTTTGGACAATTCGAAGCCGGATCGGTAGCCGTAAGTGTTACCGTAAATGGCGATTTTGCATAGTTATAGCTATGTGGCTGCGGTATATAAGTATATTCAGGATTGCTGCCGTCGCCGAAATCCCATACATAGCTTAGGGATGAAGCCGGCGTTGTGCCATTATCGGGCGTAGTATTGCTGAAGGTTACCTTGTTATTGCAATCGGCAGTTGTAGTAAACGATGGCTGTGGGATAGGGTAGACAGTGATCTGCGTTTTTGACGATTCGATACCTGTAGCGGTACAACTATTAGCTGCCGTAATGGATACATAATAAGTACCTGCTGTATTAAAAGTGTAAGGGAAATCAGTTGTCCCGGCAACCGGTTGCGCGATGACGTTGTTGTTACTGTCGTAGATATTATAATGATAACTACTACCACCTTGTGAATTATTTACAAATTCGGTACTTAAAGGTGCGCAACCCGATGCAGAAAAACCATCTTTTATAAACATTTGCGGCGTAACTGTTGGGGGCGAAAGAGTTATTGGGATGATATCGGTAGTATTGGTAGCGCCGCAATGCCCGGTAGCGATCATATACAATTTAAATATGGTTGGCGATGTTACCGTAACCGGGTTGAAGGAAACATCGCTTTTATCGGTTTTATCCACTTCCTGCAATTGGGTTGTGCCATTGTACAGGAAGAATTTATACCCCAGGTCATTACCCGGCGAAGTGTTTTGTACGGTTATGGTAAATGGCGTACAGCCGGTAGTTTGCAGCGGCAGGATAGAAGCAATAGGTGTTGAAGGCCTTACGGTTATCGTATCATAAACAGGTCCGCGCTGCTGGCAATTGTTCAATACGCGCAGGGAAACGACATAAGTGGTATCGTGCCCGTTTACAGTTTGCTGAAATTGGTGCTGCGGGCTTGCTGCGCTTGATGTGGCGCCATCGCCAAAATCCCACGCGAAAGCACCGCTGCTAAGGTTGTTTGACGTATTGGTGAATGTTACTGTTTGGGATCCGCAGAAATCGCTTTTATCCGCAGTAAAGCTCGCCACCACATCGGCTGCATCATTGATCACAACCTGCGATTGGCTGTCCGAGCATGGCGATGCAGCTTTTATTACCCATGTAAACTGGTAAACGTTTCCACCCTGCAAATTACTTATTGCAGTATTATATAAAGTAGGATCGGCAAAAGTTACCGGCGGGCCTGCTGTTTGCAGCCATGTCGCTGAAAATGTGCCCGGGTCATTGCCCTGCAATGTATAGGTGGCGGCATTACACAAGGTTACATCGTTACCTGCATTTGCCGTAATAGCCGGCTGATTTACGGTGATAGTTGTGGCATTGGACGTAGCGATAGCACATGCGCCATTTTGCACCACAGCCTCGTAAAGGGTGGTTTGTGTAAGATTGGTAAACAGGAGGGAAGCGCTTGTATTGGCCGGAGTTACCGGCGTGAAAGTAACCCCATTGTCAACGGACTGCTCCCACCTCAAAACATTACCTGTTTGCCCGGTGAGATCAATACGGCCGTTATTTGTTCCGGCGCAGATGGTAGATGCGCCCACTGCTGCAGTAGTACCTGCTACTGATGGCGTATTTACGGTAATAGTTACTACGCTCTCCGATTGGCAGCCGGGCGCTGAGGTGATCATCCACTGGAACTGGTAAATATTGCCGGGTACAAGGCCGTTTACGGTTGTATTAGGGTTGGTATCGTCAGTGAAAGTTACACCGCTACCGGTAACTACTGTCCATTTGCCGGTTCCGGGTGATGGATCATTACCCTGTAATGTGAAATTTGTGACATTACAAATAGATGCGTCGCTGCCTGCATTTGATTGTACAGGTAACGGCTGCACATTAATGGTAGCCGTTACAGGCGTTCCGGCACAACCGGTACTGCTGTACGGCGTAATGGTATAGGTAACTTTGGCGGGCTGTGTACCGGTATTCACCAAAATATCCTGGATGCCCGCAATGCTCTCCGGCGTGGCTTGCTGGCTGTTGCCGCTGACTCCGCCTGTCGTAGTGCTCGTCCACGTAAATGAGCTGCCCGAAAGCTTTGTTGTTAACCCGATATTGGCAGGTTGCTGGCTGCAGATAACAGGGTTAGGAACTGTTGCTGTTAGAATTGGTAAAGGCGTTACCGTTACGTTTAGCGTGAAAGGTGTCCCGGGGCACCCGTTGCTGCTGTAGGGCGTAATGGTATAAGCTACAACGGCATTAGTTGTTGAAGTGGGGTCGGTGTTGACCAGCACATCACTGATCGCACTGCCGCTCCCGGTGGCGCTAAAGCCGGTTGCGGTGCCTGATGCCAGTTGCGATGTCCATGTAAAAGTGCTGCCCGCAGCTAAGCCGGTGATCAGATAATTCATCTGCTTATTGCTGCAAACGCTTATTGCTGGTGCACTGGTAACTTTATCATAAGGTGTTATATTGATGGTAACATTGCTGCGGATGATATCGCATGGCGCTGCAACTGTGGTAGTTGCTTCCAATGTGAGTGTTACGTGCCCGGTATTTATTTCGGCTGCTGAAGGCTGGTATTGTGCCTGCAAAGAATTTGCCGAAGGCGTAAACGTGCCGCTTCCGCCTGTCCACGTGTAGCTGGTCACACCTGTGCCGGTTATTGTGCCGTTAAGGCTTGCCTGCGTACCTGCGCAAATGGTCATATCATTACCTGCAACCACTGTAGGCGCCTGCTGGAAGGTAATATTCTGTGTCGAGCTGATGGTTCCGCAGTTGTTTTGCTGGGTTACTGTAACAGTATAGGTGGCATAATCATTAAATGTTATGCCTGGATATTGACTATGCGCATCACCTGATGCAAAAGTGTAGCTACCGCCCGCGATACTCCAGGTATAAGTGTTTGGCTGCTGCTGGCCGGTGCCTGAAATAATAGTATAGGTGGGGTTATTGGTTTGGACGGAGTTGAAATTAAAGGTCTCGCCCTTGCCGCATATGGAAAAATCTTTTGACAGCGTTGCAACAGGCGTTGCATTCACTACAACAGTCTGCGTCACCGGGTCGGTGATGGTACCGCAAGAAGTGGTGACCACCCCAAGGCTGATAGTGTATACGCCTGTATTTGTAAAATTAAATTGTGGTTGAGCGTCGGAAGGGTTGTAGCTTACGCCTGTTGAAGGTGAAACAGACCACGAATAAGTACCGGGGCTGTTACAACCGGCATCGATTACCGAAGTATTAACCGGTACAAGCGGGCCTGAACCCAGGCATATAGTGTTTTGCGGCAATGTAAAAGACGGCTTCGGCGCGTCCTGGATGCAGATAGTTGAAGAATAATCAGTCGGTGCACATGCACCCGGGTTTTGCAAATGAAGGGTGACAGTATGCGTGCCTCTTGTAAACGTGGTAGTGAAAATTTGGCTCAGATGATAGCCTGTCGCTATAACGGCGCCATCAACCAGCCAATTGTAAACTGCTTTTGGGTTATCGCTGCAGCTGCTTACTGTGGCATTTGGATCCGGGCCGGGCGATGACAAATTTTGAAAAACTACCGTACTGCCCGTACAGGCAATAGCAGGGGCCCTGAAAAGGTTTTGAGGTATGGCGAATACTTTGGCATAATTACTTGGTGCAGAACCGATCTTTCCGCAATAATTATTTTGCGATTTAAAGTCGATCTCAAACGAGTTGGCGTTACTGTTCGCCGTCTCACCGCAGGATGAACGTGTATAATTATGCGTGATCTGTCCGTTTAAGGCTTTTATCTGGCAAAGGGTATATACGCTGCTCGACCCATCGCCCCAGGTAAAAGTGTAGGTATTGCCGGGATAGTTGTACTGGATACCCGTAGCCGAAGAGATATCGATATTATAGGTTAAAGGAGCCGCGCCGCCGCTTAAGCAAACGGAGGGATTTCCGGTAGCGCCGATGGACGTGTTTACTACGTTATTAATCAGTTGGTAAGCCTGCGTACTCACAATGCCGCTACCGTTTGTCGACCTTACTATTACTGTATAATTTACCGCATGTGCTGTAAAGTTATAGTTTGACGTGAAGGGTACATTAGCAATTTCCTTTACCTGTGACGACTCGTTAATAATGCTGATGTCAGTACTTAGCCCGGGTGTTGAACTACTGTTGAATGAATAAGTCGTATTATCTGCGCCGCTGCATGATCCAAATACTTCCGGATAAGTTGGGTTGTCGATAGATGATGACGGACAGGTTATAGCCTGGTTATTACCAGCGGCACTGCCTACTGTTAGGGTATTTGATGGGGCGCTGGCTATTGCGGGACTTGAGCCTTTTATGATGAATGTATACGTTCCGGCTGTAAACCCGGCGGGGATGGAATAATTGAAATAGGTACCGTAGAAACTGCTAATAGAAGCGAGCGGTGTCGACTTTATAATAGTGCCGGCCGCATCGCATAGATAAAGGCTAAACACATTGTTTTGCTGGATACAGCCGCCTGAATCGTTTATATGGAAAGGTATAGCGATGGTAGAACCGGGGCCATAGGGGCCGGGATCGATCGTTCCAATAGTCAGCGTTTGCCCGAAAACATTGGATAACGAAAAAAATGTAATTATTGCTGAAAAAAATAAACTTTTTGTAAAGAATTTATCCATTCAATTAATCAGTTCTGTGCGGGCTTAACAGTTGCGAATCAATCAATTAGGGTCGCCTAAAGGTATACAAAGGGCATAATATTACCTAATAAATTGTAAAGGTTTTTTACGGTATCGCAGAACAATAGGTTTTATAAGAAAAAAGATATTGCTTGAGGAAAGGCGATTTAAACATGTGTTAAATACACATCATCCAAAGAAAAGATAGGACACCAGTATTGCTGTTGTAATGCCCGCAACATCGGCAATGAGCATAGCCGGAACCGTATAGCGTGTTTTTTTAATGTTCACAACACCAAAGTATAAAGCCACTATGTAGAAAGTGGTATCGGCAGTACCATACAAAACGCTAGACATATGCCCGATAAAGCTATCCGGCCCGAACGTCTTCAAATTGTCGAGCATTAACGCCCTTGCGCCGGAACCGCTTAATGGGCGCACAAACGCTATCGGCAAAACGTCAGTAAAACGCGTGTCGATATTGAAATGTCCGAAAAACCACTTAAATCCTTCACTAAGGTAAGTGAGCGCCCCGCAGGTGCGGAATAAGCTGACAGCAACCAGTAATCCTACCAGGTAGGGTATGATCTTTATCGATACCTCAAATCCTTCCTTGGCGCCGTCGATAAACGCATCAAACACATTGATTTTTTTGCGTATTCCTCCTAAAATAAAAAGCACAGGTATGCCAAGATAGATAAGGTTACTGAACACGCCGGAAAAAGCGCTTATTTGCGACCTGTTCAAATACTCAGTAAAGTACCATATCAGCAATACAATAAACCCGGTTATTCCTCCCAGCCATGCCATAACCACACGGTCAAACAAGTTTATTTTTTGCTTGATGGAGACTACGATCAGTCCGGCAAGCGTAGCGGCATAGGTTGCTACAATGCAGGGAATAAAAATGTCTGTAGGGTCTTTTGAATGATAGATGGCCCGTTGTGCTATGATAGCGATGGGCAATATCGTCAACCCGGACGCATGTAATACCAGGAACATGATCTGCGCGTTCGATGCGGTATCTTTATCCTCATTTAGTTCCTGTAAGCCTTTCATCGCTTTCAGCCCCAGCGGAGTGGCCGCATTATCAAGTCCCAATAAGTTCGCCGAAAAATTAAGCACCATTTGCCCAACAGCGGGATGATTTTCAGGTACATCCGGGAATAACCGCCTGAAGAAAGGCCCGACGATACGCGAAAGAAAATTGATAGCGCCCGCCTTTTCGCCTATGCGCATAATGCCCAGCCATAACGACATAATGCCAACCAGCGGCAGCGCAATGTCCATTACCGACGATTTGGCCGAATCAAATGTACCCTCGGCCATCAACCTGAATATATCCGTATCGCCAAAAAAGATCAGCCGGATAAGCCCGATGATAAACGCGGCAATAAAGAAAATGATCCAGATATAATTAAGCGCCATTTTACTTACTTAAACGCTTTGAAGATAGTGTTTTTCTCTAAAAAATAGCAAAGCGCATATGTAAACACCAATTACACAGCAGATATTTTTAAATTGCATGCCTATATTTAAGCCATGGAAGAAACCGTAAACCAACTGATCGCCACGATTGACGAATTTCTGAAAAATGAAACCGATACCATTGACTGGGAAACCAAACCATCGCCCGATAAATGGTCGAAGAAGGAAATATTGGGGCATTTGATCGATAGCGCCCAGATCAACCTGGAGCGCTTTATACGCTGCACTTACGAGGAGAATTTCAAGCTGGTTTACTGGCAAAACGAATGGGTTGCCGCCAAACATTACCAGGACACAGACATTAAGGAAATACTCGATCTATGGATACTCATCAACCGCCAGATCGTACGCGTTTTAGCCGGTTATCCACCCGAAAAGTTGCAAAATAAGTGCGATAATAGCCGAAATAATGTAGAATTAAACACAGTCGAATTCATAGCCGCGGATTACGTATCGCACATGCAACATCATCTAAATCAGGTAATTAAAAAATAAGTTGTTGTAGCAAAGTGTAGCAAAAGTGTAGCATTTTTTATGCTAAATGCTTGATAAATTGATAGTTGGAAAATGCGGGCGCTACACCTGCTACACCTGCCGGCAGGCAAGGCTGGCAAAATAGTGTCAGCACATTTATGAGCAACACTATTTATATTTGAAATGTACCGCCACATTCAATTTAGTTTTTTTGTTTTTCAGGATCCCTGGAGGTGTTAAAGAGACATTGCAGGAAGTGATTTTTATAGATTTCATTTTGCAGCATTGCGGAAAAACAAATTATTATCATCCATGTTTAAATGTCTGTGATATTTTTAAAATCATGACTAAGCCAGCCGATAATTCCAATTCAACTGCTCAAACGGTCGCCACAAATGACGAACGCTTCAGGGCGTTGATCACCGCTACAAATGATGTGATCTATAGTTTAAGCGCTGACTGGAGCGTGATGCGCGAATTGGACGGCCGCGGATTTTTAAAAGATACACATGAGCCGATAACCGGTTGGAAAGCACAAAATGTTTATCCGGCCGACATGGAAAAAGTAAATGCCGCTATTGACGAAGCCATAAGGGAGAAGAAAATATTTCAGCTGGAACACCGGGTTTTGCGGGCTGATGGCACTCCGGGATGGACTTTTTCGCGCGCGGTACCTATTTTGAACGACAAAGGAGATATCATCGAATGGTTTGGATCAGCCAGCGACATTACAGAGCGTAAACAGGCGGAAGAGGCCCTGCAGGAAGCACGCGAGCGATCCGAGCAGCAAAAGAGGGTGTATGAAACCATCACCTCAAATACGCCCGACCTGATGTATGTGTTCGGGCTGGACTATACATTTACTTATGCCAACAAAGCCCTGCTTACCATGTGGGGTAAAACCTGGGACAATGCTGTTGGCAAAGGTCTCCGTGAAAACGGCTACGAAGAATGGCACGCCGCAATGCACGAGCGGGAAATAGACCAGGTAAGGGCGACCAAAGGACCTGTTCGCGGGGAGGTGTCTTTTCCGCACGCCACTTTAGGCAGGCGGGTTTACGATTATATTTTAACGCCAGTGCTTAATGAGCAAGGTGAGGTAGAAGCCGTGGCCGGTACTACCCGCGATATTACAGAACGGAAACAATGGGAAGAAAAGCTGGCGCAAAGCTCAGAAGAGTTACAGGCTATTAACGAGGAGATGGCGGCCACCAACGAGGAAATGGCAGCCACTAATGAAGAGCAGGCTGCCTCCAACGAAGAATTGATCGTGACTAACGAAGAGCTTGCTTTTGTTAATCAGCAACTGCGGGCGGCACAGCAAAAGATAGAAGAAAGCGAAACAGCGCTACGGCTCGCTATCGAAGCCGCCAATTTCGGTACCTGGTTTATCCATTCGGTTACCCGTGAATTTATTACCGATGCCCGCCTGAAAGAACTGTTCGGTTATTATCCTGATGAAGAGATCTCTATTGAGCAGGCGCTCGCCCAGATCCCGGAAGAATATCGTGGTTTTGTAGCGACCAAGCTTGAAAATGCCATCTATCGCAACGGCGATTATGATGTTACTTATCCGGTCATCGGCTTGCACGACAATCGGCTGCGTTGGCTGCGCGCCATAGGGAACCTGAAGGCTGATCCTTCAGGCGCATTCTCTGCTTTTACCGGGGTGGTGATGGACATAACGGAGCAAACACTGGCCGCCCAGGCGATTAGTCACGCCGAAGAAAGCCTGCGTATGGCGATTGATGCCGCCGGCCTAGGGACTTATCATATCAATGCCACCGACCGCATTTTTGTATCCTCGCCACGTTTGAAAGAATTTTTCGGTTTCCGGCCGGATGAAGAAGTTCCTTACGATGCCGCTATCAACCAGATCCACCCGGATTACCGCCAACAGGCAGCCGATCTGGTGGAAGCAGCCTTTACCATGGGCACCCGGTTTGATATGGAATACCCGATCATTGGCCATCATGACAATAAGATCCGTTGGGTACGCGGCATTGGCGAAATGCAGCACAGCGATGGCAAGGATTATTTTACCGGCGTACTTCACGAGATCACCGAGCAAAAACAGGACGAGTTGCGAAAGAACGATTTCATCGGCATGGTGAGTCATGAGCTTAAAACACCTCTAACTTCACTGTCAGCGATCTTACAGGTATTAAATTTAAAACTAAAAAAAGCTGAAGATGCTTTTGTGCCCGGCGCATTGGAAAAAGCAAACATACAGGTGAGAAAGATGAGCAATATGATCAACGGGTTCCTGAATATCTCAAGACTGGAATCGGGTAAGATCCTTATCGATAAGCAGCCTTTTATTATCGGCGACCTTGTGAAAGAAATCATAGAAGAAAACAACCTTACGGGCCTCACGCATATTATTGAGCTGCAGCCGTGCGATAAAATGGTAACCAATGCAGATCGCGATAAAATAGGCTCCGTACTATCCAACCTGCTAAGCAATGCCGTAAAATATTCTCCAAAAGGCTCACACATCAAAGTGAACTGCCAAAAGCAAGAAGGCCAGGCCGTGATCAGCGTTTCCGACGAAGGCCTGGGCATCCGGCCGGAAGATCAGCCCAACATATTCAACCGTTATTACCGCGTCCAAAACAATTACACCAAGCACATAGCCGGCTTCGGCATCGGCCTCTACCTAAGCGCCGAGATCATCCAGCGCCATAACGGCAAGATCTGGCTCAAAAGCGAACCCGGCAAAGGCTCCACGTTTTACTTTAGCCTGCCGATTTAAGGCGATGTTGTTTAGTAAGGTATTAAGTCAAATAATAATACTGTCATTCTGAACGAAGTGAAGAACCTATGAACTGTGCTTGTGCGCTATGCATAGTTAGCGATGTATGAAGCAAAGTTTCTTCACTCCGTTCAGAATGACAAGCTTATCAAAAATGTCATTTCGACGAACCAAGGCTGGGTTGTGCGATGGCGTGAGGAGAACTTTCTCTTGAGCGGGTTAAATGCATAGACCGTGGGAGCGAAAAAATCTTTGCGCGGGACAGTCCGTCAGGCATGGCGCAAAAGATTTCTCACCTGCCCACTTTCACTGGCCCTGCGCATGCAGGTTCGAAATGACATCTTTTTTTATTTGTCATTTTACCTTCTCTATAGGAGTCCTTCGGACAGAGCTGTCCCAATTTTATATCTCAGAATGACAATTTTTAAGTGAAAGCTTTATATCACAAATGGCTCAATAGTTTTCTGTGCGGTTGTCATCCTGAGCTTGTCGAAGGACGTGCGCAAAGGCCTTAAGACGATGCTTTTAAAGATCCCCTCTTGAGAGGGGGCGCGAAAGACAGTGCGGTGGCAGGGGTGTGTTATCAAACCTTGCAACCCCGCGCTGTTCGTAGTTTCCAACTAACTAACCCGCCCGGTTAAGCGTCCACGCTTAACCGAAAGAAGTTTGCAAGTGTCCACACTTGCGCAAGGTGCTATTTCGCCACAATCTTAAACTCCGTCCTTCTATTCTTCGCCCTGTTCTCATCGGTAGTATTCGGTACTCTTGGCTGCGTCTCTCCGTAACCTTTGAATACTAGTCGCTGCGCATTAACGCCGGCAGCTATCAAATAATTATAAACAGCCTTGGCACGGTTTTCCGATAGCACCTGGTTAGCCTGCGCATTGCCCACATCATCGGTATGGCCTGAAACTTCTATGTGTATCGCCGGGTTTTGCGCCAGGAATTCCAATAGCTTTTCCAGTTCGGCCTTCGAGTCAGGCTTCAGGTCGAATTTGTTGGTGTCAAAGAAAATATTGTTCAGCACCACCTTGTTACCCACTTCAATCGGCGAAAGCTCGATGGTAAGGTTATACGGCTCTTTGGCCTTCAGGCCCATTAGCGAGAAGTTGGCAGAGTAGAAGAGGTAGCCACTTTTCGAAACGTTCAGACCGTAATTTTTACCCGTTGTAAGTGTAGCAAGGAAATCGCCTTTATCCGGAGCGCTATAATCCTGGTAAACCGGGGCGTTCTTCTCCAAATCGAGGATCTCCACAGCGGCTTCAAGCGGCTCGTGCGTTTTGGCATCGGTAACAATACCTTTTACATAGGTTACCAAATGCGGACGGTCGCTTTCAGGCAGCTCGAAAGTATAAATATCATAGCCGCCACTGCCGTTGAGTTTATTGGACGCAAAGAAAGCATATTGCCCGCTGGCGGTCACGGTAAGCCCGTTTTCATCACCGCTCGAATTGATCGGGTAACCAACGTTCACGGGCTTACCCCATTCGCCATTTTTACCAAGGTGACTCACAAACAGGTCTTTACCACCCATCCCCGGCCAGCCGTCCGAACAGAAGTACAAAGTGCTATCATCGGCATGAA
Source organism: Bacteroidota bacterium (assembly GCA_013289045.1). Classification (GTDB taxonomy): domain Bacteria; phylum Bacteroidota; class Bacteroidia; order Sphingobacteriales; family Sphingobacteriaceae; genus Mucilaginibacter. The sequence goes on along the minus strand of JABDAU010000012.1, from coordinate 3,295 downwards.
TGAACGGCGATTGCTCGTCAAAAGCGGTGTTAATATTCGGCCCAAGGTTTACCGGTTCGCCCCAGCCTTTGTCAGTCACGGTCGATTTCCAGATGTCGTAACCGCCATAACCGCCTTTGCGGTTGCTTACAAAATACAAAGTCCGCCCATCCGAGCTGAGCGATGGCTGCGATTCCCATCCCGATGTGTTCACTGGCGGTTGCAGATCGTAAGGTTTGCCCCAGTCGTCGCCTTGTTTTTTGGCCACATAAATATCACAGCGGCCTAAGCCGTCCGGACGATTACATCCTGTAAAGAACAGGTATTTACCATCCTGCGAAATAGATTGCGCACCCTCGTTATACTGCGGCGTATTAATGTTTGCGCTTAAATAAGTGGCAGTTTGCCATTTACCGTCGACCTTTTTACTGGTATAAAAATCCTCGTTATTATTTATTTTTCGGGTGAAGATCAGCTCGCTCTCATCAGCTGTGGCAACCGGCAGGTACTCATCATCGGCTGTGTTGATCTCCGGCCCCATGTTGATAGGCTTAAACTGTACCGGGTGCTTCAGTGCCTCAATGGCAAATTCGCAGTCCTTCAGTAATTTTTTTGCATGGAAGGCATCCTGGTCGCTGATGTTGGGATAGGTGAGGTATTTATTAAGGTGCGTTTGCGCCGGCTCATATTGCGCTTCGCGGATCTCGGCATCGCTCATACGCATATAAAGCGCACGGCTAAAATCGGGGTTCAGGCCGATTACCACTTTGTATTGTTCTATTGCTTCGTTGTAACGTTGTAGTACACGGTAAAGGTCGCCTAATTGCGCATGCGCTTCAACAAATTTCGAGTCGTTACCAATTGCTTGCTTCAGCTCGTTTACTGCCACATCAAACTCCTGCTCGTCGATAGCTTCATTAGCCAGCGCGAAATGTTTGATAGCCTGGTTATTAGTGGTAGAATACCGGCTTTCCTGCGCATACACAGCAACCGACAGGAAAAATAAAAGAAACGAGAGGATTACAGCCTTCATGCGTGCTGATACGATATTTAATATCCGAAGTTACACTTATCAGGGGATATTTAAATATTTATGTGTTTGCAGCGAAATTTCCCAATGCGGGTTGTTCATCACATAATCCACAATAAGCGGCGTCATTTCCTTATTGCGCGACCACTCAGGCTGCAGATACAGCTTGCATTTTGCCGAAACCAGCTTAGCATGCTGCTCGGCCCATTCGAAATCGGATTTATTGAACACGATCACCTTTAGCTCATCAGCCTCCTGTGCAACGCTCACCTGCGGCCCTTTAAATTTTTTTGGCGAAAGGCATATCCAATCCCAGCTACCCGAAAGGGGGTAAGCGCCGGATGTTTCAATAAAAGTCTTAATGCCCCGCTGCTGTAATTGCGCGGTCAAATAATCCAGGTTATATATTAATGGCTCGCCACCGGTAACCACTACGGCTTTTGCAGGATATTTGGATGCATTTTCAACTATCGTATCGGCAGCCGTAAGCGGGTGCAGCTCGGCATCCCAGCTTTCTTTTACGTCGCACCAGTGGCAACCTACGTCGCAACCGCCAAGCCGGATAAAATAAGCTGCTTTGCCGGTATTAAAACCTTCTCCCTGGATGGTGTAAAATTCCTCCATCAAAGGTAAAAGTGTGCCGTCGTCTGGTATTTGGTGTGCCATAAATCAGGGCGCAAAGGTACAATTTTGTTAGGTACTATAGATTGGAGTTTAGAGATTAAGAAAAATATGAAGTATTTATGGCAATACAAAAACATGCCCCTGATCTTTTGATCTCTGATTAACTAATCTCTAAACAGGCGTTTCCGTCGATTGCCAGTCTGGGCTATTAAATTATTGAATATCTATTTGAAACTGGCACAGTTTTTTCATTACTCCAGCATTATTAATTAATACATCTGTTATGAGATCATTATTGTATATAATCGCAGTCATCCTGATAATAGGGTGGGCGATCGGCGTTTTCGCTTATTCAGCAGGCGGTTTAATCTATGCCTTGCTTGTTTTGGCCGTAATTGCGTTCCTGCTTGGCGTTATCCGCAGGGGAACCACGGGCATCGATACATACTAAAGTAAAATTGAAGGGCAGCTAAATAAGCTGCCCTTTTTTATATCCACATCTGATTGAAATTCAAATAAAATTTCAATTTTTGTACTGAAAACCCAAATAGTATGGATGACGTAACATTTGCAAAAGCATTCGCCGAAGAACTCGAGGCAGAAACCCCCGCAACCCTTAAATGCCTTGAAAGGATCCCACCCGAGCTATTCGGATGGAAACCGCATGAAAAGTCGATGTCTTTTGGTTACCTGGCCACTTTAATAGCCGAAATTCCGTTTTGGGTTACCACCATTCTTACCAAAAACGAGATAGATTTTGTCGAAATGAAGCATTTGCGTGCGCAAACCACGATGGATATTGTAACACATTTCGACGATAACGTGGCCCATGCCAGCGAGCTGCTGCTGCAGGTGCATGACGGTGCTTTATCGGTGCCTTTCACCCTCAAACGCAACGGACAGGTTGTACTGGCCTCAACCAAGCGCGAAAGCATCGAATCTACCATCAACCACCTGGTGCACCACCGCGGCCAGCTGACGGTTTATATGCGCCTTAACGATATCCCGGTGCCATCCATCTACGGCCCATCGGCAGACGATAAGCATTTTTAATAAGTTGTGGGCGTTGCCCCGATGATATCGGGGCCGGGCTATCCGCTCATACTGCACCGGCCTTAACCACGGCTTGTCACACTGAGGCCCTCGAAGTGCCGGTATCCGCTGCTATCCCTAACGCATTGCGTGTGAGCGGATTATTTAGATCCCCTCTCGAGAGGCTGCAGGGGTGTGTTTTTCGATGTACCACTCATTACATAACTCCTTCCCCCAAAACAATTTCCCACCCTCACAGGTTAAATCACTACACACAAACACGAAACAACCATGACAACCTACAATAATTTAGTGGAAGCCACTAACGACCTGATGAAACGGGGCTATACCGAAAACCTTAGTCTCGAGGGAAATACTATTGACGATAAAGACAAAAATATCCACATGACGGCGGATGATTTCGAAATAGATGAATTTTACCGCTTTGAAGGCCCGAGCAATCCTTCGGACATGTCGATCGTATATGCAGTCAACTCAAAGAAATTTGGCATTAAAGGCGTATTGGTGAATGCATTCGGCACTTATGCCAACAGCAGCTCATCGGCCATACAAGCCAAACTTAACCACGATCAGGTAAGCGATAACCTGCACCGCGAAGACAAGCCCGAA
>JABDAU010000011.1 GCA_013289045.1 Bacteroidota bacterium | reverse complement strand
ATCCACAGCAGCCAGTTCTCCAGAATTTTTCGCGCCAGCAGTATTTGCGCCACAAAGCTGCATGAGGTTAAAAAGCTATCGATGTACGGATAAGCCGGCGGGTTATATTTTAGCTTCGCCGCAAATGTAATCAGTGTATAGCCTAAAACGGGTGTAACTACAGCAATGGCAATAGCCGAAATAATGATCTGCTTTTTTGTGATCCGTAAAACCGGCGACTTATCTTCTGTTTGGGGATGCCGGCTCCATTGGTACCAGCCGTACATGCTGGTAATGCACAGGTAAATGTATTGCAGCATATCGGCATAAAAACCGGTAATGGCAAACACATAAACGTACAGCGCGGTGCTTACAATGGCTATGGGCCAGTTCCATATGGTGTTTGCCGCGGCCAGCCATACGCAGGTAAGCCCGGTAATAGCGCCTACCAGTTCTTCCCATGACTGTTGTGCCCACCATTGCTGCAGCGCGTGTATAATTTGCATGGGACTAAGTTAGTTAATTAGAGATTGGAGAACAGAGATTAGTTGTTTTTTCCTAATCTCCAGTCTCTAATCTCTATCACCAAATCTTCACCCTCTTATCCGGATCGATCCACATCTTGTCTCCTTTTTTGATGTGGAAGGCTTCATAGAACTCCGGCACATCAGAAAATGGGCCGTTAACACGCAGAAACGGCGGTGAATGCACGTCAGTGAGCAGGCCGCTGCGGGTGGCTTCTTTGCGTTCCTCATATAGCCATCCTAACGCATAGCCCAGGAAAAAGCGCTGCATAGGCGTAAGGCCGTTTATGGTCTTATTTTCCTTGTACTGGTCGGTCTTTTTAAATGCGTCAAGGCCGATGGCAATACCGCCGAGGTCGGCAATGTTTTCGCCTTGCGTGGCTTTACCGTTTACATGCAGGCCGTAAACTTCGTACCCGTTAAACTGGTCGATGAGCATCTGTGCGCGTTTTGTAAATTTTACCGAATCCTCAGGCATCCACCATTCCTTTAAATTTCCTTTATAATCGTACTGGCGGCCCTGGTCGTCAAAACCATGTGTCATTTCATGGCCTATGGTTGATGCAGCCACATAGCCATAAGCCACGGCATCGTCTACATCCTCATCCTTGATCCCCGGGATAGTGAACTGCGCAGCTGGCAGCACGATCTCGTTATTTGACGGATTATAGTAAGCATTATAGGTTTGCGGCGTTATGCCCCACTCATCGCGGTCGACAGGTTTGCCCATTTTGTTGGCCTCAAACCGGTGCCAGAAATTATTAGCGCTGATGACGTTGAGCGCATACGGCTGGCGACTGATAACCATGGTTGAGAAATCCTTCCATTTATCAGGGTAGCCAACTTTAGGCCTTACTTTCGATAGTTTAAAGATGGCCTTTTCCTTGGTTGATGCGCTCATCCAGTCGAGCTTTTCAATATGCTCTTTAAAGCTTTGGCGCATTGCAGCAACCATATCCACGTAACGCTGCTTGGCTTTTTCGGAGAAGAATTCTTTAACGAACAATTTGCCCAATACCTCGCCCATCAGGCCGTTTTCGTTATCTATCACCTGTTTCCAGCGTGGCAGCTGCGTTTTTTTGCCATACATTACCGTGCCATAGAAACGGAAGTTCTCATCAACAAAAGGCTTGCTCAACTCATCGCTGAATGCGGTCACCACGTTCTTCAGCATGTAATTTTTCCAATCGGCTACGCTATAATACTGTAGCGCGTTGTTCAGTGCGCGGTAGTACTCCGGCTGACCAACGATCACCGTATCTACGTTATGGTAATCCATTTCGTCAAACGCCGACTTCCAGTCTACCACCGGGCAGAGTTTGGTTAAACCGGCCAGCGGCATTTTATTGTAGTTGTGATACGGATCGCGCAGGTCTTCAATTTTGCGTGAACTGTCCGCGAGCGATTTTTCCAACGCATAAATATTTTTGGTAGCCGCAGCTGCATCCGCATCACTTAGTCCCGCCAGCTTAAATACGGCGGGTAAATGTTTTTGCTGATAGTCGTTACGGATGGTAACGCTGTGCTCATCGGTATTATAATAATAATCGCGGATGGGCAGGCCGATGCCATCCTGGTTAAGGTACAGCATGTTTTTATCGCTGTTTTTGGCATCCTGGCCCACGCCTGCGCCAAGCGGTGTTTCCACGCCGATATCATGCAGATGCGCAAATTCAACAACAATGCCTTTTACATCCTTTATAGCGGCAATGCGGTCAAGCTCAGGTTTTAAAGGGGCGATGCCCTGTTTGGCAATATCCACTGTATCCATTCCCGAAAAATAAAAGTCGCCTATCTTTTGCGCGTCCGAACCTTTAGGCGCATCCGCCTTTAGCGCATCAGTATTTAATTTTTTCAGGCGGTCCCTTAGCTCTTCATCCACCAGGTAGCCGATGCCCCAACCGGAGTAGGCGGAAGGAATAGGATTTTTCTTTAGCCAGCCACCGTTGGCATATTTAAAGAAGTCGGCGCCGGGTTTCACGGTGGTATCCAGGTCGTTATAAACCGGGTCATTGGCAACCTTAGTGTCCGAGTTATGATTACATGAGCACAGCAACGCCAAACTGCACACAGCGATGGCAGAAATGTGGGTGAATAGTATCTTGTTCATTTTTATGATCAACGTATCAAATTAAATACACAGGTGTATGGAAAAAAGGAAAGTGTATGGTTTTTTTACAGCCTAAATATAGGTCAATTATAGAAATTACCATTTACCGGGAACGATACAGCAGCATTTTCGGATGATTATTTGATATTTTTCTACAACCTGAGGTTCTAATTGAAAATTTCTTATGGATTCTGGCATTTATGGCTTCGTGTTTGTATAAAGATTTACGGTCCTACATGTGCCTATGAAAACATAAAAGGGTCTACCTATAAAAATGAATTCTCAGACACCCAAGCTGAGTGATTTTTGTTCTTTGTTTTGGGTTTAATCAATAGTTTAAATTAATTAGGGGAAAGGGAGCTTCAAAAGAGCTCTCTTTTTTTTGTGTGCAGTTTTTTTTCACCAGCCATGCGTCCCAATGGAGCGCTTATAAATTTGGCCAGACATAATTTACACCTCCCAACAAATCGATAACACTATCCTTTTTATTATGCATGCATAATATTATTTTTGACCTGACTAATAAATAAACCCAATGCATTTCGAACTTTCAGAAGAACAACAGATGATACGCCAGGCCGCGCGCGATTTTGCCCAAACCGAGCTGAAACCCGGTGTAATTGAGCGCGACGAGCACCAGAAATTCCCGGCGGAGCAGATCAAAAAACTCGGCGAGCTGGGCTTTTTAGGGATGATGGTAGCGCCGGAATATGGCGGCAGCGGGCTTGATGCGGTATCATATGTGTTGGTGATGGAGGAGCTGTCGAAGATCGATGCATCGGCTTCGGTGGTGGTCTCGGTGAATAATTCGCTGGTATGTTACGGGCTGGAAAAATATGGCAGCGAGGAGCAAAAGCAAAAATACCTGGTGGCTTTAGCTAAAGGCGAAGTGATCGGTGCATTTTGCCTGTCGGAGCCGGAAGCGGGATCAGATGCTACCTCGCAGCGCACCACGGCTATCGATATGGGTGATCACTACCTGCTTAACGGCACCAAAAATTGGATCACTAACGGCAATTCGGCATCCACCTATATCGTCATCGCGCAAACCGATGCCAGCAAAAAGCACCACGGTATAAACGCGTTTATTGTTGAGAAGGGATTGGATGGTTTTACTATTGGCCCGAAGGAAAATAAAATGGGCATCCGCGGATCTGATACGCATTCGCTGATGTTTAACGATGTAAAAGTGCCTAAAGAAAATCGCATTGGTGAGGATGGTTTCGGGTTTAAGTTCGCCATGAACGTACTGGAAGGCGGTCGTATAGGTATTGCCGCCCAGGCTTTGGGCATAGCAGCCGGCGCGCACGAGCTGGCTGTTGATTACGCTAAGCAACGTACTGCTTTTGGTAAACCGATCTCCAACCTGCAGGCCATACAATTTAAACTGGCCGATATGGCTACCGAAATTGAAGCTGCGCGACTGCTTTGTTACCGCGCCGCATGGTTGAAGGACACTCACCAGCCGTATGGTAAAGCCAGCGCAATGGCCAAACTGTTTGCCTCGAAAGTGGCGATGGATACTACTATTGAAGCGGTGCAGGTGCACGGTGGCTACGGCTTTGTAAAGGAGTACCATGTAGAGCGCCTCATGCGCGATGCCAAGATCACACAGATATATGAAGGTACTTCGGAAATTCAGAAGATTGTCATATCGCGCGAGGTATTGAAATAGCAGTAAGGTTTTGTTTAGATTTGAATTTCACAGGGCTGTCACCCTGGGGCACTCGAAGGGTGTGCGTAGGGCCTTTACGCTTATGCTTCGAGTGCCTCAGCATGACAGCCGCACATTTTAAGTATCCAAATGAAAAAGTTACTTCTCCTGCTCATACTACCACTATTTTCCATCACCACTTTTGCGCAAAGCAAGCTGCAAACCGGCACATGGCGTGGTAAACTAAAAACCTCATCAGGCAATATACTGCCCTTTAATTTTGTGGTGAGCGATACGGCAGGCAAACAGCAAATTGCCGTAATTAATGGCGCGGAGAGGTTAAAAGTGACAGACGTTAAGACCGCTGGCGATTCCGTTTTCATTCACATGCCTTTGTTTGATTCTGAATTTAAACTGGAAAAAGACAATGCAGGGCTACACGGCAAATGGATAAAACATGTAGGTACAAAAGATGCCACAATGGATTTTACAGCCAAACCCAACGAAACCTGGCGGTTTTTTAAACTTGCTTCGCCGCCGGCCTACAATGTTTCGGGTAGGTGGACCGCCATTTTTGGCGAGGGTGATAGTCGCGATACCACTGTTGGTGAGTTTAAGCAGGATGGCGCGCACCTGACTGGAACCTTCCTGACCACAACCGGCGATTACCGTTACCTTGAGGGAACTGTTGCAGGCGATAGCCTGTTCTTGTCATGCTTTGACGGCGGGCATGCCTTTATCTTTAGAGCAAAGATCAACTCGAATGATAGCATGAGCGCCGGCAAAATGTACTCAGGCTATAGCGGCATGGATAGCTGGACGGCAGTGCGCAACGAAAATGCCAAATTGCCCGATGCTTATTCGCTCACTTTCTTAAAGCCGGGTTATAAGAAGATAGATTTTACATTTAAGGATATTAACGGCAACACGGTTTCGCTGAACGACGCACGCTTTAAAAACAAAGTGGTGATCGTGCAGATATTGGGCTCGTGGTGCCCGAATTGTATGGACGAGACCAATTATATGGTGAGCAATTACTACCCAAAATACCATGATAAAGGTGTTGAGGTGATCGGGCTGGCTTATGAACGGACTACAGATTTCGCCATGTCGCAACGTACTTTAAAGCAACTGAAAGATCATTTTAATATTCCATACCCGCTGCTTATCACCGGCTATACCCCCGGCAGGGGCGACCCGCAAAAAAGCCTGCCCATGCTGGCAGATTTTAAAGGTTTCCCTACAACCATTATTATTGACAAAAAAGGCGATGTGCGCAAGATCCACACCGGCTTCAGCGGCCCGGGAACTGGTGAGTATTATACCCAGTTTATCGACGAGTTTGAGAAGCTGACGGATGATTTATTGGCGGAGTGATTGTAAGGGTGGATCCTTACAATTATACGCGGTCAAGCGTGGACGCTTGACCGGGCGGTGGGATGTAATACATCCGGACTAACGCGGAGGCCGGTTGGTGTAATTAACCAAAATGGTCTTTTTGGAGTCAAAATCACTTCCTTCCGAATACCAACTATCCGTGATATAGCAATATTTATCATCTCCTAATTTGATCACAGGAAAGACTCCGCTCAGTTGTCGTTCTTTTTTAGGATCATCGTTATAAACGTAACCTTTTACCATCTCGTGCGAAGTATAAAACACATTTAATGTATTATCATATTTGAGTGTATAAGAATGGTGATGATTGAAACTTTTTGATTTTTTATCATCATCGCGCATGTCCTGATTTTTTAAGGTGAGCTGATAGTTTTGAGGGGCCTTGCCTATCAGCGTCAAATGCGTTTCGTTAAGGCCGACAAAGCCCGGGCCGTCATAATCATGCATGGTTTGTATTTCCATTGCTATTCGAAATTTGCCATTTTTCACCGCTAATAAAAGCACATTCTCATAACCATCATCCGACCCGCCGCGTGGACTGTAAACAATTTCGAATAAATCCTTTCTTAAGAAATGAAGACGTGCTTCACCTCTAAAATCATTTATTTTTAAACTGTCTGTTTCGCATTTTATACTGTATTCCCGCGAAAATGGAATATACATTAAGTGCAAATAGCAAATAGTTGAATCTAACGACTGCATTCTATAGATCATTTCATCGTAGGGAAATTTGTCTGCATCATAGTGGGTAATTACCTTGTATGCTTCTTTTTTCAGACGCTTTTCAAAGGCTTTTTCTTTGGCGGGTGTCCAGCCTATATAACTCGACAGTTGTGCATTTGCATTTTTGCAGCAAAAGGCACCTGCCAACAATAACAGGAGTAAAATCAATTTTCGGGACAACACGTCTGGGAGTGGAAATGATGTATAAATTTATCGATTTTATTGGTTGATAATGTATCCGGAGAAAATATTTTCCCGCAGGGTGAAGTATTTTGATAACGTTATTGCGTTAGCAACTGCTTATTAACAAACTCGATATACCGCTCACGCTTATGTGCAAACCATTGCTCCCTTAAATTGGGATAATAACTCAGCAGATTATTAAAGTTTGAATAAGATTTTTTGCGGGATATTGCATCAAGAAATTTACTACGCGTACGCATATCGTTTATATTGTCAACAAAGTCCGCCATCACCCTAAATCCTTCCAAACTGCTCATGCCTTCAAACGGGATATAATTTTTTCGGTTTTTCTTTACCTTCTTTATCGTATCCTTCCATAGCTCGTCATCAAAACCCGGATCACGCAACTCATCGGGGTAAAATTCTAATTCGCCTGTAGTTTTGTCATAAAAACAAAGCATTCCCATTTCCAGCCATTCAGCTATCTCCTTTATTATTTGCGGTGGTATTTCAATTGCCATACATCGTAAATTATAACACGAAATTATAGCCTTTTTAATAAATTGCAATAACTCAATCAATTGAACAATTTAAATGACGCCAGATTCTTATACATTAACACTCGATAATTTTGACCGGTTAGTTAATAAAACTATTTTAAACCGGGGGAACGGTTATTATTTGGATGGGACTGTTTCAGATATCGAAGAAATTAATGGTATATGGACAGCTGAAGTGGCCGGGACGGAGTTTTACACGGTTACGGTATCCCTGGAAAATGACCAAACAATAAATGAGTGCTTTTGCGATTGCCCTTATGATGGCGATGTATGCAAACATATTGTCGCGGTATTTTTTTATTTACGCGAGGAGTTAAAAAACAATAAGACTAAACCGAAGAATAAGGTAAATAAAAAGGGCCGGTTTGAAGATGTGCTTTCAAAAATTAACACCGGGGAGTTTAAGACATTTATAAGTTATTACGCTGCTAAAAATAAAGACTTTAAGACCGCCTTTGAGATCTATTTCGCAGATAAAGATGAAAGCATTGATATTGGAGAGAAATATAGCAGCCTTATTAAAAAGCTGATAAAACAATATTCAAGCCGGGGTTTTCTCGATTATCGCTCGTCATCTGGGTTAGCAAGAGAAATAGATAAGTTTATTGGGGATGCTCAGCATTTATTTAATAAAAATAACTATGCAGATGCATTTGCTGTTGCGTGTGTACTATTAAAAGAAATGATGGAAGTAATAACTTATTGTGATGATTCAAGCGGGGCAATAGGTGATACGTTATGTAACATCATTGAATTGATAGGCGAAATAGCAGGGTCTGCGGTAGCTGACATGAAGGAAACGATTTTTAACATTTTACAAAATGAATTGAAGAACGATATTTATTTTGGTTATGGTGATTTTGGTTATGAATTATTTTACACTTACAAATTACTTGCCATTGAACTTGGTAAGCATAAAGAATTTTTAGTATTTACAGACGCAAAACTGACAAGGCTTACCGGGAAATACGATGATTATAGCCGGCGTTTTTTTAATACGGAAAAGATCGATTTTCTGGAGAAAACCGGCAATTCAGATGAAGCAGCGCTACTAATTATCCGTAATTTGGACATTGCATCGGTAAGGCAGGGAGAAGTGGATAAGCTGATGGCAAAGAAAGATTTTGCAAATGCCAAATTAATGATTGCCGGCGGTATGGAAATAGCCGAGAAAAACAAGGAGTTTGGTACGGTAGCAAAATGGGAGAAAGAGCTGTTACATATTGCCGAACTGGAAAATGATCTGGAACTTGTACGCCGATACAACAAAAAATTTGCGCTGGAACACTCTTTTGACAGACAGCATTATTCCAAATGGAAAAAAACCTATACCCGGGCCGAATGGAATGATGTAATTGAGCAGGAGATTAATGTTATTATTGAAAAAATAAACCGGGAATACGGTAATAAAAAATGGGGAAGTGTTAATACGCAATTAATATATGCCCTGGCGCCTGTTTATATTGAGGAACAATATTTGGACCGCCTTTTAGACTTGGTTAAAAAAGAAGAAAAGTTGGATACAATAATGCTTTACAGCAACTATCTCCTCGAACAATATCCGGAAGAATTATTGCAAATGTATTTGCCTGCGCTTGAACAAGATGGCGATGATAGCAGTAACCGCGATCATTACGCCGCACTGGTTGCTAAGATGAAGCAAATTATTAAAGATATTCCGTCTGGCCGGGAACAAGTTCTTACAGTGGCGAAAAAACTAAAATTGAAATATCCGCGCAGACCTGCAATGATTGATGAGTTAAACGGTTTGCCGGATAAATGAAATATTATGCTGATACCATTTTGCCAGCCTTGCGGCAGGCAGGTGTAGCAGGATGTAGACGTTACCGCTACGGTTTACACACAAAAACGCTACGCTTTTGCTACACTTTGCTACAGTAAGTAAATATATAAATAACTGATATTCAGCAATTAAGAAATTTTAGCACTGCTGATTTCGCGCAAATTAACGCTAAACTTTTTTGATTAAAACTGATTAAAAAGTATAAATTTGCGGCAAAACAGCGTAAGTCTTTAACTCCTTTCTTCCCAAACCTCGCACAAATTCAAGATCACTTCCACCGCTTTATTCATGTCCTGTATACTCACCCATTCCTGCTTACCATGGAAGGCATGTTCTCCGGCAAAGATATTGGGGCAAGGCAAACCCATAAACGATAGCCGGGAGCCATCGGTACCGCCGCGGATACTTTCCAGTTTGGCATTGAGACCTGCGCGGCGGATAGCTTCCATACCATATTCCACTATCTGCGGGTGCTCGTCCAACACTACCCTCATGTTGCGGTATTGGGGTTTGATGTGCAGCTCGTAGCTTGAATTGGGGTAGCTTTTTAAAATGATCTCGGTAATGCGGCGAATGGAATCGGCGTGGTGGTGCAGGTTGGCTTCGTCGAAATCGCGGATGATGAAATCGATCGTGGCCTGCTCCACGTGGCCGCTTATGCTTACCGGGTGCACAAAGCCTTGTTTCAACTCAGTGCCTTCCGGCGATAGGTCAAGCGGCAATGAAGCGATGATCTGCCCGGCAATTTTTATGGCGCTCTCCATTTTATCCTTTGCAAAACCCGGATGTGCACTGATGCCGTTGATCACCAGCTTGGCGCCGTCGGCGCTGAAAGTCTCATTTTCCAAATGACCGGCGCTTTCACCATCTATAGTATAACCCGCGTATGCACCAAGTTTCTTGATGTCTACTTTATCTACGCCGCGGCCTATTTCCTCATCGGGCGTAAAAAGGATACGGATATCGCCGTGTTTAATATCCGGGTTATTGACCAATTGATAGCAGGCATCCATAATTTCGGCAACGCCGGCTTTATTATCGGCCCCTAATAAGGTTGTACCGCTAGCGGTGATGATGTCATTACCAATTTGATTTTTCAAATCGGGATGCTCATGCATGCGCAGTACCTGCGAATTATCATCAGGCAATACGATATCTTCTCCCTGGTAATTATAATGGATGATAGGTTTTACACCTTCGCCGCTGCAATCCGGCGAGGTATCCATATGTGAGCAGAAGCAGATCACCGGCACATTTTTATCCGTATTGGAAGGCATGGTAGCATACACATAACAGAAATCATCCATATGTGCATCGTTTATGCCCATGGCCAGTAATTCTTCAACCAGCAGGCGGCCAAGATTTTTTTGCTTTTCGGTAGATGGATAGGTCGGAGATTCGGGATCAGACTGTGTATCGATTTTCACATAGCGCAAAAAACGCTCAGCTGCAGTTAAATTTACTAACTTATTCTGTATCATAATTCATTATATTGGAACAAGTGTTATTTTTGGTACGTATAAAACCCTGCTCAGTACTATTTTTGGTAAAATTCGAATAATAACAGGCTTTTGAAAAGAATATTTTTACTTTTTATTTTCATTCTTTCCGCAATTATCTCAAAGGCCCAGGGTGATTATAATTTCATGCCTTCCGGTGTTGGATTTGATATCAGCACTATTCGCGGTTTTACCAACGTTGCCAAACAAAATAACACTTTAGCAGTAGGCGTTTATTATACGTACTATCCAAGTCCTTATTTCCCGGTTACTTTCGAGATCCAGCGTGGCCGTTTATGGGGAGGCAGCCGTGTTACAGATCCGTACTCGAGGGAATATGTGAACAATTATACTGCTGTATTGATACATGCAGACCTGCAATTGGGACAGGTGGTGGATTACGAGGACAACGACTTCATGAACGTACTTAAAAATGCCTACCTGGGTATTGGCGGAGGAATGGTAAAGGATAATGTACAGAACCAGCGATATGACCTGTTTTCACAGGGCTATCCGGCCGGCACATACAAATTTCCGGGTACTGACAGCAGCACCGACCCGGATGTAAACTTCAGAGTGGGTTATGAATTTAAGTTTTATAACGAGTATGACGAGCCCTATCTACGGCTCCATATAGAATATGTGCACCATGTTGTTTTTGGTGAAGGGCTTGACGGATATAATGACCCGATCCAAAAATTCAAAAATAACTTTCCCGACCAATACCGCCAGATAAGCATTGGGCTGGTATACAACTTCGGCCTCATCCGTGCGTTTACCAAACGTATAAGGAACGAATACTAAGTTATGAATATCGAAGAACTACGCGATCATTGCCTGCACCTGAAAGGCGTAACGGAAGATTTTCCTTTTGGCGAAGAAACGCTTGTTTTCAGGGTTGGCGGAAAGATATTTCTGCTGATAGGCCTTACCGAAGCAAACCGTTTTAATGTAAAATGCGACCCTGAACTGGCCGCCGAACTGCGCGAACGCTATAGCGAGGTTAAGCCCGGCTACCACATGAACAAGAAGCATTGGAACACGGTGTACATGGATGGACAGCTAACCCATAAGCAGCTTTGCGAAATGATGGATCACTCATACGATCTCGTTTTGAAAAGCCTGCCTAAGAAAACGCAGGAAGAAATTCAAAAGCCTTAATCGTACCGGTGCCTGCCCAGGTCATATTCCGATTGGCCGGAGATCAACTTTTTCTTTTTCTCAATATCTGTATCCAGGCTATGGTCATAAACATTGTCTGTAACTTCTATTTCCCGTTCCTTATCACGCTCGGCGGTGTGGATGTTGGCTTCGGCCAGTTTACCTACTGCCACATCATAAGGCCCTTTGGGCGACATCAGCTTTACAAATACCGGTAAACATTCAAACAGGATAAACAGCCAGCTGATAAACGTTTCGGCCAGGAAAGTATCCAGATTACGACTGCCGTCATCGTTATAGCCTAACTGGCCGAGCGCCCAGTTACGGTCGGCAAAGCCTGCTATGTTGGCCAGGCTATCCAGTTGATGATCTGAAAACAGCCTGGTATCGTTAAGCCCTTCATAATCTTTTCGCCGGGCGAGGTAGCCATCCAGCTTATCCTCGTTATCCATTACGTTTTTTAGCCTGTCCTCTTTTTCCTGTAAAACAGCCTGCTTTTGTTTGGCATACGTACCATAACCTACTATGCCTGAAGTCTGATTGGTTTTATCCCCAAAAACTTCCTGGTTAAGCTGGTAGCGCGATTGGTTGATGTCTTTTTCAAGCGAATCCCGCTGCTTCTTCAGATCGGAATTTTTGCCCATCTCCATGGCATATTTCTGGTTGTAGGTCTTTTCCAGCGTGTCAATTTTCCGGTGCTGTCCTTTTAGGTAAGCGTTTTTTAATTTATTGCGGATCTCTTTGTCAAATATCTTCAGCTCAAGCGGCCGGGATATAACGATGCCTATCATTATCGCCAGCAAAATACGCGGCGAGGCCTGCAATATTTGTTGATTGGTGCTGCCTTCCTTATTAATACTGGATACGATATAACGGTCCATATTAAAAATGGCTGTGCCCCAAATCAATCCAAATAAGATGGCGAAAATAACGGCAAAGGGAGTCCCGTTGAACACAAAATACATGGCGTAACCGCCTGAAAGCGTGGCAAAAAGCGCGGTAAAAAATATGGTAGCACCGATGCCTACGTATTTATTATGTTCGAGGGGGTATTTCTTTAAGGTATCTATATGCGCTCCTGAACAAAACCAGAAGAAGCGTGTAACTTTATTCATTAATTATTAACTAAAATTGCAATTCAATATATGAAACGCTGTTAGCAGGTGAATGTTACAGCTAACCGACTAATATTTAATACATAAAACCTAACTTTGGTTTTTATTTTACAACAACATGAAAGAAATAAGCGTACAGGAACTAAAAGAAATGATGGACAAGGGCGAAGATTTTCAGCTCATTGATGTGCGGGAAGATTTTGAATATGAAGTATCAAACCTTGGCGGCACGTTGATCCCGTTAGGTGGTATTTTGATAGAAGCCGACAAAGTGGCTAAAGATAAACCTGTTGTGGTGCAATGCCGCAGTGGCAAACGCAGCGCAGCAGCCATTATGCAACTGGAGCAGTTGGGCTATACCAACCTGTATAATCTTAATGGCGGTATCCTGGCCTGGGCCAGCGAGATCGATCCAGGCATGAACGTTTATTAAGCCATGTATAAAAAAGCATTGCTTAATGTGTTTTACAACATAGGCATTTTTGCCGCTGTAATGGGCGGCATTTATGCTTTCGACAGACGGAGCTATATACTGATCATCATATGCATTGTTGCGCTGGTATTCTTCGTGATGCAGAAATATAAGATCATGAAGGAGATAAAAAATATGCCGCCCCCACCGCGCAAAACCAAATAGCACTAATCACACGAATTATTATTAAAAAATTAGTGTGATTAGTGTCAATAAATTCCTGACATTAGTGTACTATTGATCCACTAATCCATTTCAAATATGTTTATCGCAATTTTAGGTGTCATCGCGCTCATCGTGGGTATGGTGATGAAACGCTCTCCGGAACCAACTAACAAGTTTGCCCGTATAGTTAGCACAGTTGGTATAGTTATCATTGTGCTGGGTATTCTAACCTCCAGTTACAAACAAATAGAACCGGGCCAGGTAGGCGTACAAACGCTGTTTGGCAAAGTACAAACCGATGTGCTGGAAAGCGGTCCGCACATTATCAATCCATTGGTTAACGTAATCACTTTTAGCGTGCAAACGCAAAATTATACTATGAGCGCTAAAAGTAATGAAGGACAGGTTGAGGGCGACGACGCTATTCGTGTACTCTCAAGCGATGGACTGGAAGTGACCATTGACCTTTCCATACTTTATAGGGTGAACCCATCAAAAGCACCGTATATTTATCAAAATATAGGGCAGGATTACCAGGACAAAATAGTGCGCCCGGAAACGCGCACCGCAATACGCGATAATGCCGTAGCTTATGCAGCCGTGGACCTATACTCGACAAAACGCCAGGAATTTCAATTTAAGATCAATAAAACCATCAGTGAGTCTTTTGAGAAAAATGGCTTAGAGGTACAGCAAATACTGGTACGTAACATCACGCTGCCCGAAAGCGTACGCCAGAGTATCGAATCAAAAATACAGGCTGAGCAGGATGCCCAGAAAATGCAGTTTGTGCTCCAAAAGGAACGCCAGGAAGCCGACCGTAAACGTGTAGAAGCACAAGGTATTGCAGATTATCAAAAGATCATCTCAACCGGCCTTACTCAGCAGCAATTGGAATATCAAAGCATTTTGGCGCAGAAGGAGATTGCTACTTCAGCAAATGCAAAGGTTATAATTATTGGTGGAGGGAAGGGGACCCCGATTATGTTGAGTGATAAATAGTGCTTGAATTTAACGCAACTATGTAACAATTTTTTTATTTTTGAATAAAAGAGGAAACTATATGGTTTATAAACAAATTTTAATACCTGACAAAAAAAATCACAGTATTGAAATGCCTGAAAAGTTTTTTGGTAAAAAGGTTGAGGTAACCGTAACTGAGATAAGAAGTACAGAAAATAGGAAAAATCATGTTCCGCCAGTTGGTAAAAATGTTGACATAAGCGAGTTGTTCGAAAACTTTGGGCAGGCACCCGATTTCCCGGCTACAGAAATCATCAGACAGCAAACATGGCCATCTAAATGGTAATTTTCGACACCAATATACTTATTGAACTTTACCGGGGAAATACTGATGTAAAAGAAGCAGTTCAACAAATTAAATCAAATGTCTTTTACATCAGTAGTATTACAATTGCTGAGTTTGTTGCAGGGGCAAGGGATAAAACAGACTTCATAAGAATTGAAAAGCAATTAAATAAATACACACCTATCCCCATCAATACGGAAATAAATGACATTTTTATTGATTTGTTTAAAACGTTAACATTAAGTCATCGCCCGGAAATACCTGATATGCTTATTGGTGCTACGGCAATCTATTACCATTTACCGCTATACACACTCAATAAAAAACATTTCCAATATATACCTGGCTTGGAACTGTTATAAATTAAGAATTATTTATTGATCTAAAGATCTTACCCCTAATCCCGCCTCATCACCCAACACCCATTTCCCATCCACAAATTCCGGCAGTTTAAACGGGTTATTGCTGGTTAAAAACGGCCCGTCCAGATCGGCGAAATCACATTGTGGCGCTAACGCCGCACCCGCCAATGCCGCGCAACTGGTTTCCGTCATGCAGCCGATCATAATTTGAAGATCGAGTTGCTGCGCTTTGGCTATCATTTTGGCAGCCTCGTGCATACCTGTGCATTTCATCAGTTTAATGTTGATGCCGTGATAAGCGCCCTTGGCTTTTTCCACATCGGGCAGGCGCTGTACGGCCTCATCGGCAATGATAGGCAACGGGCTGCGCTCGGTAAGCCAGGCATTCCCGTCATAATCGGTTTTGAGCATGGGCTGCTCTATTAGCAGCACATTTTGCTCCTGCAGCCAATATACCAGGTCGAGGCTTTTTTTACGATCGTTCCAACCCTGGTTGGCATCCACATACAGCGGCGCACCGGTTACGGAACGAATGTTTTGGATGATCTCCTTATCATTATCGCGTCCCAGCTTTACTTTTATCACTTTAAAATCATTGGCGGCTTCCAATACTTTTTGCCGCATGATCTCGGGCGTATCTATGCCAATGGTAAAACTGGTTACAGGCATTTGTGCAGGGTCGCTGCCCAGTATTTTCCAGCAGGATTCACCTTTTAATTTGCCGTCGAGGTCATGCAATGCAATGTCTATTCCTGCTTTAATCGCTGTATTTCCGGGGGCGATACTATCGAGATAATCGCCTATCTCATCAAAATCAAATGGATATGTAAACTGACCGGCATCAACCTTTTTCAAAAATTCCGTAGCGGTATCCCATGTTTCGCCCATGTAGGGCACCATGGATGCTTCGCCATAGCCTGTTTCGCCTTCATGCTTAATTTGCAGCAGCATAACCGGGGTTGATGTGCGCGAGAATTTGGCAATAGTAAAGGTGTGCTTGAGCTGCAGCTCGAAGGGTTTATACGTCAGTTCCATGTTAAAATTCAAAGCTAAAATTTTATGGGCGAATTTGATGCCTATCTTTGCCCGCATGCCGGCACAAATTTATTCCCCGTTCCAGAAATTCAACTTCGGTAACCGTTATTGCTTTTTAACAGGCGAGCGGCTGCAAAGCGAAGAGGAACGCATACAGGTTTTCCCGCAATGGCTGATGAGCCGTTATGGTTTGGAAGACCAGCCCTTTAAAATGCTCGACGAAAGCATGGCCACCTATAAAGACCTGAAAATACCATGCGCCGCACAGGTAAACGAGCAATGGCTGGAGCCGCTCGAAGCTGAAATTGCACAGGCTTTTGATGCAGGCTACGAGGCTGTAAAGCAACTGGATGAGCTGAAGCTTTTTCAATGGGCAGGCAAACTGTTATATGGTATCGTGTTTAACGAGATCCAGGCGGGCATTAAACAGCAGCATGCACAAGGCGAGGGCTTCAACATGTCGGAGGCCATGAAACACAAGTTCAGCCAGTTGCATTTGATGTTGCAGACCATCAATCTACCCATACAGTTGGAAGATTTTAAGCCTTATAGTCTGTTTTTATTTAAAGTAGCTAACCGCGAAGATGAATTCAGTTACCGCGACGAGATCAATACGTTGACCTTCTCGCTTCGTGTAAAAGATTTCGGACTGATCATTTGCCTGCAGGATAATGGCGCTAACCAGGTTTATCACCGTGAAGTTTTGGAAAAGATAGAAGGCAATACGCTGCATCCTATCCAGTTTGAGGAATTCTCCGGCCGCGTGTTTTATTCAGCTTATCTCTTTAACCGCTTGCCTGAGTACAATGTGATGCCCGTTGGCGATGATATTTATATAGAAGCCATGCCCCTGCGCGGAATGAGCGGCAAGCCATTGTTTGACGAATGGACGGAAAAGACCTACGGCCAGGTGTTGGAAAACTTCTGGAAACCCTGGGGCTTCCTGTTGTTCGAGATCATCAAAGATCCTGAAAACCCGATGAGCTTCCTGTTCGACCGTGACGGTAAATTTATCAGTGAAAGTGCGATTGAATTGCCGCGCTGATCGTATTAACAAATGTACCCAGTATGCCCGGGTGCAAAATTGCAGTGATTACAATACCGGTTATCGCACCGAATAAGTGCGCATCATGGTTAACATGATCGCGGGCATGCCTTGATGCGAAATGGCAATAAACCAAATACAAAATGCCAAAAATGTAAGCCGGCATTGGTATAGGTAATATCATCAGCTGCATTGTATTTGTCGGGAAAAACAATATATAACTAAAAACCACGGCACTCACAGCCCCTGACGCGCCCAGGCAACGATAACCCGGATTGTTTTTGTGTTTGATAACCGTTGGGATGTCGCTCAGCACCATACTTGCAACATATAACAAACCGAATTGCCAGTGCCCTATTGCAGTTTCAAGTATGAATGCAAAAAAGAAATACGAGAACATATTGAATATCAAGTGCATCCAATCTGCATGTATCAGTGCGCTGGTAAAATAGGTGTAAATGTCCTCGCCCTTAGCTACATAGTAGGGATGCAGCATCCACTTGTTATAATATTTTTCGTTGTAGAAGGCAAACAGCGAAGCCCCGATGGTAATGGCCATGATGAGCGACGCTACAGGGGCCTGTATCAAATATTCTTGCATTAGTTTAAGTCGAGTTTAGTGTTGGCCATTAAGCGGCCTACCGGGTAGCGAAGATATGTTTTTTCGAAATACGGCGAATTGCGATATACAAAATTCAATTGCGCTGATGTACTGCCGGCAAGCTTTGGATCTTTTGCTTTGGCGTCATCCAGTTTTTTGCGCAGGTCGGGGTTATCTTTCAATAATTTGGCGGCGATATCCTCAAACACATAATCGGAGTAATATTCTTTTTCACCCAATACCGAATCAAAAAAGTTCCATGCAAAAAACGAGTCCACGCCCTGCGGTTCCAGCGTTTCCACAATATAGCGGTTCAGGGACTGATCGGGATAAACCACGTAATCGCCTTCATAAAACTTCACCGGCATATTTACCGGGGTGAGGTGCACATCGCTGTGCAGGTAATTGCCCTCATATGGCCGCGGGGCAGTTTTAAAATCGCCGATATAATACATCTGCATATCCAAAGTAGTGTCATGCGTTAAACGGTGCATGGTAACCTTGTTCAGTTTAAACAGATCAATGACTTTACCCCAGGCCTGCGGGATGATATAGGCTATCGGCTTATCGGCAGAAGCGGTAACTTTATAATTGTCGTAATATTTTATCGGTTTGGTGTATGGCTTGCTTTCGTCATAATACAAACGCTTTAACCCGCTTACTTCGCTGGTTTTATAACCGGCGGTATATCCTTTAAACAGTAACGTATCTACCCGCGACATATCTACATCCCAATTCAAAGCAAACGTTTTTTGGTGCGCTACCTGTTCGTCCGCCTTATGTTTCAACTCGCCTATCAGTTCATGATCGCGCTGGCAAATGTCCATCAGGTCCACCATAAAATCATAAGTGGAGTACAGGCGTTTATCAAACGATTTCAGCATATGCGTTTCGGTAATATAGCTGATGATATTATGCTGCGAAGTGTAACCGGTAGCAAATCGCGGTGTCTCTAAAAACGCAACGATGCCCGAGTCCGGCGATGTTTCTTCGCTTTCTACATAAGGCGTCATTTCGTAACCGTCCTTTTTCATCCGGCGGTATAATTCCAGCGATAAGGTTTTGGAAGTGTAATTCGCCAGTATAGGGTTTTGCTTATCCTTTTGCGTTTCTATCAGCGTCATCACGTACTGGTAATCGGCGCCGTCGCTGGTGTGGTTATCCAAAAAGACTTCCGGCTGCCAGGTATTCAGTATTTGCATAAAAGCTAAGGCGTTGCGGCTATCGGCCTTAATGAAATCGCGGTTAAGGTCGAGGTTACGGTAATTGCCCCTGAAACCATATGCCCGCGGGCCATTTTGATTTGGCCGCGACACGCCACGGTTAAGGCTGCCATCGATATTGTAAAGCGCTATAAAACAGAGTACCACATCTTTTGGCAGTTTGTTGCCCTTAAGCAAATCGCGGCAAAGCATCATGCTGGCATCAATACCTTCCGGCTCGCCGGGATGGATACCGTTGTTGATGAGCAGTACCCGCTTGTTTTGCTTTTTGATGAGTGCCGGGTCAAAAACCTTATCGCGCGATAACACTATCAGCGTAAGCGGTTTGCCAACATCCGTCATGCCATAATTGAACAGGTGCATTTGCTGCGGGTAAAGCTTGTTCAGCTTTTGGTAATAACTGATCACCTCGGCATAGGTGGCCGTATAGTTTTTGTCCTTACTTAATTCGAACGGTGTAAGCTGGGCTTTAGCCTGTGCGGAAATGCAGAATGCAAGGAATGCGATTAGGAGCTTTTTGATGGTCAGCATAGATCAAATATAAATTATTACTTGTCAATGTAATTGCTTTATATCTGAACTACCCATGACATAATCCGTAAAGGCCATTGCGCACGACACTTCGAGGGCTTCAGTGTGACAACACTCTTTGTCATTTCACTTTGAGAGTTTCGCGAAATTTTACAACTCAACAGGCAATCGCTTTTAAAGCGAGTTGTTTAAAGATCCCCTCTCTCAAGTTTAAGTTAACCCATAAAATTGTATGGCTGGTATAGTTGACTATTTCACCAGGTGTTCCTACGGAACACAATTGTAAATATTAATCGTTTTTCTACCCACCAGACGTCCCTACGGGACGTATAACCTGCAAGCCACGCCCCGTAGGGACGTCTGGTGGGTAGAAATGCGTATGAAATGAGTCCTACGTTCCGTAGGAACGTTTCATGGATTATAAATTAACAACCGGCCGCTTGGATTTTATCATTAACCGTTAGATGACATTACGATTTTTTTTATTTTATGGTTTAACTTAAACTCGAGAGAGGGGGTGTGTAAGCCTTGCGCGATGGCAGGGGTGTGTTTATGAACTATGCAATCCTAACTGCTTTGCTATAACACACCCCTGCAGCCGCACATTTTCCAACGCACCCCCTCTGCGCCACCGCTAAAGCTAAGGCGGCACGCGGTCGAGAGGGGAACTAAAACCAGCTATATTACAGCAAATTTTTAAAAGCGATTGCTGCTGAACTCAAAGATCAATCGATAACGCATTTTAATTTATTATTTTTGTTTATCATGCAGCTAACAGCCAGTGACATACAAATCATAAAGCAATATTTTACCAACCAACCGGTAATAAAGGCTTATTTGTTTGGTTCATACTCAAGAAATGAGGCTGTGCAAGATAGTGATGTAGACATACTCGTTGATCTTGATTATACAAAACATATCGGGCTTGGATTTATATCTATGCAGCAAGCCCTTCAGGATATTCTTCATAAGAAGGTCGATCTTATCTCATCCCGTGCGATATCTAATCACATTAAACCATTCATAGAAACTGATAAAGTTTTGATTTATGAAAGGTAAGATAGGTGATCGTCAACGACTGATTCATATACTTGAAGCAATTACTGAGATCGAAAAATATATCTCCGATACAGATTTAAAGGATTTTTTATCAAATTCCATGATGCGTTTCGCAAGCATCAAACAATTAGAAATAATTGGAGAAGCTGCCAATTATATAACAGCCGAAACGAAATCAAAATTTACCTTGTTCACGAATATTTTGGAGTAGATTTTGAATTGGTTTGGCAGGTAATTATCGACGATCTTCCGATATTGAAAGAAAAAGTATCAGCCGTATTACAATCCATCCAATAACATTCTCCCATTTTTATAGTATTTTTCGCTGCTGAAACTCATTATTTATGAAAAGACCCGCCCTTTTGTTTACTGCAATAGTATTTGCGCTCAATTGCTTTGCGCAAACGCCCGATAAGTCATTGTTTTATACCCTGTCATTCCCCAATGCCGCACATCACGAGGCGGAGGTGTTGTTTACTATACCACAGGCGCCCGGCGGCGAATTTAAGGTGCGTATGAGCCGCTCATCAGCCGGCCGCTATGCCACGCATGAGTTTGGCAAGAACGTATATAATGTAAAGGCGACCGATGTCGACGGTAATCCGATCCCTCTTACCCAGGTAGAAGGCGATGTGTGGCTGGTAGATGCAAACCACCCCGCGACGGTAAAAATAAGCTATACCTTATTTGCTAATTATACAGATGGCACTTACGCTGCAATAGATGAAAGCCACGCACACTTAAATATGCCGGCGGCATTTATGTGGATCGTAAACCAGCAGGACAGGGCGATAAAAGTTGAGTTCGACGATCTTGATAAATACAACTGGAAGGTTGCAACGCAATTGCATCATGACGGAGATAATGTATATAGCGCCCCAAACCTTCAATACCTGATGGACAGCCCAACCGAGCTATCTAACTTTAAAGAAAGCAGCTGGAAAGTGGTGAATACCGATGGCAAAACAGAAATCATTAACCTTGTGGCGCATTCAGACGATAGCCAGGCAGCAATTGACAATTTTGCCAAATCGGTGCAGAAGGTAGTGCTGGAAGAAAAAGCGGTTTACGGCGAATTACCAAGCTATGATTATGGCGAATATACTTTTATAGATGATATCTATCCAACCAACTCGGGAGATGGCATGGAGCATCGCAATTCGACTTGCATCGTTCAAACTTTTGATAAGATAGAGGGCAACGAAACAAGGGCGCTGAGCACATTTGCGCATGAATATTTTCATAGCTGGAATGTAAAACGCATCAGGCCGAAATCATTAGAACCCTTCAATTTTGAACATGCTGATATGACCAGCGAGCTTTGGTTTGCCGAAGGCTTTACCCAATATTATGGTGAATTGCTGCTGGAGCGTGCCGGTTTCCATACAGTTGATGAATATTGCCAAACCATCAGCGGCCAGCTGATCAACCAAATTTTAAATACACCGGGCGCGGCCAAATATCCTGAAACACAGATGAGCCGCTATGCTGTATTTGCCGATGCAGGCATATTTAACGACCAAACAAACATGGAAAACATGTTCACCAGCTACTATACTTATGGCGGTGCAACAGCCCTGGCGCTCGATTTGCGCCTGCGCAGCGATTACAACCTTACGCTGGACGATTATATGCGCGCCGTATGGCTGGCATTGGGCAAAGTGCAGCACCCGTATGTTATTGCCGACCTGCAAAAAGTATTGGCCAAACTCACCAACAACCCCAAGTTTGCCGACGACTTCTTTAGAAAATACATTTACGGTACCGACAAGAATGATTATGCCGCGTTGCTGGCAAAAGCAGGGTTGGTGATGCAAAAAGCTGCGCCGGGCAAAGCCTGGGCAGGGCCGCTGTACGGCGGGCGCAGAGGTCGCGGAGGAATGGGTGCTACAAATAACGATGGCTGGTTGATACAAGGTGGTACTATGATCGGTACGCCGTTGTATAAAGCCGGGCTTGATGCAGGCGACCTCGTAACTAAAGCCGATGGAAAAGATATCAAATCGATACAGGATCTGTCTGCGATAGTAGCAGCTAAAAATATCGGCGATAAGATGGTTGTAAGTTACAAAAACCGCACAGGCATACATGAAACAACTCTTACACTGGAAGAATCGCCCGAACTGGAAGTGGTGACGCTTGAGAAAACCGGCAAACAGCCCAGCCAGGAACAAATGGATTTCAGGAATAAATGGCTATCATCAAAAGTTAAATAAGTATGAAAAAGATAGTATTGGCATCTGCCTTTATACTTGCCGCCTGCAGCGCGTTTAGCCAGGACGTTAATAAACTGATCAAGCGGAAGTATGTTTATAAAGTCATTAAAACGCTTTCGTCTGACAAAATGGAGGGGCGCGGCACATTTACGCCGGGTATTGAAAGGGCAGCGCAGTTTATCGAAAAGCAATACAAAAAGATAGGACTGGTGCCCATGAGCGGCAATGATGGTTACCGGCAAAATCTTACCCTTTTCCGTAGCAAAACAACAAGTCTGAGCTGCAGCATTAACGGTCAGCCAATTGCTGCTGAAAGCGTTTGCGCCATTTCGGGCGAATCCTTTAACTGGACGCAGGACAGCGGCGTGGAGGTTAACGTGATCAGTAAAGATGCAAACTTCCGCGTTGTGTACCGCGGTTTTGTTTCCGACCATAAAAAGCATTTGATTTTGATGGACAATTCATTTGCAGAGTATTTCGGGCATCTTCATGCCAATGCCATCATGGGCAAAGTTACCGTGAAGCCAAGCCTCGGAAACCCGCCGATAGTGATTGTGATGGGTAAATTTGATGATGTAAAAACTTTTAAGGTAGATGGCATTGCCGAAACTAAAGAATTGCCCGCTTTTAATATCGTGGGAATGATCCCCGGCAAAACGCGCGCCGATGAATACGTAGTTTATGGCGGCCATTATGATCATTTAGGCATATTGCCGGCAGTTAAAGGTGATAGCATTGCTAATGGGGCGGATGATGATGCATCAGGCACAACAGCGGTTATTACATTAGCTAAATACTTCAAAAAGATAAATAACAATGCCCGTACGCTGGTATTTGTGGCTTTCACCGGGGAAGAAATTGGCGAATTAGGCTCACAGCATTTTGCAACAACCGTTAACCCGGATAAAGTGGTGGCGATGTTCAATATTGAAATGATAGGCAAACCATCAAAATTTGGGCAGAACAGCGCCTTTATTACGGGTTTCAACCGTTCTGATTTTGGCCCGATATTGCAGAGGAATTTGGAAGGCACGCCATTTAAATTCTATCCCGATCCATACCCGGCACAGGATCTTTTCTATCGGAGTGATAACGCATCGCTTGCCAAAGTGGGCGTACCGGCACATACCATTTCCACCGACCAGATCGACATAGATTCCCTTTATCACACCGTAGGCGATGAATTGCAGACGCTGGATGTAGATAACATTGTGGCAACCATCCGTGCGATAGCATTGAGCTCAGGCTCGATCATTTCGGGTAAAGATACGCCCACACGTGTTCCAAAACTGGAAAGATGACAGCAGATCACATCATTAAAATAGCCATAGTCGGGCCTGAATCGACGGGTAAATCCACCATGTCGGCTTATTTAGCGGAGCATTATCATACCGTTTGGGTGCCCGAATTTGCGCGCAGCTATTGCGAAAAGCTTACCGAGCCCTGCACCTGGCAGGACGAGATCAATATGTTTTACGGTCAACTGGAGCTGGAAGAAGAATATTTGCCCAAAGCCAATAAGCTGCTTATTTGCGATACCACCTTCATCACCGTAAAGATCTGGAGCGATTATACTTTTGGAAGCTCACCGCAGGAGGTTTTGGACGAGTTGCCCAAACACCCCTACGACCTGTACCTGCTGCTGAATATCGACCTGCCATGGGAAGAGGATCCGCTGCGCGATTTTCCGCACATGCGCGAGCATTTTATGGACGTTTGGCATAAAGAGCTGAAGGCGCTGAATGCAAATTATGTGGTGATATCGGGTTCGGAACAGGGGAGGTATGATGAAGCGGTGGAAGTGATAGATGAATTCCTGGCTACGTGTTAGTTTGACCAGTAGGCATCACGGAAATCCTTAAATCAGTTTAATCATGGTTCAGATAATTTGCGTTAGGGATGGCAGCGGATACCTGCCTTGTGGCTAAGGCCTGCGCAGTATGAGCGAACAGCCCGGCCGCTTCGAGGGCCTCAGCGCAGGCTGCGGCAACGCCCTTATTTTGCACCTATAATTTGAAGATTTTCCACCTTATATAACCTTACCCGTTGTTTGTGTCTCACAAACAACTTCTTAACCATGGCTGTGAGGACACAGCCATGGGTTGGAAAGTAAAAAAATCCTACCTTCATGCAACGTCCCGAAAAACGCTGTGTCTTATTACCTGAAAGCTGCAAAAATTGGAAACCGTATACATCGATAAACACTACGATCTGGTAGTTGCTTGCAAACAGGGCAGCAAAAAGGCCTGTTACGAGCTCTACAAGTTATATTCAAAGGCGATGCTAAATGTTGCCTTCAGGATAGTGGGCGATATTGCCGAGGCGGAAGATGTTTTGCAGGAAGCGTTTTTGGATGCTTTTAATAAGGTAAAGGATTTCAGGCAGGAGACCACATTCGGGCTTTGGCTGAAACAGATTGTTGTTAACCGCTCTATTAATCTATTGCGCAAACGCAAAATGGATATGGTAGCGCTGGAGCACGATCAGTTGGAAAACATACCTGACGAAGAGGCTGAAGACGACGAGGAAGTAACACTAAAAGTGGCGCAGGTAAAGGACGCTATGAAGCTGCTGCCCGAAGGTTACCGCGTGGTGCTTTCGCTGTATTTGCTGGAAGGTTACGACCATGAGGAGATCGGGCAGATATTGGATATATCAGAAAACACCTCGAGAACGCAGTTTTTGAGGGCAAAAAGGAAATTAATGGACATTTTAAAAGGAAGAGGGATAGCATAATGAGCAAGAGATTGGAAGATTTCATTAAAGCAAACAGGGAAGAATTTGACGACCTGGAACCACGGGCCGGCCTGTGGGGCAAAATAGAAATGCAACTGCCCGATGAGGAGCCGGCGCCAAAAAAGCGTGAGGCCAAAACCTTTTCATTAGGTTTTGTGCTGCGGGTTGCCGCATCTATAGTGGTATTTATGGGATTGGGGTTTGTAATATTTTTCAGAAGCGTTGAACACCGGCAGGTTGATCTTGCTGCAATCAACCCCGAATATGCAAAACAGCAGATGCAATATGCCTCATTGGTAGAAAGCAAACGTGTTGAGCTGAAAAAAGTGGCCCAAACCGATCCTGAACTGTATAAAGAATTCAGCGGTGAAATATCCAAAATGGATTCGACCTATAAAAAACTAAACGCCGAGCTGGCAAACAGCCCTAACCAGGAGCTTGTACTGCGCGAAATGATCCGGACTTTGCAGGTACAACTGGATGTGCTGAACCGCCAGCTGAGCGTAATAGAGCGATTTAACGAAGTAAAAAGCGACCAGACAAATGAAAGTAAAAATATATAAACCGGTAGCAACAGTATTAACCTTGTGCCTCATAGCGGGGACGGTATGCTCGGCGCAGGTACAGCCTGTTCAACCCGTGCAGCCGGCACAACCTGCGCAGCCGGTAGAGGCGGCCCAACCAGTCAACGTAAGTGTTTCGGCTAATGACGAAGTGGTATCGGTAAAAGTTGACGGTAACTGGCTGTCATCGCAGGTGAATAACCTGAAAAACGTTATTGCATCTGCAGGCGACCAGGTAAGCGATGCCTTGAAGGATGCAAATATTGAAGTCGACGGGAAAATACCGCACATCGCCATAAAAAAATCGCATAACCATGCGAACAATCAAGAGATACAGGATAGCCCTTCATCCAAAAGCTATAGCAAAACTTACCCTGCTGATGGAGATGATAAGCTGGTGATCGATAATAGCTATGGTTCCATCGTGGTAAATACATGGGACAAGAACTACTTTAAAGTAGATGTGCAGATACGTGCATCAGCAAGAAGTGAAAGCCAACAAAAAGATATGCTGGACGATGTGAGCATAAGCGATGCAAAAGACGGCTCGTCCGTAGCATTCAGGACAGATATAGACAAAGCCAAAAGCATCTGGAAAACGATATTCGGCGGCGGCAATTGGGGCGATCATAGCATCAGCATAAATTATACCGTATATATGCCTTCGCGTAATGAGCTGGTGATCCGCAACCGCTATGGAAATATTGAACTGCCTGACCTGAGCGGTCGCATAACTGTTGAATGTTCCTATGGGTCGTTACATGGCAAATCGTTAAGTGGTGAAAGTACCATAAGGGAACGCTATGGCAATATCGACCTGGCTAATCTGGGTTCAACCTGGATCGACCTGTCATATGGCAACCTTTCCATTGGCACAGTAAACAGGATACAGTCTAATGCCAGCTACAGCGGCATCAATATCAATAAACTACGAGAGTCCGGCGCTTTTAATATACGCTATGGCGGCGGATTGAAAATTGAGGATATGGACAGAAATGTGGACCGCCTTGCAGTAAACACCTCCTATTCAAGCGTAAACGTAGGCCTTAGCGGTGATGAAAATATCGACTTTGACATAAACGTTCATTACGGTGACTTTAACTATAATAATAATAGTCATGCGGTTACCATCACCAGCAAAACACCCGGCGATAATGACAAGGGCCCCCATACTACGAAAAATTACAAAGGTTACATAGGCAAAGGCGGTTCAGGCAAAAGCATCAGCATAAATGCCAGCTACGGCAGCGTGCAGTTCGATTAAGGTTAGTTGATTAGGTGAATGGTTAAGAAATTAGAGAATGGTGAGCGGTTGATTGGGTGAATAGTTAGGTATATAACAACCATTCACTTAATCAACTCAATCAACCACTCACTACGCGACACAACAATCCCTTCAAATATTCCCCTTCCGGGAAGGACGACCTTACCGGGTGATCTTCCGGCTGGCAGAACTGGTAGATGAACTGTACTTGTTTACCGGCGTCGAGCGCGGCCCAGGCGAGTACCTGTTTAAAGGTTTCCATATCCATTGCGCCGGAGCAGGAGAAAGTGGCCAATAATCCGCCGTCATTCAGCAATAACATTCCCAAACGGTTCAAATCCTTATAAGCACGTGAAGCCCTGTCGAGCGCGGAGCGGGATGGTGCGTATTTTGGCGGGTCGAGTACGATGATGTCGAATTTCTCTTCCTGCTCGCGAAATACCCGCAATTGCTTGTTTACGTCGGATTGGATAGCAGTATGTTTTGCGCCATCCAAATTATTGAGTTTGATGTTTTCCTTTAAAGTCTCTATAGCTAAAGCCGAGCTATCCACACTGGTAACGCTTGCTGCGCCATTTTGCAGGGCGTTAAGCGTAAAGCCGCCGGTATACGAAAAGCAGTCCAGTACTTTTTTACCTTTGGCATGTGCAGCAAGTATTTTACGGTTATCGCGCTGGTCGCAGTAAAAGCCGGATTTCTGGCCTTCGGCGATGTTGATATTGTAAAGGATGTTATTCTCCCTCACCAGCACATTTTCAGGCGGCTGCGAGGTAGTAAGTGCGATATTTTGCGTTTGTAAACCCTCATGCTCACGCGATGAGGCATCACTTTTATCGAAGATGCTTTTTGGGTTCAGCAGGCGCTGCAGTTCGTCTATGATCACCGGCATTACATTTTCAATGCCTGACGTAAGTACTTGCACGGCCAGATGGTCGGCGTATTTATCAACGATCAACCCCGGCAGGTAATCCGCTTCGCTGAAGATCAGTCGGCAAGTATTGGTTTTGCCATCTGCCAGTAATTCACTTCTCCCGGCAACCGCTCCGGCTACTTTGTTACGGAACCAATCATCATTTACGGCTATATTTTCATCCCATTCCAACAAACGAATGGCCACGCGTGATTGATCATTATAAAACCCGTAAGCCATAAAGCCGCCTTTGGCATCGGTAAGGCGAACGATATCGCCATTGGCCGGTTTGCCCTTTACATGTTCTATAGCACCTGAGAAAACCCAGGGATGGCGATGCAATACCGCTTTTTCTTTTCCTTTTTTGAGGATGACTTCAATCATGTGGCAAAGGTAAGAAAGTTGCAAACTTTCTTTATCTGCAGGCTTCAGTTATAAACTGAAGCCTGTGGGGGGTGATTAGAGATTAGAGATTAGTGGATTAGAGATTAGGTGTATACTGCTTCCTCATATCAAACTTATGAAGTTTTGTAAACGGCGCAACTCTCCGCTCCCGCAAGCGTCCTCGCTTGTGGTAAATTTGAAGTTTCGGACTGATTCGTTGATATTCCAATCCCTCGTTTTTGCAATAATATTGTTCATGTATCTTTGATACCTACATAATGTCCACAAGCGAGGACGCTTGCGGGAGCGGGGACTTGCTCTAATTAAATTATCTAAAATTCAGTCCCCAATCTGGCGACTATGACAGGTTGGCCAAAACGCTGAGTATTCGTACCTATCTACAAGTTGGCAAAATTTGGTATTGTCAAGAGTAGCCTTTTCGCGCAACTCTACCCTTCATACTCACTCCAGAGTTGGGCGTAGGCTGCATAGTCCGCTGTTTTTGTTAGAATTACTGACAACTTAGGTAGATAATATCTTTATTAATGATTCTTTAAGATTGATTGTATATTAGTGCTAAATAATAAAATATGTACAAACCTAAATTCTTAATTACTTACACCTATCGATAATGAAAGATACAAATGGCTTAGAAAGCACAGAAGATCGTATGGGCCTTGAAATACCTAAAGAAAAACGGTATTTAAATACATCTTCATATGATTATTCAATCGATTTTTTAGTTGATTTAATGAGTGGAAAAATTCCTAAAATCATATTGGAAGTACCATTTCAAAGAAACTTTATTTGGAAAACAGATAGGTCTTCACAACTAATTGAGAGTGTGATAATGAATGTACCTATTCCACCCTTGTATTTTGCAGAAGAAGAAGATGGGAGATGGCTTGTTCTAGATGGGCTGCAAAGGCTAAATACACTTGTAAGATTTTATCAAAATGAGTATGCTCTCAAAAGCTTAGAAATTATTACAGAGCTAGATGGGTTAAAGTATAAAGATTTGCCCCCCAAAGCCAAATCATTGCTTAATGATGGATTAATGCGCATTAATGTCATCAAAAAAGATAGTCATGACGATATAAAGTACGACATATTTATGCGCTTGAACAAAGGAGCCGTATCTCTCAATTATCAAGAATTGCGTAATTGCCTTTATAGAGGTCCATTGAATGATGCTGTGAAGTTGTTTGTTAATCAAAACAAACCATTTCAGCGTATATTAAAACTTAAGAAAGCGCAAGAACGCTTTTTAGATGTTGAATTCATTATACGGATACTAGCCCTGCAAGAAAAATTAGAATTGAATGAGGCTGGAAAATATGTTATAAAAGGATACTCTGGCAGGATGGTAAATTTCATTAATGATTATATGAAGCGGACTACCACTATGAATTCAGAACAAGCTAATTCTATAATAAATCGCTTTAATGAGAATATTAATAAAGTCATTGCTGTATTCGGTGAGCAAAAAGCTTTTAAAGATCCGCTCACGGACTATATTAAATTCAATAAATCAATAGGTGAAATCATAAGTATTAGCTTTAATTTATTCAATTTAAAAGAGTTAGTAGCAAAGAAAAAAGAAATAATTAAAGCGCTTGAGAGATTACTTAAATCTAATGAGAATTTTAGAAATTCCATTTCTTTAAGAACCACTGATAGCGACGTAGTAAATTTTCGAATCAATCTTTGGATTAAAGAATTAGAAAATGTCCTATCGGTTTGAAGCTACAAACGACTATTTCAAGTCTGAAACTAGAATTACAATTCTTATGACATTCGCCAAGCAGGAAGGCGTTTGGGGGCATGATGAAAATAGAAATTTGTTTTTGAAACTGGGTGTGGTTTTAATTGTGACACAATTTCAGGTATTCGTTGAAAAAATATTGGACGAATATCACTACGAAATCAAACAATCTAATAAACAGAATCGTCAGCTTCCCTTATATCTCCGGTTACAATCACTAAAATTACTTATCGATCAAAATAGGATACATCAATCACTTGAAAATCCAACAACTTATAGTGAAAAAAAGTTGAATGAAATTAAATCGATCGTCGAAAATTTGCATAGCATGTGTAACGACGATGAGATTATCCCATCGTCGATGGAAATTATCAAAAAATATCCATTAGGTAAACAAGGACTCACTGAGTTAAAACAATTATTCCGACAAATTGAAGGTAAAGATATATTTGAAAATGTAAGTTTTGATATTCTGAAACTCAATGAGATATTAAATCGAAGACACAATATAATCCATGAAGATTCCAATGATCAACTTACTGAAGTAACAGTCAAAAGTTATAAAGATTTTATTGGCAAAGTCGTTAAACATATCAACAAATATCTTGACACTACTTTAAAAAAGCTTTAATGCAAAATTATTGTCAATAAGAAAAATTTCTATACTATTAATGGATGTTTAGACAATGGCGCATACCTGTAAACGCAGAGATTGCTTTGTCGTTGTGCTCGCACTGGCCTGCTCACTCCGCGCAATGACGTGGCGGGGGAATCATAGTAATTCTCCTCACTGGTTTAAGAGTTAGCACAGCGCTCTTAAATCTAACTTAGAAAGTTAAGGACTCCGTCCGGCTCAATTAATCTAATTTTAAAATGGCAACGTGCTTTTTCCTTCGTGACTGGCTCTATTCTCAAACATTCCGGACGGAGTCCTGCATTTCATTATGGATTTAAGAGCGCTGTGCTAACTCTTAAACCAGAAGTGCAATGACGTGGGAGGGGTGCATCAAGGTAATCTTTTAATCCTATAAATCATGGTTCAGACAATTTGCGTCAGGCCTTTGCGCTTATGTTTCGAGTACCTCAACATGACAACGCTCATTTCCTTCCGAACCAATCCGCGTTAGCGATAGTAGTGGATACCGGCCATCGTGGCTAAGGCCTCGCGCAGTATGAACGGATAGCGCGGGCCGCAGGCAACGCCATGTAACTCGTGCTTCCTCATATCAAACTTCCGAAGTTTGTAACTTCGGAAGTTAATATCCGCTATATTAACACTTCTGCCCATTCTCCTTACATTCTGATAATTCCCTAAATTCTTACAATTCGAGTTCAGATATTTTTTATTTGATTTTCTTAACTTTGCTTTATGAGTGAGAAAGCAACCGTAACGCCTACCGGGCATAATATATCCGATTTGAAATTAAAAGGGTTTAAGGTTTACCCTGTAGACCCTAACCTGGGCGGTGCGCCAAACTACAGCCGTCGCGATTTTTATAAGGTTTGTATGATAAAGGGGGAAAACCTGATTCATTATGCGGATAAGAGCATTAGCATGGATGGCTGTTTTATGTTTTTTTCAAACCCGCGTGTGCCGTATTCTATAGAAAGGCTGGAGCCGGTACAGACCGGTTATGTATGCCTGTTTACCGAAAGCTTTTTAAATGCCGGCCACCGGTCTGAAAGTTTGCAGGAGTCGCCATTGTTTAAGCTCGGTACAAAGCCGGTGTTTAATTTGAATGAAAACCAGGAGGAGTTTGTGGTTACGATTTTTAAAAAGATGCTTGCCGAACAGGAGACGGACTATGTTTATAAAAATGAAGTAGTACGCAATTACATTGACCTTATTATTCACGAAGCCCTGCGCATGCGGCCTACTGAGAATTTTATTAAGCATCATAATGCTTCGGAACGTATTACCTCCTTGTTTTTAGAATTGCTTGAACGGCAATTCCCTATTGAAACACCTGAACAGCCGCTGAAGCTGAAGACCGCGCAGAGCTATGCCGACCAGCTTTCGGTACACGTGAATCACCTTAACCGCTCGGTGAAGGAGGTAACCGGCAAACCCACAACGGCACATATTTCGGAGCGGATCATCGGCGAAGCCAAAGCGCTTTTGCAGCATACCGACTGGAATGTTGCCGAAATTGCTTACGGACTGGGCTTTGAGTATCCCACCTATTTTAACAATTACTTTAAACGCCTGACGGGGGCGATACCGAGATCGCTGCGGGTGTGATGGGGGTGAATGTGGTTCGAAGATGCTGTTTTTAAATTCCCTCCTTGGGGAGGGGTGTGATGGGCTTCGCGCGAAGGCAGGGAGGGGTTTATGCGTTATACATGGTGACTAAACCCCTCCCTGCCACTGCTCCATCCAGCGCGCCCCTCCCCTGGGAGGGAATTTAAAACACTAATCCCCTTATGGCATTTTCACCATCACAATTATTTGAAATCCTTATTTTATTGTTTGATAATTGTTAACTGCCGCCCTGCGCTTGGCGGTACTTTTGCATGGTAAACAAAAATTAAATCGACTATGCAAAAACGAAAATTAGGAAACAGCGGGCTTGAGGTTTCGGCATTAGGCCTGGGCTGCATGGGGTTGAGCTTTGGCTTAGGCCCGGCAACCGACAAACAGGAAGCAATAAAGCTGCTGCGCGCAGCATTTGAAAAAGGGATCACTTTTTTTGACAGCGCCGAGGCATACGGTCCTTACTTAAATGAAGAATTATTAGGCGAGGCGCTTGCCCCATTCAGGGACGAGGTAGTTATAGCCACTAAATTTGGCTTTTTAAACGGCGTACCGGCGCAGGGCATGGACAGCCGTCCGGAAAATATCAGGAAGGTAGCTGAGGAATCGTTACAGCGGTTGAAAACCGACCGGATAGATCTGTTCTACCAGCACCGCGTCGATCCGAAAATACCTATCGAGGATGTAGCAGGCACGGTTAAGGAGCTGATATGGGAAGGGAAGGTGAAGTACTTCGGCATGTCGGAAGCAGGTGTGCAGAACATCAGGAAGGCACACGCTATACAGCCGCTGGCGGCACTGCAAAGCGAATACTCGATGTGGTGGCGCGAACCGGAGGAAGCGATATTGCCTGTGTTGGAAGAATTGGGGATAGGCTTTGTGCCGTTCAGTCCGCTGGGTAAAGGTTTTCTTACCGGCGCGATCAATGAAAACACACAGTTTGCAGATAACGATTTCCGCAAGATAGTGCCACGTTTTGCTAATGATGCCTTGAAAGCCAACCTGGTGCTGATAGAGGAGATCACCGCTATCGCCAAAGAAAAAGAGGCAACTCCGGCACAAATCGCCCTCGCCTGGCTGCTGGCGCAAAAGCCATGGATAGTACCAATACCGGGCACTACCAAACTGCACCGGTTGGAAGAAAACATCGGCGCGGTAGCTATCGAGCTAACCGGCGATGATAAAGCCAAGATTGAAAAAGCGTTGACGGGGATCACCATACACGGGCAGCGTTACCCGGCGCAGTTTCAGCAGGCGGTTGACAGGTAATGACCTGCTGTAGCAAAAGCGCAACAAACTGCTACGCTTTACACAGGGAAACGCTACGCTTTTGCTACACTTTGCTACACCTTAAAGCTGTTTGATTAATATTTAAATAATTGATTTACAGATATTTATTAAATATTAAAACAGCTTAAATAACGAAAGTGGTAATTACAAAAAACGCTGCATTTATCTACGAAAAACAACAAAAACCGGCATAAAAACCGGTTTTTTTTATGTAATTATAACACCTAAACGTGCTCAGCATAAGATATTTTGCGCCAAAATGATACCTTTGTAGCCTCAAAACAGCAATATAATGTTTGAAAATCTTTCGGATAAACTCGACAGGGCGTTTAAGGTACTGAAGGGCCAGGGAACCATTACTGAAATAAACGTGGCTGAAACCATGAAGGAGATACGCAAAGCCCTTCTGGATGCCGACGTAAACTATAAAACCGCCAAAGCTTTTACGGATGATGTGCGCCAGAAAGCCTTGGGCCAGAATGTATTAACTGCCGTTTCGCCGGGCCAGTTGCTCACCAAGATCATGAACGATGAGCTGGCCGAGCTGATGGGCGGAACCACTGCCGAGCTCAATTTCCCGGCTACGCCAACTGTTATCCTGATAGCAGGCTTGAACGGTGCAGGTAAAACCACTTTCACCGGCAAACTGGCTAATTTCCTTAAAACACAAAAAGGCAAACGCCCACTATTGGTTGCAGACGATATCTACCGCCCTGCGGCCATCGACCAGCTGGAAGTTTTAGGCGGCCAGATCGGCGTACCGGTTTACGCCAACCGCGAATCGAAAGACCCTATCGCGATAGCAAAAGAAGGCATCGCGCTGGCTAAGCAGAACAACCATAACGTGGTGATCATCGATACCGCCGGCCGTTTGTCGGTGGATGAAGCGATGATGCGCGAGATAGAGCAGGTGAAAGCAGCCGTGAATCCGCACGAGATCTTGTTCGTGGTGGATGCCATGACCGGTCAGGATGCGGTAAATACAGCCAAAGTGTTCAATGACCGCCTCGACTTTACCGGCGTGGTGTTAACCAAGCTGGATGGCGATACAAGAGGTGGTGCGGCGCTATCGATCAAATCGGTGGTGAACAAGCCGATCAAGTTCATTGGTACCGGCGAGAAGATGGAAGCGCTTGACGTTTTCCACCCGGACCGTATGGCATCGCGGATCCTGGGCATGGGTGACGTGGTTTCGCTGGTGGAACGTGCACAACAGCAGTTCGACGAGAAGGAAGCTGCCGAGCTGCAAAAGAAGATCCGCAAAAACAAGTTCGACTTTAACGATTTCTACAGCCAGATCCAGCAGATCAAGAAAATGGGTAACATGAAGGACCTGATGGGCATGATACCCGGTGTTGGCAAAATGATGAAGGACGTAGAGGTTGATGATGATGCGTTTAAATCTATCGAAGCCATCATCCAATCCATGACGCCTCATGAAAAGGAAAATCCGGATACCATTAATCAAAGCCGCCGTACCCGTATAGCTAAAGGCTCGGGCACGCAACTGGCCGAGGTGAACCGCCTGATCAAACAGTTTGAAGATATGCGTAAGGTGATGAAGCAGATGAGTAATCCTGCTGCTATGGCGAGTATGATGAGAAGAATGCCAAAGATGTAAAGCCCCCCAGCCCCTGAAGAGGGAGTTAAAGTATAGATAGCGATGAGTTTTGAACTCATCGCTATTTTTTTTGGAATCTATTTTGCTAATATCCGGTAAAAAAGTTAGTGCCATTGTAATAAATCTTCAATAATCCGTAACCGGAATTGATGACCTTACTTGCTGCGCCGTCTATCGTCTTCCCGGCTGGTGCATTTATCGTGATGTTAAAGGTTCCGGCATTGCCTGATTCATCTTTTACCTCTTGGAATTTTGGCAGCGCGGCAGTTGCGCCTGTGAGCGCAATTAGCGTAACGGTACGGGCAGCCGTAAGTGAAGTATAGCTGATCAGGTAGTCAGTCTGTGCGGCGGTATAATTTACATCAGCCACGGTGGTGCGTGCAAATGCGGCAACATAATTTGTGGCGTCTATAGAGCCGTCTGCATACAAATGTCCCTGTGCGGTTGTGTTATATCCCTGGTTCAGATAATATTTATTGCCGGTAGAGGTGCTTACGTTGATGCCATTGGTAATATTTCCCGCAAGGTTATTATTAGCGAAAATGCCTCCTGTTGTACCGGCAACCAACTGTATGCCATAAGTGTAATTTGTGAAGGTGTTATCATGCACATATCCTGCGGTCGTTCCGGTGATGTTTAAACCTACTGATGATCCGGGGCCTTTGCTGTAATTCCCGGCGATCTCCATTGGTGTACCTCCGGATACCGTCATAAATGTGCCTGTCGTGTTGGTATTAAACTGCCTGCAATTTATTACCCGGTAAGTGCCTGCGCTTAATAACAGGTTAGCATCGAAGAAAGAACAATCCTTTATTAACGTATTGGTTTGATAGCTGTTCTGCCAGTCGAACGAATTAGCGCGCTGATTATAGAATTTACAGTTGTTAAACTGCGTATTATCAACCACAATAGCCATCGACGGATTGCCGCCGTATACTGCATTCCATCCACCTATCACATTCACATTATTAATGCTGAAATTGCGGTATTGTGTGTTGTTGCCAATATTACCGCCCATAAAATTGATCATAGCATTTTGCGTTTCCTGTGTATTGGAAAAGAATGAGCCATTACTGATCGTGTTATTCATAAAGATGGTTCCATTTGTGGTGGCGCCAGGTTCTTCGCCGATCGAGAGGCCGCCGGTTGCACAGGTGATGGAGAAATTTTGGAAATTAATCCCTTGTGTGCCATCCTTTATAAAAAGACCAAGACCGGTATTTACAGATACGATATGCGAAATTTGGCCCCCGTAAGTGAATACGGATACGTTGCCCACCGCAGATTGCGCATTTATCAAAGAGCGGTAAACGCTACCGTTCAGAATAATGCCGTCAATGATCGGTTCAAAGCAATTGTATACCTCCCAGCCATTGTTATAGTGGTCTTCAAGATCTAAGTCTTTAAAACGTATTCCCCATGCCTGGGCAACGTTCCTTTGTATGTTATTAATAATAACACTACGGGTTATATTCCTGAAATAACAATCCTTGATGGTGATATTATTAATTGAGAAATATGGCGACACGATTGGTGCGGCAGACTTCACCATAAATGTAACACCATCGGTAATATTTGAGCTATGCGCCTGTTCATATACGTTTTGCTGCCCGTCGATACCAATATTTTCTATTTGTACATGATAGCATCCGTTTGTAGTATCGAGATTGGAAATGACCGCCCCGCGGGTATAAACTATTGCTACGCCCGTACTATCCATCAGCGCATTAGGCATGGCGGAATATGGTATCCATTGTATCCTGTCGGCGTATTTGCTGTAGCCTGTCAATTTTAGGTTCGAGCGCACCAGTATCTGCATGCCGGTGTTATGAAATCCCCGGGGGATGACCACTGTGCCCCCTCCGTAGCTGTAATTTACGGTGTATGCTGTGCCGGAGGTGTAAATGCTGCTTGTTGCATCAAAACGGATCTTTGCTGATGGAAAATCTACATAATAGCCGGTAGCATAATTATTGCCTGCAACATTAAATCCGTAGGTATCTACCAGGTTCTTGGATAGAGGAAGCCATGCTGATCCGCGTAAGATCTTTACATTAACCTTCCAGCCG
The DNA here is from genome assembly GCA_013289045.1 of Bacteroidota bacterium. Classification (GTDB taxonomy): domain Bacteria; phylum Bacteroidota; class Bacteroidia; order Sphingobacteriales; family Sphingobacteriaceae; genus Mucilaginibacter. Next base: position 24,824 of record JABDAU010000011.1, on the reverse strand, counting down.
GATATTTTAGTTTCGAACGCAAGCGAAACAGACTTGACCTGGGTATAGTCCATTTTGCCGGTGCCACCCGAATAGGCAGATATGTAGCGCTTATCAAAAGATAATATCACATATTTATTATAAAACCTGGTTGGGCAAAGCGTGCGCAGGTAAACAATTGTGCCATCATTATCGGTTAGTTTCAATATTGCATTGATCTGGTAATTAGGCGTCACCGATCCCATTTTAATATTTATATCAAAAACGCTGTCTGCTGATACATCTACAGGTGTTGTGAACGTCCATTTAACGCCACCGAAACCGGCATCTGAGGCGGATGCCCCTCTTGTGTACAAAATTGAACTGTCCGCCGCCGCTGCAACTGTGCTGCCTGTCGATTCGTAGGTTGTTATGGTTGAATTTGCACCAGTGAGACTTTGCGTATTATCAATGACAGCCATTTTTGCAGTTACGCTTTCTGAAAATGATGCGTAAAGGCTATTTATAGCGGCATTGATCGTGCTATCGGATGTAGCGTATACCGGGTAATTGGTTGTATCCAACCGGGCTGCATTTATCGATGGATGAACTTTTGATTTGCGGTTTAATGGCTTTCCTTGTGCGGCAAACAGGGTTGCTGCAACAATTAATAGTGAAAGGTTGATCAGTTGTTTCATGTGCAGGGGTTTTAATAAATAAGGCATATATTATTATACCGTAATATATATTGTTTATAAGGTTGTTATAAAAATAAGAAATAGCTAACCAGTATTTGCAGATGAGAAATAAAAAGCCAGTAAGCAGGAATAAAAACTATGATTAGGTAGAAGGTGCCCCACCCCAAAATTACATTCCCCCGACAATTGAAAATTGCCAAACGTATTTTTCCACGCTAACTTCGCCGTAATTCACTATTAAATTTTTAAAACTACACTATGATACCAGTAAAAGGCTATGCGGCACAATCGCCGGAAACTGATCTTGCGCCATGGGATTTCCAGCGCAGGGAAGTTGGTCCGCATGATGTGCAATTCGACATTTTATATTGCGGAGTTTGTCACTCCGATCTTCACCAGATCAAAAACGATTGGTTCCCGGGGATATTTCCAATGGTACCGGGCCACGAAATTGTTGGCCGCGTTGTAAAGGTAGGCGACCACGTTAAAAACTTTAAAGTAGGCGATCTTGCAGGTACAGGTTGTTTGGTAGATTCATGCATGCATTGCGAAAATTGCGCACAGGATCTTGAGCAATACTGCCTTGAAGGCAATACCCAAACTTACAATGGCATGGAGCGCGATGGCTCGAGCCCTACTTACGGCGGCTATTCAACCAGCATTGTGGTTAAAGAACATTTCGTACTTAAAATTTCTGATAAGCTTGACCTGGCTGCCACCGCTCCGTTATTGTGCGCAGGTATCACTACCTGGTCGCCGTTAAAACATTGGGGTGTAGGCAAAGGTCATAAACTGGCGGTATTGGGCCTTGGTGGCCTTGGCCACATGGGCGTGAAATTTGGCGTTGCACTTGGCGCTGAAGTAACTGTACTAAGTACTTCGCCAAAGAAAGAAGAAGACGCTAAGAAATTAGGTGCGCACCATTTTGTGGTAACTACAGATGCTGAGCAAGTAAAAGCGGCACACGGTACTTTTGATTTTATATTGGATACCGTATCGGCGCCGCATGATTTTAATATGTACCTGGGATTGCTGCGTACCAATGGCGTAATGATGTGCGTTGGCGTTCCGCCGGAACCTGCACAGGTTGCAGCTTTCAGCCTGCTGGGCGGTCGTAAGAGCCTTGCCGGTTCGGGCATAGGCGGCATAAAAGAAACCCAGGAAATGCTGGATTTCTGCGCCGAGAACGGCATTGTTTCAGATATCGAAATGATCAATATCCAGGATATCACCCCTGCTTACGAGCGTATGGTAAAAGGTGATGTTCGTTATCGGTTTGTGATCGATATTGCATCGCTGAAGTAGTGGTGAATGGTTGATTAGGTTGATTGGGTGAGTAGTTAGAAAACAGTAACCATTCACTTAATCAACCACTCACTCAATCAACTAACATTTGCTTCTTTCCCTGTAACTCCCTAAGTTTGCGCCTCAATAAATTATTATGGCTAAGGCATCTGATATAAAAAATGGCAGTATACTTCGCTTCAACGGCGAATTGATACAGGTAGAGGAATTTATACATCGTACTCCGGGCAACCTGCGCGCATTTTACCAGGCGCGTATGCGCAACGTTAAAACCGGCAAACTGGTTGAATACCGTTTCCGTACAGACGAGGAGGTTGATATTGCCCGTGTTGAAACCAGTGATTACCAATATCTTTACGAGGATGGCGATGACCTGGTGGTAATGGATAACACCACTTTTGAGCAGCACAACGTGCCCAAATTTTTATTTGGCGATGGTGTGAAATTCCTGAAAGAAGGCCTGAATGTGATCGTAGCATTTGAAAGCGACGAGCCGATCACCGCCAAACTGCCATCATCAGTTGAGCTGGAGATCACTTATACCGAGCCGGCAGTTGCAGGCAATACCTCAACCAATGCCCTTAAGAATGCTACCGTTGAAACCGGCGCCGAAATAAAAGTGCCGTTGTTCATTAATATCGGCGATAGGGTTAAAGTTGATACCACTACAGGTTCTTACTCTGAAAGGGTGAAATCGTAAGTTCTTAAAGAAAGATAATATAGAAGCCTCCATTATTGGGGGCTTTTTTGTTTGCAGCTATTAAATAATAGTATTGCGGGAAAATGATTATAAAATGAATGGCTTAGGTAAAGTAACGCTTGTGTGAAAAGCATTAAATACTACCTTTGAAATAGTAATTATCTTACTACCAATCTTAAACCTTATGGGGGCACATATAGACTCGCTCAGGCTGTATCAGCATCAAATTGATTCTCTTAAGAAGATCACAAATCAACCAAACAATTTATTGCATATCAAATGGTTAGAACCAAGCGTTCAAGCAGCAGCAATAATTGCAACAACAACAATTATTACAGTTATTGTAGGCTTTATATTCAAAGATTACTTAATTCCCCGTTGGCTGGAAAAGCGCACGAAAAGGATAGAGGGACAGGAATTATTTATTTTTTATAAAACCAATTTATTCAGGGCGGCATTATCTCTGAACTATAGATTACACGAAATTTACCACACTCGTTCTCATTACCTATGGAAAAATGCGCCAGTAAATACATTTTATGATTACAAATACAAAAGTTCTGTATATAGGCTTTGTGTATTATTAGCTTGGATTAGGGCATATCGTTTATCAGAAGCTAAGCTAAAAATCAATAATAAGGACGAAAGCCTGCATAGAATTTCATCTTGCTTACAAAATGTTGAGTCAACTTTCGCTGACGGACAGCGTGTAGAAATGAGTATGACCCAAAAATTCTGTGACATTATTAAAGTGGATAAAGAACATATCGATCCTGATATAATTAAAAAATTATCTATTGAGATTGATCATCTCATTACCAAATACCTTAAGGAAACTATAAATGAATCAATCGCCGAATTAGGTGAATCTCAAAAAATAACTTTTATTACTGATTTAAATGAGATTTTAAGCAAACTCTCAATAGATAAGCAAATTAATACTGAACAGCACAGCGATGTAATTAAAGCACTTTCTGTAAAGTTGGCTTTGATTTATAGAGATTGGCAGCAAGGAATTGGTGATTTAATGCTGGAAAAGGAAGGAGATAATTATACCGTAAAAAGTTTTCAGAAATTTGAGCAAATATGGGACAAGCCTGCAGAGGATTCTGAGAAAAAGTGGCTAAAGCGCATGGAAGTCATTTTTACACACTTGGATTTGCGTGCAGATCATCAAGCAGATTCCAGAATTGAACAGCTTAAGCTAATTTATACTAATATCTATCAACTACTTAAAACGCTTTATTTTATTGAAGTAGGACCAAGACCAATAAGTGAGAATAATTTTAATGAATTATCTGTAACGATTAATTAACCGTGCTAAATTTGGATCCGAAAGCTGAAATAGCTGCTTACATTCCCCCTTCAGGTGGTTAGGGGACAAACTCCAATTCCACCAAAACTGGGCAATGATCTGAATGCTTTGCCTCGGGCAAAATAGCTGCGCGTTTAATGTTATCTCTAAGCGGCTCGGTCACCATTGCATAATCGATGCGCCAGCCCAGGTTCTTATTACGCGAATTGGCCCGGAAGCTCCACCACGTATAATTATGCGGTTCCTGGTTATGATGGCGGAAGGTGTCTACAAAGCCGGATTGGACAAAGTTTTCCATCCATTCACGCTCCTCGGGCAAAAAGCCGGATGAATTAGCGTTTGATTTTGGATTATGTATGTCGATAGGCTTATGACAGATGTTGTAATCGCCGCAAACTACCAGGTTGGGGCATTTGGTTTTGATGAGATCGGCAAGGTAAGCGCCAAACTCATCCAAAAAACGGTATTTGAATACCTGCCGCTCATCGCCGCTGGAGCCTGACGGGAAATACACGCTCATTACCGAAACGTGGTCGAAATCGATACGGATACAGCGGCCTTCCCTATCAAAATCAGGTATACCGCAGCCATATTCGATATGGTTAGGCAGCATTTTAGTAAATATGGCGGTACCACTATAGCCCTTCTTTTCCGCCGGAAACCAGTAATGCTGGTAACCCAACTGATCTACAAGGCCAAGTTCTTTAATATCTTCTTTATTCGCTTTTATTTCTTGCAAACACACCACATCGGCATCGGTAGCCTGCAGCCAGGCAAACCAGTTTTTATTAATGGCCGAGCGGATGCCGTTTACGTTATAGGAAACTATTTTCATTTCGGATGTCGAATTTTCGATTTCGGATTTATAAAAATGCTTGTCATTCTGAGCGATAGCGAAGAATCTTTGAACTGTGCTTACCTGCTATGCATAGTTCGAGATGCATAAGCAAAGGTTCTTCGCTATCGCTCAGGATGACAAGATGGGTTACAGGCTCAGTAAAGCGTCCATCTCCTTGCACTCTTTCTTACTCAGCACTTCCACCGTCATCGGCACATCCGCCAGCGGGCGGTCATTCCCATCTTTTTTTACCGCAGCGATCAGGTCGACCATATCTATACCCGCCACTACTTCACCGTAAACGGTATAATTATTATCCAAATGCGGCGTGCCGCCAACGGTGCGGTAATAGGCCCGTTTAAACTCGGGGATCTTCTGGCCTTTCATGCGGGTTTTTTCCAGTGTATCCATTTTTGCATCGGTAAAGCGCTTGCCTTCTACAATGTAAAACTGGCAGCCGCTGGAGGCCTTTGCCGGGTTATCATCACGAGCTGCAGCCAAAACGCCGCGTTTATGGAACAGGCTGTCGCGGAATTCTGACGGGATGGTATAGCCCACATCCCCATTGCCCAGCTCAGCGCCCGGCTTGGCATTTTTTGAATCCGGGTCGCCGCCCTGGATCATAAAATCCTGTATCACCCGGTGAAAGAGCGTGCCATTGTAAAATCCCTTTTTAGCCAGCTTGATAAAGTTATCGCGGTGCTGCGGTGTTTCGTTATACAGGCGGATGATGCATTCGCCATAGCTGGTTTTAATGCGCACATACTGGTTCTTCGGCGGTTTTGCGAAGGCAGCTACGCTGATGAAAAGTAAGGCTAGTGTTAGGAGTTTTTTCATTTTTATGATTAATGTCTAATTGTATTGTTTAGTTCCCCTCTTGAGAGGGGCGCGTAAGCTTGTGCGGCTGCAGGGGTGTGTCTAAACGCTATGCAAAGCTGATAACACACCCCTGCCTTTGCGCTCTTTTCCAACCGCACCCCCTCTCAAGAGGGGATCCGCGCGATCACATCTCGCTTTATATCACGCCATCTCCTCAAAATAATCAATGATCAACGATTTCAAAACCATTTCCTGCTCAAGAATGGTATAGTTTGGTATCACGCCAACCCGTTTCCAGTGCGGCCATCCGTCCTGGTCTAATCCTTCCAGCTCATAAAAGCCCATGGAGCTAAATAATCGACAGTTGGCAATATGCATCAGCTCTTCCTTTTGCCTTTTGCTGAATTTCCTCGGCCCTTGCCCCAGTTCCTGCACGCCGATGAGGAACAGCATTACTTTAATATCAGGCTTTTCGTTATCAAATTCTTCGGCTATCCGCTCCTGCAGCGCACTCCATTTCTGGTTAATTTCAGCGGGTTTCATGGCGGTAAATATACCAATCTGTAACAATTTAATGTCAATAGTTGTCTTAATTGCAATTAAGTTGCAATTGGTATATAATTTATAGTATAAATGTTTAATTTTGCACCCGGTTTACGGATCGACTGACTTTTGAAAACAAACAGGAAACATATCGTCCTCACATGGATATTGTTGTTTTGCTTCGCGGCAGGGCAATGGGTGGTATGGTCACACCAGCATAGTTTTCCGCAAAGTCTGGCCGGTAATCATAGCCAGAATATCCCACACAAAACTGTTATATCCGAAAATTGCCAATTGTGCGATGCCATGCATCACAACACAATGGCTGTTTTTAACATAGTATATTTTGCGCCAGTAACCGTAAGCAATTATTATTATAAAGATGCTCAATACGCGTTTACCAACATCGCGCTTATCCTTTCTGCAGGGCGTTCGCCGCCAATGGCATAATTACTGCTTAGCTAAACCAAAACAGGTTTTGCCCCTCTTATTATTCAACACGGCGATGGGATGTTAGCTTAAATGTACACCTCCGCCAAATTTGTAAACTTGTTTTCTGAATGATTTATGAAGATCAAAAAGAGATTATCCAAAATATTACTCCTCATCATATGCTGCACGGCAGCTTTAAATGCTGTCGCGAAAAGCGGCCCCGGTCCAACCGCCGGCAACCAAACCCTTACCGGTATTGTGACCGATAAGGCCGATTCAACCGCCCTTCCCGGCGTAACCGTTTCCATTCCCGACCTGCGTATCGGTACAGCTACCGATAACCGCGGGCATTATACAATAAACCGTGTGCCCAAAGGCGCTTACCTCGTTTCTTTCAGCTATGTTGGCTATAAAACCTACACGGTAAAGGTTGATTTTGCTAAAACAAGCCGTTTGGACGTGAAGATGATGTCGTCATCTATCGAGACCAGCGAAGTGGTGATCACCGGGGTAACCCGCGCTACCGAGATCAAGCGCGACCCGGTACCGATGGTGGCCGTAAATAAAAACTATATCGACCAGCACTCCGCCTCCGGTAACGTGATCGACGAGATCGCCAACCTGCCGGGTGTAAGCGCCGTAACTACCGGCCCGAACATTTCCAAACCATTTATCCATGGCCTGGGATATAACCGCGTGGTGACCGCCGAAGACGGTATCCGCCAGGAAGGCCAGCAATGGGGCGATGAGCATGGTATCGAAGTCGACCAGAATTCTATCGACCGGGTGGAGGTGATCAAAGGCCCGGCCAGCTTAAGCTATGGTTCAGATGCCATTGGCGGTGTGGTGAACTTAATTACATCGCCGCCTGTGCCGGAAGGAAAGATTTTAGGTGATGTGCAGGGCGTTTATGGTACAAATAATGGCCTGGTAAATGGCTCGTTCAAATTACAAGGCAACAACAACGGCTTTGTATGGGGAACTGTCATCTCAGAAAAAGCAGCAAAGGATTACCAGGATCAGCATGACGGCCGTGTATATGGCACTAATTTCAGGGAAAAAGATGCCCGCGTAATGCTGGGATTAAACAAAAGCTGGGGATATTCTTATTTAAATGCCTCGGTATTTGACGACGAACAGGCCATACCCGATGGCAGCCGCGACCCGGTTACGCGCCAGTTTACTTATCAGAATACGGAGGCCGATACATTGCCTCGCCCTATTGTGCCGCAATCGGCATTAAATACCTATTCTATCCCAACGTTGCACCAACATGTACAGCTATACCGCATTTATGATAACAGCGATTTTATCATCGGCAATGGGAATCACCTGATTGTGAACCTGGGTTACCAGTATAGCCATCGCCGGGAGTTTACCCACCCTGAGGACGCGGACGTACCGGGACTTAACCTGCAATTGGCAACCTGGACTTACGATACCAGGTATAATTTCAATATCGGAAAGGATTATGAAACATCGGTTGGGGTGAATGGTATGTACCAGAACAACTCACTTGGCTACAGTACTGATTTCCCGATCCCGGCTTATCACCAGTTTGATTTCGGTCCGTTCTTCGTGATCAAGAAAAGCTTTGGCAAGCTCGACCTGTCAGGCGGTGCTCGATATGATACCCGGTCCTTCAGCGGCCAGGCAGCATACATTGATAACTCAGGAGAATTCCCTGCCCTGTACACGGGCCCTAACCCAACTACAACGCCAAACGTGACACAGCAGTTCAGCGCGCTAAGTAAAACATTCTCCGGCGTTTCAGGTAGCTTCGGGGCGACTTACAATTTCTCCGATAAGTTTTTGATCAAGGGAAATATCGCGCGTGGTTTCCGTGCGCCAAGTATTGCCGAGTTGTCGGCCAATGGCCCTGACCCAGGCTCGCAGATCTATCACGTAGGTAACCCTGATTTTAAACCTGAATTTGACGTGCAGGAAGACGTTGGCGCATTCCTTTCACTGGAAAATGTTTCCGCCAGTATAGAGTTGTTTAATAACAACATTCAGAACTACATTTTCCAGGAACAACTACTGGATGCCAATGGCCAGCCTGAACGTGTTGATCCTAATGGTACGCCTGATCAAAAGGGGCAATATAGTGAATTCAAGTATGTGCAGTCGAGGGCACGCATCAATGGCGGCGAGTTTTCGCTGGATATCCACCCGGTTAACTGGCTGCATTTTGAAAACCAGCTAACACTTACGTATGGCGATAATTTAGGCAACGGTGGTAAAGTTCCGGATAGTTTGAAATACCTGCCATTCATTCCGCCGGTACATACGCATTCTGAATTGCGCGGAACGCTGAATAAAGGCTTCGGCAGCTTTAAGAATGCTTATGCTTTTGTAGGATTTGACCATTACGACGCGCAGAACCGTTTCTTTTCGGCTTATGGTACCGAAACCTATACGGCCGGTTATAACCTGCTGAGCGCCGGGATAGGCGGCAATATCGTAAACTCAAAAGGCGAAAAGGTATTCGAGTTGTTTATTGAAGGCACCAACCTGGCCAATGTAAATTACCAGAGCAATATGAGCCGCCTGAAATATTTCGATAATGCTGTTGTGCCGGCTGGTGTAACACCCGGTATATTCAATATGGGTCGTGATGTGAGCTTTAAGGTAATAGTACCTTTCAATTTCTCGCCGAAAGAAAAATCCATGTAAAAACGTAGAGACGCATACTTTGCGTCTCTATCTAAATAGTAATTTCAAAAGAGACGCAAGTATGCGTCTCTACATAAAAAGCCTTACGGAGATTAAACTTCGTAAGGCTTTTATTTGGAACTATTCCGCCGGAACGATCTTAATACAAACCGGGTTGCCGAGTTGTATGTTGGAGATCACCCCGTTAAGGCTTCCGGTTTCCTGATTAATGCGGTAAATGACCACACTATCAGAGTTTTGGTTGGCTACCAGCAGGTATTTTCCCTGCGGATCGATCATAAAATCGCGCGGGCCTTTGCCTAACGATGGGTGGCGGGACACAAATTTAAGCTGTCCGGTAGCTTCGTCTATCGAAAATACATTGATGTCGTTATCATCGCCGCGGTCAGAAGCATACAGGTATTTGCCATTTGGCGATAGGTGGATGGCGGCTGCGCCAACCTGGCCTTTAAAATTATCTGCCAGCATGCTGATGGTTTGCACCTGGTTCAGCTTGCCATTATCATAGCTGTAAACGTTGATGGCTGCGCCCATTTCCTGTAGCAGGTACAGGTATTTGCCATCTGCTGAGAAGGTTGCATGCCTTGGCCCGTTACCCGGCTTTACACTTACAAAAGGCTGATCGGCCGGGGTAAGCGGTGGTGTTTTTGACGCATGGTAACGATTGATGTTGATCTTATCGGTTCCCAGATCATTATAAAACAAATATTTTTCATTTGGCGATAAAATGGACATATGCACATGCGGCCCTGCCTGCCTGTCTTTATTAACACCCGTGCCGGCATCCTGTATATTTTGCGATATGGCGCCGATAGAACCATCCTTGCCCAATGGATACACCGTAAGGTTACCACTGCTGTAATTAGCAACAAATATGTTTTTCTGATCTTTATCTACGGTAATATGGCAAGGATCTGCCCCGTGCGATGGCTGCGAATTGATAAACTTCATTTTACCGGTAGTCGGCGTAAAAGAAAGCGCTGTTACACCGCCAACCTTGTTTTCGTTAACTACATATACAAAACGGTTATTGTCTGACACGGTGAGGTATGACGGATTGGTGAAATCAGCATCATCCACAGTTGTAAACTCGTTAAGATAGGCGAGCCTGCCATTTCGCTCGTACAGGCGGTAAACGTAAACACCTTTGCTGGTTCCGGTGGTATAAGTGCCGATAAGTACATCGTAAGTACTCGGCAACACAACCTTTTTTTGTGCATGTACAAGTAAGGGAAGCAGTGCCGCAGCAACAAGCAATAATTTTTTCATGGCAATGTATTGGTTTTGAGCGCAAGTTAATACGAAAAAGCCAAAAGTTAGTAAAGCAGGCAGAATTTGTGGTCGCCTCATTAAAAACAAAAATTTCGCTATCGCCAATTGTCATCAAATGACCTTGTAATGACGCTTTAAAGTATAACTAAAACGGTTAACTGACTAAATAAAATAAAAGGTCAGAAATTATCTTACTGTTAATCAATCGATTGAATAATCGTGACATTTGGATGAAACTATCTTCAGAAATCTGCTTTTACTTTGCCTCGTCTTTTATAAAGAGACACACAACAATTAATATTTATAGTCATGAAAAATGTATTTAAAATTTCTGCAATCGCATTAGCATTCGCAGTATCTGCAATCGCAGCAAAAGCACAAACTACTACCCCTGCATCTACCTCAACTTCATCATCCGATGGTGTAAAATTCAGCATCGGTGTCGACGCCGGTATTCCTACAGGCAATTTCTCAAACAATTATAACTGGAACATTGGTGGTTCGGTACAAGCTGACATCCCTGTTATTTCAAAACAATTGTATGTAACTGTTAATGCCGGTTATGACAATTTCTTTGGCAAAAAGGATCTTACAGCTACTGTTGTTACACCTAACGGCGCTACCACTACAACTTTTGATGCTCCAAACATCCAGTTATTGCCAGTTAAAGCCGGTTTGAAATTCTTCGTTGCAGATGGTTTCTACATCCAGGGTGAAGCCGGTGCAGCATTTGCATTAAACAAATCAAATGTTGGTTTTGATAAATCAGCAGCTTTCATTTATGCTCCGCAAGTTGGTTACCAGTTCAATATTGGCGGTAACAACTTTATCGATGCCGGCGTACGCTACCAGGGCAGCACAGATTTTGTAAGCAACGACAGCAACAGCAAACTAAACTTTGTGGGCCTGCGCGTAGCTTATGGTTTCTAATAAGTTCTACTCACAACAATAAAAGAGGCGCTCATACGGGCGCCTTTTTTTATTGATAGCGGTTTAATTAACTTTTATTAACATTTTGAATGCTAAATATTTTACAAATTTACCGCTGCAAACTGCCGGGAAATGAAAAGGGATGTTAGCTTTGCACAAAATTATTACACATAAATTTAATACGGTGTATACGTTGCGGTAACGCGGTGCGTTTAAACACCATTAATTCAAACAAAAGCAAAATGAGGCCAACTTTTACAAAGTTTCTATACCTGGTAATATTTTTAGGTTTATCATACGGCGCCAAAGCACAGCAATCGGCCGTGCCCGATACTACACGTTATAGTGTCGGCCTTGATGCCGCCTTCCCTACAGGCAAGCTGAATAACGGTTACCTGTATGGTACAGGCATTTCGGCACAGATAGATATCCCGCTAACCACCAAGTGGTATTTAACCGGTAATGTTGGCTACAATACCTTTTTTACACAAAAAAGCCAAACCGATAACGGATATGCCATAGCAGGCGTAAAAGAGCCTGCATTAGATCTGGTGCCGATTAAAATCGGTTTCAAATACTTCCTGATCCGTACTTTTTACCTGCAGGTAGAAGGCGGTGAAAGCCTAATCCTTAATAAGTCATCGTTATATGCTTACCAAAGCACCGCTATCACTTTCGCGCCACAGGCAGGTTTGCTATTTAAGCTAAACCACAAACAATACATTGATTTTGGTGTGCGGTTCCAGTGGTTCCAGGACTTTTATGGTAACGACGAATCATACAATGCCTATAACAGGTTTTGGGGATTACGTTTTGCTTACGGGTTTAACCTGAAATAATCCATCAGCAATAAATTTTCGTCAGGATTGCGGAAAGTCTGAAAGTATTAGCAAATTTGTGTAATTTAACAGCTTAAACATTTACCTGTTAACATTATTGCTGATATGAAGAAGATCCTCATCATAGATGATGAAGTTAACGTTGCATTGTTGCTCTCAAAGTTTCTTACCCGCAACGGGTTCGATGTGCAGACGGCAACAACCGGTAACAACGCGCTTGAGCAACTCAAAAGCGGGGATTACAGTTTGGTATTATGTGATTTCAGGCTGGAGGATACCGATGGCCGCGAAATGCTGAAAAGTATAAAAACGCAATATCCCAGTACAGGCGTTATCATCATCACCGGTTATTCTGATATTAAAATGGCGGTCGAGCTCATCAAAATGGGCGCTTACGACTATATCACCAAGCCATTATATCCTGACGAGATCTTAAATACCGTAAATAAGGCTATTGAAACCCAATATGCGCTGCTTGAAGCTGCACAGGTAAGCGAGCCGATCATCATCAATCCAAAATCAAAGGAGAAAAAGGCCAATGCGCCCGGTGAGTTTGTTTATGGTACCAGCAGGGCATCAAAAGAGATCATCCGCCAGATAGACCTTGTTGCCCCAACCGGCTACAGCGTGATCATCATCGGCGAAAGCGGTACCGGTAAGGAAGCCGTAGCCAAAAGCATCCATATGAGCAGCCCGCGCCGTAACCAGCCATTTATTGCGATGGACTGCGGCTCACTGACCAAAGAGCTCGCCGCCAGCGAGTTTTTCGGGCACGAAAAAGGTTCATTTACAGGTGCGCTTTACACCAAAATAGGTCACTTTGAAATGGCCAATGGCGGTACGCTGTTTTTGGACGAAGTGGGTAACCTCTCGTATGATATACAGGCAGCCCTGCTCCGTACCGTGCAGGAACGCAAAGTAAAAAGGATAGGCAGCACCAAGGAAATTGACCTTGACGTGCGCATTATAGTAGCTACCAACGAAAACCTGCAGGAGGCCATACAAAAAGGCCGTTTCCGGGAAGACCTGTACCATCGCTTTAACGAATTCAGCATTTACATGCCGCCGTTGCGCGAACGCGGACACGATATTGTTTTACTGGCAGATCACTTTTTAATGGTGGCCAACCAGGAGCTTAGCCGCAGCGTTACTTCATTCTCAACCGAGGTAATGGAGTGTTTTATGCGTTACCGCTGGCCGGGCAATATTCGTGAGCTGAAGAATGTGGTACGCCGGGCTACCCTGCTTACCGAAGGCAATGAGATACAAATGAAGGCCTTGCCGCTGGAGATCTCAAACCCAATGCTGACCTATGATTTCAACGGCACAAACGGCAACCCTGCTACAAATAATCATGTTACCACCGAGGTACCCGAGATAAAAGAAAATAAACACGACCTGAAAAACGCCGCCCTCGAAGCGGAATATGAAACCATACTGCGGGTTTTAAAGGAAGTGAATTTTAATAAAACAAGGGCTGCCGAAATACTAAAGATTGACCGGAAGACGCTTTACAATAAAATGAAGGCTATTAACTTGAAGTAACATGAACAGGCTGGTACAGGACGAAGAGCCGGATAGGTTGAAAGAGGTTAGGCATGATATCCGTAACCAGCTTTCAAATATCCAGCTGGCTGCCGAACAACTCCGTTACGAAGTACCCTCAGATGCCTCGGAAGACTACATGCTTTACATCAACCTGATTGCCGAAAGCTGCGGCAAGATCAATGATTTCCTGAAAGAGTTCGTTTAATAATTTGTTATCCATATTATAATATCCGCGCTAAAAACATTTTGGTGCTTTTTTGTTATTGGATAAGTATTTGAGCCGCCTTGCATGTCAATTTTCAACTATAAACAGCGTAACAATATCATATTGGTCAGTATCATCTTACTGGGCTGTTTTTTGTTGTATGCGCTGAGCGGATTGTTCAGCGCCATATTGGGCGCCATAGTGCTGTTTACCATCTTCAGGCCGGTGTTTCTTTACCTGCATGTACGAAAGAAATGGAACAAGTCGCTGGTGGCGTTGCTCATTATTTTCAGTTCGCTTATCATTATCGTTATCCCGTTCCTGTCGCTTAGTTTCATGATCATTGGCAAAATTGCCAGCTTAACCCATTCCGCTTTCCATTTCCAGGTATGGGAAGCTAAAATAGATACCTTCGCATTATCCAATTTCAAGCAGCAGCATTTTGCCGAGAACACGCTGCAAAAATTAAGCGCATATGCTGCAGACCTGTTTCCATCCATACTCAGCAGTGCGGCAAACATTATATTAACGCTGCTGGTACTGTATTTCCTGCTGTATTTTATGCTGGTGCAGATGAATGAGTTTGAGAATGGATTGCTAAAATACGCACCTTTCCGCGAGCAGCATGCCTTAAAGTTTGCAGTGGCGCTGCGAAATTCAACATACTCCAATGTGCTGGGGCAAGGCATTATCGCTGTTACACAGGGCACGTTGCTAGCCAATGGCTTTTGGATATTCGGCATACCCGACCCCGTTTTTTGGGGGGTGATCGGCTCTTTTATTTCGTTTTTACCCGTAGTAGGCGCGCCTACGTTATGTATCCCTGCAAGTATTATTCTTTTTGCCGATGGGCACACTGTTAAAGGTATATTGCTGCTTGCCTATGGCCTGTTGTTTATTGGCAACGTAGATAATGTTTTGCGTATGATGATCAACAAACGCATCGGCAATACGCACCCTATCATCACGGTGATCGGCGTGTTTATCGGTATCCCGCTTTTTGGTATATTGGGGCTGGTGTTCGGGCCGGTGCTATTGTCGTATTTCCTGCTGCTGCTGGAGATCTATGAAACCAACCGGATGGCCGCCGACCGGCTGGAACGTATGCGGGTAGGGCAGGATTAGCGAAAAATAAAAGCTGTGTTTTGTGTATGAAGTAATACTTGATGAATATATTTGGGCGTTACAAAAACAATTAGTCAACTTAAAAATTATAGTAGTATGAATGATAACTCAAAAGTAGTGATCGCTTTGCTGGCAGGATTAGCAGCAGGCGCAGCGTTAGGTTTGCTTTTCGCCCCTGAAAAAGGCAGCGAGACACGCGACAAGCTTAGCGAATCGTTAAAAAACCTTGGCGAGTCTATCAAAGAAACTGCCGCCAGCGAGATCGATAACCTGGTAGGTTTGAAAGACAAGATAATTGATAATATAAAAACCAAGATTCAAAGCGCACAAGACGAATTTCAGGACGACCTGGAGCACGCATAAATTTTAATGGCTCCCCATTGCAGGTTTATTTGCGATGGGGAGCATTAATAACCACACATGGAAGAGAAAAAAGATACGCCGCCACAAACCCCTCCGCCGCCGCCGTTATTCGATCAGCTGAGGGAATATGCTGAGACCAAGGTAAAGCTTGTTAAATACCAGGCTATTGAGGGTGGCTCGTCGATCGCTGCCAGCATTATTGCCGATGTGGTGGTGGTGATCTGCAGTGCTATGGCATTCATTTTTGCCAGTGTTACTTTGGCTTTCTACCTGGCATATTTATTCAATTCGCTGTGGGAAGGCTTTGCTTGTGTAGGCGGCTTGTACCTGCTGATAGCCATAGCGGTGAAATACAACAAGAAACGCCTTGAAAGGCCTATCGTCAACACGCTTATACAAAAAATATTAAAATAAGGAAATGGATAAGCCTATAAGAAACAGCTGGGAATTGCGAGAAGAGATCATTCGTTTGCGTGCGCTTGAAAAAGGGCAGGGAATTGCGATCAAACAGCGCTTCAGCAGCCCGGCAGCTATATTTTCAACGGTATATTCACTATTCCCAAAACCGGCGGCCGGCGAACGGCATACCAATATCTTCAACCAGGATTTTGTAAGCATCCTTTCGCGGTTTTTGATCCCGCTTACGCTTAATAAAACATTATTTAGAAACTCCGGCTTTATTGTAAAAACGCTGGTGGGCCTGGTATCGCAGAAAGCATCCGGCTATATCAATGAAGATTCGGTTGTAAGCGTTTGGGATAAAGTAAAGGGCCTGTTCCACAAAAAAGGCGAATCGGTTAAGAAGAATTATCCTTACGGGTTGTAACTACATAGTCGATTCTTTAACCACAAAGAACGCAGAGAAAAGAAAACACAGAGATCACGGAGTTAAAAAACCGCTGTGTCCTCTGTGTAAATCTCAGTGTTCTCCGTGGTTAAATCGGATACAACCTTTTCACACTACCTTTTTGAATATCCTAAATTCCCCTATTTTTGCAGCTTAATTTTTTTAAGTGGGAAAAGACAAATTGAGGCGTTTTGCCG
The DNA here is from genome assembly GCA_013289045.1 of Bacteroidota bacterium. Taxonomy (GTDB): domain Bacteria; phylum Bacteroidota; class Bacteroidia; order Sphingobacteriales; family Sphingobacteriaceae; genus Mucilaginibacter. The sequence goes on along the minus strand of JABDAU010000011.1, from coordinate 8,214 downwards.
AAATAGATACCTTTAGCAATGTTTTGCAGCTGGATGCCGGTAAGGAGCTGAAAGGCCAGTGGGCAAACGGATTTTTTAAGAATGATAACCTGGTAGTACTGGAACTGGCCTGCGGTAAAGGCGAGTACTCGGTAAACCTTGCACGCATGTTCCCGCAAAAGAATTTTATCGGTATCGATTATAAAGGCAATCGCATATGGCGCGGCGCTAAAACTGCCCTTGAAGAAAATGTAAACAACGTAGCCTTCCTTCGCATACAGATCGAAAACATCCTCGATTACTTTGCTCCAGGCGAAGTGGACGAAATATGGATCACCTTTCCCGACCCACAGCCGCAACTGAGCCGCGAAAAGAAACGCCTCACCTCGCCGCGCTTTCTCGAAAAATATATGGGGATATTAAAACCTGGTGGCTTTATCAATCTTAAAACTGATAATGATGGTTTGCATGCTTATACCGCCGAAAAGATAGGCGAATTAGATATGAGAGTACATGTAAAGACCGAAGATCTTTACCATTCACCCTATGCCGATGAGGTGTTATCGATCAAAACTTACTACGAAAAAAAATACCTCACCGATAACAAGAACATTAATTACCTTAGGTTTTCGTTTGAATAAAATGAATGCTGTAGAGACGCATACTTGCGTCTCCTAAATAAACCATCAGGAGACGCAAATATGCGTCTCTACAGGAAGCCAATGGACGATATCAATTTTTTCGAAAAAGTTTACCAGGTTGCCAGGCTCATTCCGCCGGGCAGGGTAACCTCGTATGGGGCTATTGCAAACTATTTGGGTACTAAAGGCTCCGCGCGAATGGTGGGCTGGGCAATGCAGGCCTGTGAAAAGGCTAAACCGCCTGTTCCGGCGCATCGTGTGGTAAACCGACAGGGACTGCTCACCGCAAAGTTCCATTTCGGTGGCGAACGTATGGCGCAGATGCTGGAAAACGAAGGTGTAAAGGTAGTGGACGATAAAGTGAAGGACTTTAAAACCGTGTACTGGGATCCTTCAGTAGAATTGGCGTTATGATAGCGCCCTGCGCGGCGTTTTAACTTTAGGCTTCTCGTAATTGGTGAATAACCACATTACCAGCATTGCGCCGCCCAGCCAAACATAATATACATGTGCAAATGGGTCGGTATTAAAATAGCTGTACCCCCAAATGATCAGGCCTACGCCAAGTACCAGGTCAATAACTCCATGCATTGAAAAAGGTAACACACGGGCGATCCCCGGTTTATAGTCGGTCGCAACCGCGAGAATGAAGTAAGCTATTGCTAAAGCATAGGTGAAATTTGTAGCCTTCGGTTCCATTTCCAGCAATTTTGGCGAAGCGAGCAGGAAAACCACCAACAGATAATCCAGTATCCCATGATTTTTAGGTGTGATAAATCTCATAATTGGTTCATTGGTTGAGGCTTTGATACGATCCGCGCAACAAAAAGGTTATACTATTTGCCCAGGTATTGCAGCAGTTCTATCCGGTTACCAAACGGGTCGTGAAAAGCAAAGCGTACCCTGCCGGGGATCTCTGGCTCGTCCAATATTTCTACCTTATCTTTCAGATATTCCAAAGCCGTCACAACGTCTTCTACTTCAAATGCAGTATGCCTTGTTGAAACCGGCATGGGGGGCTCAACCCCGATGTGCAGCTGCACGTCGGCTATGTTAAACCAGTAGCCTATCGAGCTGAAGAGATGATCGGGCCTTTCAGTTAGTTCGAGGCCAATAATGTTGGTGTAAAAATCTTTTGCTTCCTCAAGCTTTTCGGGCGGTACGGCTATGTGGATATGATCTACCTGTTTAAATTTTATCATGCAATGTCTTCGGCAAAAGTGAGCACGTAATTGTTGTTATCGAGGATGGAAAACTCCGTCGCGCCGTAGAATGTTTTTTCAAGCCCTTTCAAAACAGTCACTTTATCTTTTACCGACTCGAAGAACTCAATAATATGCGTTAAACGGATATACAACAGCAGCGAACCACCATCTTTACGACTGATCTCCGGCAGCTCATCGGCCAAACTCTCATATGTCTGAAACATTACGGTCACGTTACCATTCATCATCATGGCCCAAACCAGGTCAGTGCCCTCTTCGGGTACCGACATGATCAAATGAAACCCTAAATGCTTGTAAAATGCAATGGTTTCGTTAATATCCTTTACAAAAATATTAGGCGATAAACTCTCCATAATACAACTGGTTTTGATAAAATCTTTAGCAATTTATGTACAAAGATCGAATATTCCTACTTTAGTAATCAGAAAATTAACTCACTCAATCACTCATTCAATAATTCACTAATTAAATCTCCCATGGGAAAACTGATAGACGATTTTGAGGCATGCCGCACCAAAATGAACGACCGTATAATGGAAACAGCCAACACCAACATCAAGCGCTTTTTTGCGCTGGATACCACCACTTATGCCGATGGCGCGCTGGATGTTAAAACAAAAGAGATGCTCGGCCTGGTAGCTTCGATGGTGCTGCGCTGTGATGACTGCATCAAATATCACCTCGGCAAATGCCACGAAGCAGGAGTAAATCACGACGAAATGAACGAGGTTTTCATGGTCGCTAACCTGGTGGGCGGCTCTATCGTAATCCCGCATTACCGCCGTGCCGTTGAGTACTGGGATGAGTTGAACAAGGCCGGAAAATAATTTATTTCTAACAAAACTTTTTGTGTCATTAACCATTGATTAAAGTATATTTAAGCGTTGGTTATGAAAAAACACTATCACAAATTGCCCGGCAGCTACCATGCACGGGCATTAGCCGGCACAACTCAAAACAGTAACGATTCCGAAACCCTTACTATTACCATCCGCCTGCGGCGAAAAAAAGAATTGCCGACTGAAGCAATACAAGGCGAACACCTATCCCGGGAGGAATATGAACAGGAATATGCAGCTTCCCAGGATGATGTGAACGCGGTTGAGCAATTTTTGCAACAGCATAATATCAGCATAGTAGAAAGTAACCTTGCGCGCCGAAGCGTAATTGCAAAAGGAAGCGTAAGCGATATTGAAGCAGCTTTCGACGTAACCCTGAAGGCGCATACTCAGGACAAGCATAAATTTCACACACTGCATGAAGACATCGGCATCCCCAGCGAACTACAGGATATTATAACTGGTGTTTTTGGTTTGGATACCCGGCCTATCGCCCGCCCGATGTTCCAGGTCGCGAAGAAGGATGGCAAATTTATCTCGCATGCTGAATCGCCAAAGTCGTTTACTCCAAATCAGTTGATCGATATCTACGCCTTCCCAACGGGCGTTAGCGGTGCGGGTCAGTGTATTGCACTGATTGAATTAGGAGGAGGTTTTAAACAGGACGATATCACCAACTATTTTAATGGATTAGGCATAAATGCGCCTGATGTTACCGCAATTTCGGTTGACGGCGGCGAAAACAGCCCATCCACACCTGACGGTGCCGATGGCGAAGTAATGCTGGATATAGAAGTGGCGGGCGCTATAGCACCCGGCGCAAAAATTGCCGTTTATTTTGCCGCCAATACCGACCAGGGTTTTCTTGACGCCGTAACGCAGGCGCTGCATGATACGGATAATAAGCCGTCTGTTATTTCCATCAGCTGGGGTTCTGCCGAAGTGAACTGGACGCAGCAGGCGATGGATAACTTTAATGAATCTTTTAAAACTGCGGCGGCAATAGGTGTAAGCATCTGTGTGGCCGCAGGCGACAGCGGATCGAGCGATGGCGAAACGGATGGTAAGGTGCATGTGGATTTCCCGGCGTCCAGTCCCTACGCTTTGGCCTGCGGCGGAACAAAGCTGGATACCAATGGCAACAACATTACCTCAGAAACCGTGTGGCATGAATCATCCAGCTCCGCAACCGGCGGAGGTGTAAGCACCTATTTTGCATTGCCAGATTACCAGCAGAATGCCAATGTGCCCGAAGAGTTGGATACCAAATTTAAAGGCCGCGGCGTACCCGATGTTGCCGGCAATGCCGACCCGGATACGGGCTACAATGTACTGGTTGACGGGCAGCAGATGGTTATCGGCGGTACAAGCGCGGTAGCTCCGCTGATGGCCGGTTTGATCGCTTTGCTTAATGAGCAATCTGGTAAAGTGGCGGGATATATTCATCCAACTATCTACGCTAATCCTTCTTTGTGCAGGGATATTACAAGCGGAAATAATAAGACCACATCAAAAAATACCGGTTACACTGCCGGCCCGGGATGGGATGCCTGTACCGGTTTGGGTGTGCTTTCGAAACTGAATTAATCGCCCGGTGTTGCATAATCGAAATTAAGTTGCTTATATTTAGGTGGTTCAAGAGTTTAACCGGCTCTGGCATCACCTAAATTTCTCAACAACATGAATAATAGCACCTGGGCCTCCATTGGCAAAGTGTTTTTTGCTTTAGCCATTTTATGCATTGGCATAGTCCACCTCGTTACCCGCAATTTTCCAATAGGCCTGTTACCGGTTCCTGCCGATGTACCGCAGCGACTGATCCTGGTTTATGTAAGCGGCGCGGTCCTCATTATTTCGGGCCTGCTTATTTTAAGCAATAAATTTACAGCTATTGGCGCGTGGATTGCCTTTGTGATCTGGCTTATTGTACTGCTGGCAGTGCATCTGCCTATCGTTATCGCCAACTATAAAAACGGCGGCGAATGGGCGGGATTTTTTGAAGTAGTTATGCTGATCGCCGGTAGTATGTTGCTGATAGATTCCCCGCGCACAGCAAAAAAGAATAAGCATACACTTACCATTATAGCGCGTTACCTCTTTGCATTAGCCATGATCGTTTTCGCGGTACAGCATTATATGTACGCTGAGTATATCGCCATGCTCATTACACCGTGGATACCGTTTAAATTATTCTGGAGCTATCTTGTGGGTGTTGCTTTCCTTGCTGTGGGCATCAGCATCATCATCAACAGGCTTGTGCAACCGGCAACCATTGCTTTGGGTGTTATGTTCCTGTTGTGGTTCTTTGTCCTGCACCTGCCGCGTGTGCTCGCCCATCAGCATATAGAGCCCGAATGGACAAGCATGTTCGTAGTACTGGCATCCAGCGGTGAGGCCTTCCTTATTGCAGGCTCGGTATTAAAAAGAGGGAAACGTTAAAACTAAAATTTAACCTACCGGATAAGGGTAACATACCCGCTTAGTTTTGGCGTATTATTGCCAAGGTTTATCATGTAGTAATATGTTCCCGGCGGCAATTTGCTGCCTTTAAAGGTGCCATCCCATGGCTGACTGTATCCTTTTGAGTGGAAGATCATGCTCCCGTAGCGGGTGAATACGTCAACCAGGCAATTCGGATAACCTAAAAGCGCCCCGATGTTCCATTGATCGTTTACACCGTCATCGTTTGGCGTAAAAGTATTGGGGATAATAATGACAGGCTGCGGCAACACGGTCATGGTTATGGTGTTGCTGGTGAGCGGGGCGGTACAGCCATTGCTGGTGAGCACACAGGTAACTACATCGCCATTCTTTAATGAATTGGTAAAGTAAGTTGAACTGTTTGTGCCTGTATTGTTATTATTTACTTTCCATTGAAATACCGGCGAACTGCCTGCGCTTACCGCAGTTGCAGAAAATGTAACAGACTGGCCGGCATACACAGTGGTTGATGAGGTGCTAATAGTAATGGTTTGAGGGCTTGATGTGACGTTTACCGCTACACTGTTTGATGTAGCCGTTAAAGCTGTGAGGCAGGCACCACCCTGGTTAGTGAGCGTACAGGTAACCACATCGCCATCATTAAAACAGCTGTTTGAATAAGTTGGGCTGCTTGTTCCTACATTTGTGCCATTTACCTGCCATTGATAGAGCGGATTGGTACCTCCATTAGTTGGGGTAGCAGTAAATGTAATGGTAGTACCCGCTGCTACCGGCCCCGTAACCGAAGGTTGTATTGTAACCGATGGCGTTGTGTACGGAGTCGAGATAAGCGTTGCATTGCCTGATGTAACAGCCCCTGTTGTACAATCCGTCGTATTGGTAACAGTGCATGTGATAATGTCGCCGCTATTTAGCGTGTTGCTGGTAAAGGTATAGCTGTTAGTACCGGCAGGTTGCCCGTTTACCTGCCATTGATAAGTAGGGTTTGTACCGGCATTGGTAACATTTGCCGTGTAAGTGTACGACGCGCCATCGCAGCCGCTATATGTTGCCGGATCTATGCTGATGGTTGGCGTAACGGGCCCGTTGATCGTAAGCGGCCAGCTTTGTGTAGTGACGCCATCTGTGGCAGTAATTGTTGTAGTACCCGGCCCTGCAATATGGATCATACCATTGAGAATTGTAGCTACGTTGGTATTACTGCTGGTAATGGTATAGGAACCTGTACCGCCGGTAATGCCCGGCTCAAAGTCTGGGGTACAAACATTATCGTCGCCGGAAAACTGCGTAAAACTAATAGTTGACACAACCCTGATATTAACTACAAAGGAACTGCTGCCACCTAAATTATAGGCCGTTACGGTATAATTTGTGGCCGGTGACGTAACGGTTGGTGTGCCGCTTATTGTACCGCTTAGGGGGTCGAAGGTGAGGCCTGCAGGCAATGTTTTATCGATTGTAAAGCCTGTTACCTGTATTATTTTTACTTTATTGTTATCAAGGTCGGTAACGAACAATGAGCCATCAGGATCGAGCATAGCGCCATAAGTATGGCCAAATTGTGCCTGGTCTCCAACGGCATCTTTATCGCCTGCCACACCTGATCCGGCCAATACTGTCACAAAGCCTTTGGCGTCTATCCTGCGTATCATGTAGTTACTTACATCGGATACGAAAATATCTCCTCCATAATCAACAGCGACACCCCCGGGATTGTTAAATGTAGATGCCAGGCTTGATGAGTTGTAATAACCCGCAGCACCTGATCCGGCTACTGTAGTAACTACACCGGTCGGTGTTATTTTTCTTATTCGGTTATTTTGAGTATCGCCAACGTACAGGTTACCAGCCTGGTCAATTGCAATATTGTTTGGCGAATTAAACATTGCCTGCGAACCGGTACCATCTGCATAGCCCGCACTGCCATTTCCGGCAAGTGTGGTAACCACTCCTGCCGGGGTTATTTTGCGTATAGCATTGTTTTGTGAGTCGACAACATATAAATTTCCGGCGGCATCCATTACCAGGTCATACGGGTAATAAAAGCTTGCCGCGGTACCTGTACCATCAGCAAAATTCTGGCTGCCACTGCCTGCAAACGTGGTTACAATACCGCCAGGCTGCACACGCTTTATGCTGTTGCTGGCTGCATCGGCAACATACAGATCGCCGTTAGGGGCCACTACAACGCCATTCGGCTGATTAAAACCACTTGCATAAGTAGTTACGTAAGCCTGGCGCGAAACAGCTCTTATTAAATTATTATCCCGGTCGGCTACATAAAAATTTCCGGTTGCGGCATCAAAACCTGAGCGTATAGGATGATTAAACGAGGCCGCCTGTTCCAGTCCGTCGGCATTACCAATTTGCCCGCTGCCTACAAATGAAGTTACGGTGCCATAAAACCCGGGAGGGACATCGCCGCCGGCGTTACTGGCGTAAAGATTGTTAATGGTTGTGCCAACCAGGTAAACATTTGGCGTGTGATAGCTGATATCTGGCGCTTTTACAGCAATAGGTGTTGTATTTACAGTGATATTGACAACAGTGCTGCTGCTGCCTCCCAAATTATAAGCGGTAATAGTGTAATTGGTTGATGGAGACGCAGCAGTGGGTTTGCCGCTGATAATACCGGTAGTTGGGTCGAAGATAAGCCCCGGGGGCAGGGGTTTGTCGATAGTATAACCTGTAAGGGATATTTTACGGATATTGCTGGCGCCCAGGTCTGTTACATATAAAAAGCCTGTGTTATCATAATTAAGGCCGTATGCCTGTGTAAAGCTGGCGGTTGTTGCTATGCCATCACTGCTGCCTATTGCACCTGACCCGGCAAGGGTTGTCACATTGCCAAATTTATCCACTTTGCGTACCAGGTAATTATATACGTCGGCTATGTAGGTATTTCCTGCAACGTCAAAAGCTACGCCACCGGGCTTATTAAAAGTTGCAGTAGCAAGCGTACCATTTTGATTGCCCTGCACGCCTGTGCCTGCATAGGTGCTTACTACACCGGCGAGCGTTATCTTCCTGACTTTGTTGTTTTTACTATCGCCTATATATAGATTTCCCGAGGCATCCATCGCTATG
>JABDAU010000010.1 GCA_013289045.1 Bacteroidota bacterium | reverse complement strand
TTTGGTATAAGTGATCTTTACCTTTTTACCCGACATTTTGAGCGACGCCACCTGCGGGCCGATATAATTAATGTCCTTAAAGCCATAATCCTTATTCAGCGCGATCATGGCCAAACGCTCGCCAATAGGCTTTTTGTTGCGCGGATGCAGGTTGCGTGCTTCGTCATCATCAATGGTTGAGGCCATTTCGGTATTGGGCGCTGCTTTACGGATGTTGCCCTGCGCTTCGCGGAAGATGGCATAATCAAAAGCGGTTGGGTCTTCATTATTCCAGAAATAAGGTGGCACCTGCACCAGGTAGAATGGCACATTGCCCTGCCCGAAATCGCCGCGCCAGCCTTCTATCATATGGCTGAGCAGCAAAGTATATTTACCGGCATCGTTACGGTTAAACTCGCCCTGGTACCAGATGATCCCTTTTATGCTCAATCCCGCCAGCGGGTGGATCATGGCATTATATAACAGCATCGGCCGGGTAACTTTCTCAAAGGTGAAACCCGCATTGATCACTTCTTTTGATTTAGGGCTGTTATCATAATCTCGCAGGTATTTATTATAGAGCACAGTGTCTGATTCCATCTCTTTGCGGCTTGTCCAGGCTTGGCCGGTTGATGCGCCGATGGTGGAAAGCACAATTCCGATAGGAATATTTACATGCTGGTAAAGTGACCGTGCGAAATAATACGATACCGCGCTGAAGTGCGCCACTGTTTTCGGCGAGCACTCCACCCAATGCCCGGTAACCTGGTTGTATGGCTGCGCCTTAAAATTCAGGTCGGTATAAAACCAGCGGATGTTGAGATAATTAGCCGCAGCTATTTCATTTTCATAATCTAAAACGCCATTTTCTTTCCCCTTCTCTCCCTGCATGCCATATTGCATGTTCGACTGCCCGCTGGCCAGCCACAGGTCGCCGATAAGCAGGTTGCTTAAGGTTATGGTGGTATCGGGTGTTTGAATAGTGAGCGTATGCGGCTTAAAATCACCGGGTATTGCCTTCGGGACTTTAACCTCAGTTTTCCAGGTATTATCGCTTCCGGCTACGATCATCACCACCTCGCCCGACCAGTCGGGTTTAATAACGATCTTATTTCCCGCGGTTGCATTGCCCCAGATGGTAAACGGCTTATCCTGCTGCACAACCATGTTCGACTGGAAAATATTGGCCAGTTTAAATATGGTGTCGGTTGACCGGACATGTCCCGAATGATTAGCGGCAAAACCACTTGAATTGATCACAAAGGCAGATAATACTACTAGGACGGAGCGTAAAGTGCGTTTCATTTAATGATGCTGATGTTTATGATTACAATTGGTACTGTCAAATATATATGTTAAAAACCGATTTAGCTAAATGCTTTTGGTTTTAGAATGCCTTGTTTTAAGTAAAGATTTGGATACAATTTCCAATTGGCAAAACGCAGTTGTACCTAAACATACTACGCTATTTTATTCAAAAATAGTAAATTTTTAATTGTACGCACATAGTTACATTTAAAGCATTTTTCAAACAAAGTCCATCAAAAAATAATGGCAATTTTCTTGTAAATGACAATTATTATATACATTTGATATTATTTACCTGGTAAAAATACTTCTATGTATGTTTATGAGGTATATATAATACCTAGCAATTTACCTATTACCGCAACTCAACTTATACCTTAAACCATAATGCTACTTAAAATAGATCATAAAAGCCCGGTGCCGCTGCATGTACAGGCGGAAAACCTGCTGCGTAAACTCATCTCCGATCCGCAATATCAGGGCGGCAAGTTTATACCTAACGAGGTGGAACTTTCCAAGCGCCTTGCTATTTCGCGCACAACATTGCGCCAGGCACTTAATAAGCTGGTGTATGAAGGCTTGCTGGTCCGAAAAAAAGGTGTAGGCACCAAAGTTGCTAATGTAGCGGTAAGCTCAAAATCTATGAACTGGATGAGCTTTTCGCAGGAAATGAAGGCGCGCGGAATTCCAATTAAAAATTTCGAACTGCATTTGAGCTGGGTGTTCCCGGATGAAAAGGTTGCTAATTTTTTCGAGATAAAAACCGATAAAAAGGTGTTGAAACTGGAGCGTTTACGCGGCGGACAGGATGGGCCGTTCGTGTATTTCGTATCTTTTTTCCACCCGCGTGTCGGGCTTACCGGTGAAGAGGATTTTACGCGGCCACTTTACGAGATATTGGAGAAAGACCATTTGGTGGTTGCGCAACTGTCGAAAGAAGAGATCAGCGCCCGTGCTGCCGATAAGATCACCGCTGCCAAACTGGATACCGAGCCCGGAAGCCCGCTGCTGTTCAGGAAACGTTTTGTTTACGACCAGGCCGAGCGCCCTATAGAGTATAATTTAGGCTATTATCGCGCCGATTCGTTCATTTATACAGTCGAGAGCCGCAGAGAGTAAGTAAATGCGCTTTAATTTCTGTAGAACGGTTTAATTAATTAATTTAGTTGCCTTTAAGCTAATTGATTAAGAGCAACCACGACTATGATCTCAAAACTATCGATTGTCATACCCGCATATAACGAAGGGCGCACTATCCACCTGATACTCGATAAGGTAAAGGCCGTGCACCTGCTGCATGATATTACAAAAGAGATCATTATCGTAAACGATTGCTCCTCAGACAATACCGAGCAGGCCATCCAGGCCTACATCGCCGCTAACCCCGAAATGAATATTCAATACCTCAAGCACGAGGTAAACCAGGGCAAAGGCGCTGCATTACATACCGGCATTTCGCATGCCACCGGCGAATACCTGGTGATACAGGATGCCGATCTTGAATATGATCCCGACGAATACAATTACCTGCTGAAACCTATTTTAAAAGGCTTTGCCGATGTGGTATTCGGCTCGCGGTTTATGGGCGGTAGTCCGCACAGGGTACTTTTCTTCTGGCATACTATCGGTAATAAGTTTTTAACCACACTATCCAACATGTACAGCAACCTTAACCTTACGGATATGGAAACCTGCTACAAAATGTTCAATACCCAAATGGTACAGTCGCTGCAATTGCGCGAAAAAAGGTTTGGTTTTGAGCCGGAAGTGACGGTGAAAATATCAAGGATCCCTAATGTGCGGATATACGAAGTGGGCATCTCCTACTACGGCCGTACTTATGCCGAGGGTAAAAAAATCGGTTGGAGGGATGGTTTCCGCGCTATATACTGTATATTAAAGTACGGGTTGTTTAATGCGAAGTGAGAGGTTAGAGATTGGAGATTAGAGATTAGTAAGAGGCTGCTTCGCATTTATAAAGAGCGTAAACCTGTCTACTCTTAGAAAATTTGCACCACTACATCCGCTGCAAATTTCCACTATCTTTATTTTTTATTTATTCTTGTCGCGATGGCCCAGATATGCCTTGTTGAAGATGAACAGAAAGTTGCCGCCTTTATTTATAAAGGACTGGAAGAGCAGGGTTATAAAGTAAAAACAGCCAAAACCGGAGAGGAAGCGCGCAAGCTGATATCGGCAGATAATTTCGACCTTTTCGTTGTGGATATTATGCTGCCCGACATAAACGGCATAGAACTATGCCGCCAACTTCGGGTAACTGATACCCAAACACCTATACTCATTCTCAGCGCGCTGGACCAGGTACAAAATAAGGTAGACGGGCTTAAAGCCGGGGCTGATGATTACCTGGTAAAACCTTTCCATTTCAGCGAATTGCTGGCGCGTATCGAGGCCTTACTCCGCCGCCAAAAGATCACACCGAAAGAAGACCACATCATTGTATTCGACGATCTGAAACTGGACACCTGGAGCAATCTGGCCGAACGCGGCGGGCAGCAGATCACGCTCACCGCAAAAGAATATACGCTATTGGAACTTTTTATGCGCAATCCCAACAAAGTACTTTCGCGGGAATATATTGCCGAGCAGGTTTGGGGGATCGACTTTGATACGGGCACCAATTTTATTGATGTGTATGTAAACTACCTGCGCAAAAAGATAGAAAAAGGCTTCCAGAAGAAACTTATCCATACGGTTATCGGCATGGGCTATACAATGCGAAATGACAGGTAGAGGTGAATAGTGAATGGTTGATTAAGTGAGCAGTTATATGACGAATAACAACAACCACTTACTTAATCAACTATTCACTTAATCAACTAAAAAATGAAGATAAAGAACCGGCTATCGCTTTACTTTACGGCTACCAGCGTATTCGTTTTGCTGATAGTGGAGATAGTTATTTCTATTACCGTCAATTCCATCACTACAAACGATTTCTACAGCCATTTGATGGACCGGGCCACGGTTGCCGCCCAGGTTTACCTTGAGGCCGACGAAATATCCGCTGATTCATTAAGCCATGTGCGCGAGCGTTACCTGCTGCACCTGCCCGATGAAGTAGTGCGTTTTTATGATGATAAAGATGCTGCATCGTTTATAAAAGACCGGAACCAATACTGGCCCGCCCCGGTCATTAACCAGGTGCGCAAACTTAAACGACTTGAATTTTCGGAAGGCGAGCGCCAAACAGTAGGCATCTATTATAACGACAATCAGGGGAATTTTGTGATACTGGTATCCGCCATTGATCATACCGGAAGCAAGCGAATGGCTGATCTGCTACGATCACTCATTGCCTTATCAGTTATTGTGACCATAGCTTTATTTCTCAGCAGCCGCTGGTTCGCTCAAAAAACGCTTGAACCGATAGACAAAGTAATAGACCAAATGCGCCGGGTAAGGGTGGGCAACCTAAGCCTGCGGGTGGACGAGGGTTCGGGCAAGGATGAGATCAGCGCGCTGGCTTATAATTTTAACCGCTTGCTCGAGCATTTGGAAAATGCCTTTGAGATGCAGGAGACTTTTGTGATCAATGCCTCGCACGAATTGCGCACGCCGATCACCAGCATGATCGGTGAAATTGAGCTGGCGCTTGCCAAAGCCCGTACTAACGAAGAATATGAAAAAGTATTGAGTTCTGTTTTCATCGATGCCGAACGGCTTAAAGATACCGTTACCAGTTTGCTCGAGCTGGCGCATGTGGATATGAACTATACCCAGCCTGCTTTTAAACCCGTATCGGTGGATGAGCTGGTATGGGAACTGAGCGATTACTGGAACAGCAAAATGGGCAAAGGCATGTTTGTGGTGAATATTCTTCACCTGCCTGATGATCCCGATAAGCTACTTATCACCGCCCATAAACAGCTGCTTAATATCGCTTTGAATAACATTATCGGCAATGCCTACAAATTTTCGGGCAACAAGCGCGTGGCATGTGACCTTTATGCTGACAATTCTCGCATAACCATTACCATTAATGACATTGGCATCGGCATCCCGGCTGATGAGCTCGAAAAGGTTTTCCAGTCTTTTTACCGCGGCGCCAATGTGAAGGATTACATGGGCAGCGGTATCGGGCTTTACGTAACGGGGAAAATTATCTCCCTGTTTAATGGCACTATCAGTATAGAATCTGCTCCGGAGCAGGGGACGCATATTATCGTTACATTTAAAAAGTAATTCTAATCCCGTTCTAATCCCTCTTTAATACTCCTCTAATCGCTGCCCAATAGCTTTGCATAAATAAATAATTATGCGTTCTACAGCTATTCGCGTTTTGTTTCTTTTTTTGATAGCGATACCCGCTATGGCGCTCAAAGCCCATGCGCAGGATATCCCTGTGGACACTGTGAAACTGACCATCAAACAGGCCGAAGACCAGTTTATCAAAAATAACCTCAAGCTTATCGCCCAGCGTTACAATATCGATAACGCCAGCGCGCAGGTAATTACCGCCAAACTGTTCAACAATCCCGATTTCAGTTTTTCAAACGGTATCTACGCCAGCGATGTAAGCGAAGGTCCGGCGTATAAGGAACAATCTTTCAGCCTGTCGCAATTATTCAATACTGCGGGTAAGCGCAATAAAAATATCCAGCTTGCGAAACTTGGCGTCGACCAGGCCAAGTACCAGTTTTTCGACATGCTGCGAACGTTGAAATTTACGCTCCGCAGCGATTTCTACAATATTTACTACCAGGAACAATCAGCCTTGGTTTACGACAAGGAGATCAACTCGCTTGCGCAAACATTAAAACTGTTTAAACAGCAATACCAGCATGGCAATATCGCCGAGAAGGAGGTGCTGCGCATCCAATCGCAGCTTTACTCGCTGCAGGCGGAATACAGCACCATGCAAAACAGCATCGATACAGTACAGGGTGAGTTTAAGCTGTTGATCAAAGCATCGGCCCATGTTTATATTAAGCCTTTGGTTGATGACAGCCTGATAGCCGGAAAAAACATAGTTGCAGGTACGGCCTATCAGCGCTTGCTTGATTCTGCTTATACCAATCGTTACGACCTGAAGCTGGCCCAAACCAATGTGGCTTATAGCAATATGAACCTGCGCGTTCAAAAAGCCACGGCTATACCTGACTTCTCCTTGTCTGTAAATTACGACCGGTTGGGCGCCTACGGTAATAACTACCTTGGCGGTGGTATCGAGTTTAACCTGCCTTTCTTCAACCGCAACCAGGGCAATATCAAACAGGCGCGTATCGCCATCGACCAAAGCAATGTGCAGTTGCAAAGCCAGCACGACCAGGTAGAGAGTGACGTAACCACCAACTATACCAATGCACTGCGCCTGGAAAGACTGTATAACAGCTTCGATCCTGCGTTTAAGGATGATTTCACCAAACTGATACAGGCCGTTTTCCTCAACTACCAGAAACGCAACATCAGCCTGCTGGAGTTCCTTGATTTTTACGACTCATACAAAATCAACACCATACAACTGAACACCATACAACTGAACAGGGTATTGTCGCTTGAGCAATTGAACTACGTTACCGGTACACCATTTTTTAATCAACAATAATGCGTCATCTACATAAAATATTACCGATTACAGCTGCCTTTTGCATGGCCGGTTTACTCATGCAAAGCTGCCATCACGCCGAAACACCCGAAAAGGATGCCAAGTTCGAGGTAACCGACACGCTGCTGAAAAGCCTGCTGATGGATACCGTGCAGGAAGCTAACGCGGTTTCGGAACTTACGCTGACAGGTTCTATCGCGCCGGATGAAAACAAAATGGTAAAAGTATTCCCGATGGTGAGCGGTATAGTACAGGGCGTACATGTGCAGCTTGGCGATGTGGTGCAAAAAGGCCAAACACTTGGCGTTTTGAAAAGCGCCGAAATGGCAACTTTCAATAAAGACCTGGTTTCATCACAAGCGGATCTGAGAAGCGCCCGTCGTACCCTGGAATCCACCAAAGATATGTACAAGGGCGGCCTCGCTTCGCAGAAGGATCTGGAAGAAGCACAGGCTGATTACGATAAAGCAGAAGCAGAAAATAAACGTGCAGGCGTAGTTACGCAGATCAATACCGGCAACGGCGAGGGCTATGTAATCAAAGCGCCGATAGGAGGATTTGTGGTGGATAAGAATGTGACGGATAACACGGAGGTCAGGGCGGACAATGGTCAGAACCTGTTTACCATTGCCGACCTGGCCGATGTGTATGTGCTCATCAATATCTACGAGTCGGACATATCCAACGTAAAAGTTGGCGACCCGGTGAAGATCACCACCCTGTCCTACCCGGATAAAGTTTTTGATGGCAAGATCGACAAGATCGATAACATCCTCGACCCGGACAGCAAAGTGATCCATGCAAGGGTGAAGATAGCCAACCCGGGCAATATGCTTAAGCCGGATATGTTTGCCAATGTCAGCATTAAAGGCACATCAGGTGCCGACCTGCCCTTTGTAAATGCAAACGCCTTAATTTTTGATAACGACAAATATTATGTACTGATAGTTGACGGTAAAGCGCATGTGCGCATACAGCCGGTTACCATCGCCAAAAAAGTGGAGGACCGCGCCTATATCAGCAGCGGCATAAAGCCCGGCGACATTATTGTGGCCTCGAGGCAGCTGTTTTTGTATGAATCGTTAAAAGATTAAGTGCTGATACTGATACCAGGAAAATGAACAAATTCATTAACAATATTATATCGTTTGCCCTAAAGAATAAGTATTTCATATTCTTTGTTACGGCTTTACTGGCTGTTGCAGGCTATATCAGCTTTAAAAACCTCAGTATCGATGCCTTCCCGGATGTAACGAATACCGAAGTTACCATCATTACCCAATGGCCGGGCCGCAGTGCCGAGGAGGTTGAGAAATTTGTTACCCGCCCTATCGAGATCGCCATGAACCCGGTGGAGCGCAAAACCAGCGTGCGTTCATCGTCACTGTTCGGGCTTTCGGTAGTAAAGATCTCTTTTGACGATGATGTGGATTACGCATTCGCCCGTTTGCAGGTAAATAACCACATTGCGGATGCCAACCTGCCCGATGGCACAGATCAGGACATTGAGCCACCATACGGCCCGACCGGCGAGATCTATCGCTTTACACTCACCAGCAACAAAAAATCCGTAAAGGAACTGACTACTATCGAGAACTGGGTGGTTGACCGCGAGATCCGCTCGGTGCCCGGCATAGCCGATCTGAACAGCTTTGGCGGCGAGGTAAAAACTTACCAGATCACCGTCGACCCTAAAAAAGCGGTGCAATACAATGTAACCCCGCTGCAGATCTATGATGCCGTAAGCAAAAGCAACGTGAATGTTGGCGGCGATATTATACAGCAGGCCGGGCAGGCATATGTTGTGCGTGGCGTAGGTTTGCTGAATGATATAGGCGAGATCAAGAACATCGTAATTAATAACATAAAAGGTACCCCTATATATGTAAAGACCATTGCTGAAGTAACCGAATCATCCCTGCCGCGCCTTGGACAAGTAGGCCGCGACAAAGATCCTGACGTGGTTGAAGGCATTGTGGTGATGCGCAAGGGCGAAAACCCGAGCGTAGTGATTAAGGCCCTTAAGCAAAAAATTGAGGACCTTAATAACAAAATTCTTCCGGACGATGTGAAGATCAAGGAGTTTTACGACCGCAGCGACCTGGTTGATTTTGCCACTGGTACCGTATTGCACAATATGGCCGAGGGTATATTTTTCGTGACCTGTATCGTTTTGATCTTTATGGCCGATTGGCGTACTACACTTATTGTAGCGCTCATCATCCCGCTGGCATTGCTGTTTGCCTTTATCTGTTTGAAATTGAAGGGGATGTCGGCCAACCTGCTTTCTATGGGCGCTATCGACTTTGGTATCATCATAGATGGGGCCGTCGTCATGGTGGAGGGGATCTTCGTGGTGCTGGACCACCGGGCCAAACAGGTGGGCATGGAGAATTATAACAAGTTGAGCAAGCTTGGGATGATCAAGCAGGCATGTATGGTTAACGGTAAAGGTATTCTCTTTGCTAAGCTCATCATCATTACCGGTTTGTTGCCGATCTTCAGCTTCGAGAAAGTGGAAGGCAAGATGTTCTCGCCGCTGGCATGGACGCTGGGTTTCGCCCTGCTCGGCGCGCTCATTATGACCTTTACGTTCGTGCCTGCTTTTGCCAGTGTGCTGCTCAATAAAAATGTAAGGGAACGGCACAATGTATTTGTAGAGTTTGTAACGCGCAACTCCATGCGCTTTTACAACTTCTGTTTCAAAGGCCGCAAGATCGTTTTCCCGGTCGCCATTATTGCTTTGGTGATAAGTCTCTTCTGTTTCACCTTGTTGGGTACGGAATTTTTACCGGAACTGAACGAAGGCGCTATTTATGTGCGCGCTACAGGTCCGCTGAGTACTTCGCTTGATCAGTCGGTTACACTGGCCAACGAGATGCGAAAGATCTTCCTGAGTTTCGACGAGGTAAAACAGGTTATGTCGCAAACAGGGCGTCCTAACGACGGTACCGATGCGACGGGGTTCTATAATATAGAATTCCACGTAGACATTTATCCCGAGGACCAATGGAAACGCCATGAGACTAAGCAAGAGCTTATCCAGCGGATGCAGGAAAAACTGAAGAATTTCCCCGGTATTGACCTTAACTTTTCGCAGCCGATTTCGGATAACGTGGAGGAAGCCGTTTCGGGTGTAAAAGGCTCGATAGTGGTAAAAATGTTTGGCGATGATTACAAATACATCGAAAGCCAGGAAGACAGGATACAGAATATATTAAAAGGTGTAAAAGGCATTGAAGACCTTGGCATCCTGCGCAACATGGGCCAGCCTGAATTACAGATAGACCTTAACCAGGCCAAGATGGCGCAATATGGCGTGGTGGCAGCAGATGCTAACGCGACGATAGAAATGGCCATCGGCGGTAAAGCGGCTACACAAATATATGAAGGCGATAAAAAGTTCGACCTGCGCATACGCTACCCGGAAGAATTCAGGAATAACGAGGCCTCCATCGGCGATTTGCGTGTACCGACCTTAAGCGGCACAAACGTTCCGTTGCGTGAAATTGCCGATATCCGGAAGATCACAGGCCTAAGCATTATTTTCCGTGATGAGAATGAGCGTTATGGCGCTATTAAATTCTCTATCCGTGGCCGCGATATGGGCAGCACCATAAAAGAGGCGCAGGACAAAGTAAATGCACAGATCAAACTGCCCAAAGCCTACCGCCTGCAATGGGCCGGTGACTTTGAGAACCAGCAACGCGCTACCAAACGGCTTTCGCAGGTGGTGCCGATCAGCTTGCTCATTATCTTCTTTATCCTGTTTATCCTGTTCGGTACTTTCCGCGATTCGTTGCTGGTATTGAACAACGTACCATTCGCCATTATGGGCGGCATATTGGCGTTACTGATAACGGGTGTGAATTTTAATATTTCGGCAGGTATAGGTTTCATCGCGCTGTTTGGGATCTGCGTGCAGAATGGCGTGATCCTCATCAGCCGTTTCAAGGCCAATATTAAAGATCTGAAACATCACGCCAGCTGGAAATCATTCCCCGATGCGCTGTACGCCGGTGTGCAGGACCGTTTGCGCCCGATTGTGATGACAGCCATGATGGCGGCAATCGGCTTGTTGCCAGCGGCCATGTCGCACGGTATCGGTTCCGAGGCATCAAAACCGCTGGCTATTGTAGTGATCGGTGGTTTGATCACCAATACCATTTTCAATCTTTTCATCTTCCCTATAGCTTTCTACTGGTCATACCGCAAACGCGTAGAAAGCGGCGACGTAGGAAGATTATAACCCGAAGCTAATACCCCTAACTATAAGTATGATATGTTGACGGCGGTGCAGTTATTACTGCACCGCCCGATACTGTCATCAGGGTTATTTTATGTGGGCTGATGCTGACTTATAAAACCGGCAGGCAGTTATAAAGGTGAAACGACAAATAACAAACCATGTCATCTCGAACCTGCACGAGCAATAGGCATTGCGGCTCGGGGCAGGTGAGAGATCTTATGCACCATACATGTTTGCTATATGCATAGCGCAAAAGATTCCTCCTCACTCCCGCACACAAGCCTTATGCTTGTTCGTCGGAATGACATATTTGATAGTAAAAGCCAGATAACAGGCTGGGTGATGATTAAATCAAATGCTTCAGCTGGATGACTTCTTTCTCATCCAGGTAACGCCACCTGCCGCGAGGCAGATCCTTTTTGGTAAGGTTGGCGTAAACTACGCGGTCAAGCTTTACCACTTCGTAGCCAAGATGTTCGAAAATACGGCGTACGATGCGGTTTTTGCCGCTATGGATCTGTATGCCGACTTCGCGTTTGGTGCCGCCTTGTACATAGGATACCGCATCAGGTTTTATCAAACCATCTTCCAGCTCAACGCCGAAAGAGATCTTGTTCAAATCGCCCTGGGTAAGGCTTTTGCTTAATTCAACCTGGTATAATTTGGTAACGTTGCTGCGCGGGTGCGATAATTTTTCGGCAAGGTCGCCGTCGTTGGTCATTAATAGTAATCCGGTAGTGTTCCTGTCAAGGCGACCTATCGGGTAGATCCGCTCACGACTGGCTTTTTCCACCAAATGCATCACTGTGCGGCGCTCCTGCGGATCATCGGTTGTAGTGATATAATCTTTTGGCTTGTTTAAAAGCACATAAACATTTTTTTCGCGCTTCAATAGTTCGCCATTGTAGCGGATCTCGTCTTTGGTTGGGTCTACTTTAAAGCCGAGTTCTGATATTACATTGCCATTTACCGATACTACGCCTGCTTCTATCAGCTCATCAGCTTTACGGCGTGAGCAGATCCCTGCGTTGGCGATGTAACGGTTAAGACGGATCAGGTGATCATCTTTACCAGCCTTTTCCTTACGGCCGCGCATTGATTTTGCAGGCGCTTCCGGGCGTTCGCGGAATTCAGAATTTGTATCTCTTTCCTTGCGGAATGGTTTTGCTTTATAATCGCCGTCGCGTTTGCCGGTAAACTTACGGTCTCCGGTAGGGCGTGGTGTGCGCGAACCTGCCGGCCTTGAATTACCGGTTTTTCGTTCGCCGCCTTCACGATCGCCGCGGGGGCTGCTAAACTCACGTTTTGGCCTGTTTTCGCCGCCTTCACGGTCATCGCGGCTATTATATTCGCGTTTTGGTTTGTTCTCGTCAGCTGCATGTCTGCCGGAATAAGGCCTGCTGCGCTGTGGTGAGTATGGTCTTTTTTCGCCGCCTTCACTACCCGGGCCTCTTGAAAAACTTTTCCTGGCCGGGCGATCATCGCCACTGGTCGGTCTGCCCGTATACGGTTTGCTGCGTGGTGACGAGTAAGGGCGTTTTTCGCCGCCTTCGCTACCTGGGCCTTTTGAAAAACTTTTCCTGACCGGGCGTTCGCCGTCACCGGCTGGCCTGCTGCGTGGTGATGAATATGGGCGCTTTTCTCCGCCTTCGTTAGCAGGGCCCCTTGAAAAACTTTTCCTGGCCGGGCGTTCGTCGCTGCTACCGGTCGGTCTGCCCGAATACGGTTTGCTGCCCGCTGCCGATGATGGCCGCCTGCTGCCGGTACGTTCGCCACTAAAACTTGATTGATTTTTGTTCGGCCTGTCAGAACTGTTTTCTGATTTACCTCTCGAAGAGGTTGATCTTTTTGGCCCGTTGTTGGAGCTGTTGCCCCGGTTTGAGGAGTTGCCCGATCTTTCGTTCCGGCCGTTTCCTGGTCTTTTAAATACCATAGTTTTTCAATTAACACTTCCCAGCGTGAGAGGACAAAAGTACGAAAAATAAAACACTTTTTTCATTTTTTTGTTCTACCCTGAAATCACCGTTTAAACTGCTTTAAACCGCGATTTTTCGCCTTAGTGTAATCGTCATAAACACTAAGCAATTGGTAAGTATTTGATAATGTGCTTTATATAACTTACCTTTGCCGCAAGTTTTTTACTTAATGTTAAAATATGAATAGAAACGAAGTGATAAAAGTCCACCTGATCACGTGCTCTGTAATCGCTCTGTTGGTTGTTTTTTCAAGGGTCATCAATAACAGTCCAATCTCAAAACCCCCTGTTACTGAAAGTCCTGCGATGTCTTCACATCCCTTAAAATTCACCTACGTAACACGTAACACAACAGAAAACAATACGCTCAATTTCGCGAACGAAGCTATGCCGGTTAACGATAAAAAAGTTGACCACAAAATGAGCCATACGCTTAACAAACTCAACTTTGCCTGCATACAATCTTACATACTGCAACGCAATGCCGAGAAATGGTTTCCAATTATCGTGCCGATACTAAAGGCGCATGGTATTCCTGAGGATTTTAAGTATATCCCATTGGTTGAATCAGGCTTTTGCGTGAGCATTTCGCCGCGCGGCGCTGCCGGTATCTGGCAATTTATGCCCGGTACGGCACGCACCTATGGCCTGAAAGTAGGCCATGGCAGGGACGAGCGAATGGACCTGCGTAAATCAACCCTTGCGGCTTGCAAATATATCCTCGAGCTGCACGGCATTTTCAAAAGCTGGACACTGGCTGCCGCTGCCTATAACAATGGCGAGATACAGCTGGCCAGGGCCATTAATAAGCAGAACGAGGACAACTATTTCCGTATGCATCTTAATCGCGAAACGGGTGCGTATGTATATAGCATCATTGCGATGAAGGAAATCCTCAGCAAGCCGACAAAGTATGGCTATAAAATGGCTTCAATTTATTCCAGGCCATCGACGCAATTGCTGGCCTATAATTGATTTGTAAAAATTACCGACGAGCACGGATAAAGGCCTGTTTGCCAAATGGCAGACCGGCCTTTTTTGCGTATATTTGTAGCAAAATCAATGTGTGAATTATTGATTGAGTGAATGAGTGATTTTGGCAAAGCCTTCTATTCACTCATTCGCTAATTCACTCCATCACTAAATAAACATGATCAATAAACCTGTTGACCTTGGCGAGCAAAGCGAAGTGGAAGTGTTCGGAGCCCGGGTGCATAACTTAAAAAATATAGACGTTTCCTTTCCGCGTAACCAGCTGGTGGTGATCACTGGTTTGAGTGGCAGCGGGAAATCGTCATTAGCGTTTGACACCATTTATGCAGAAGGACAGCGCCGCTACATGGAAACATTTTCGGCCTACTCCCGACAATTCATGGGTGGCATGGAACGCCCGGATGTTGACAAAGTGAGCGGTTTGAGCCCGGTGATTGCCATAGAGCAAAAAACCACCAGCAAGAATCCCCGCTCTACCGTAGGTACCATTACGGAGATCTACGATTTTATGCGTTTGTTGTTTGCCCGTATCGGTGAAGCGTATTCATACGAGACGGGCGAGAAAATGGAGCGCATGTCTGAAGACCAGATCCTGAAAACCATTTTCGACCGGTTTGACGGCCAGCCCATCAACATCCTTGCGCCGGTGGTAAAAGCGCGCAAGGGTCACTACCGCGAATTATTCGAGCAGATCCGTAAACAGGGCTTCCTGAAAGTTTGGGTAGATGGCGCTATTATGGATGTTGAGCCCAAAATGCAGGTGGACCGTTATAAGATCCACGACATTGATATTGTGGTCGACCGTCTGCAGGTAAGTTCACAGGATGCCAAGCGTTTGCATACTTCCATACAATCGGCACTAAAAACAGCAAAAGGTATTATCAGGATTGCGGATAAGGACAATAATGTGTTCTATTTCAGCAAGTATTTGATGGACCCGGTTTCGGGCATCTCCTACGACGAGCCGCAGCCAAATACGTTCTCTTTCAACTCACCATACGGCGCCTGCGAAAAATGCAATGGCCTGGGTTATATCTTCGAGGTGGATGAAGCATCTGTTATCCCCAACCCAAAACTGAGCATTTTAAACGGCGGTTTAGCGCCTTTGGGCGAATACCGCGAGACGTGGATCTTCCAGGTGTTGAAAGCGCTGGCGAAGAAATATGAGTTCAGTCTTTCTACCCCGATAGAAAAGCTGGAACGCGAAAAACTCGACATCATCCTGAACGGCACAACCGAAATGCTGACCGTAGCTGTTGAATACAACAAATGGAACGTACAAAGCTATCAGATTACCTTCGATGGTATTATTCGTATGCTGGAAGAGCAGCAGGAACGCCGCAGCGATGATGACATGGACGACATGGAGAACTACCGCGTACTAAAAACCTGCCCGGTTTGCGACGGCGCGCGCCTGAAAAAGGAATCATTGCACTTTAAGGTTGATAACAAAAACATCTTCGAGCTGGCCTGTATGGATATTAATGTGCTGCAGGATTGGTTTAATAACATAGAGGACAGGCTGAACGAGCGCCAAAACGTTATCGCTAAAGAAATATTGAAGGAGATTCGTGCGCGGATTGTATTCCTGCTGGATGTTGGCTTAAGTTATTTAACGCTTGACAGAACCGCAAGGACTTTATCCGGCGGCGAAGCGCAGCGTATCCGTTTGGCCACGCAGATCGGCTCGCAATTGATGAACGTGATGTACATCCTCGACGAACCGAGCATAGGATTGCACCAACGTGACAATGAGCGCTTGATAAAAGCACTCAAAAACCTGCGCGACCTCGGCAATTCCGTATTGGTTGTAGAGCACGATAAGGACATGATCCTCGAGGCCGACTATGTAATAGACATGGGCCCGGCAGCAGGTGTTCATGGCGGCGAAGTGGTTGCTGAAGGCACACCTGCAGAGCTGATGAAGAAACATACGCTCACCACATCGTACATCAACGGCGAGCGGGAGATCGCAATACCTAAAAAGCGCCGCGCCGGTAACGAGAAATCATTAAAGCTCAAAAACGCCACCGGCCATAACCTCAAAAAGGTTAGCGTTGAATTTCCGCTTGGCAAAATGATCGGTATAACCGGCGTGTCAGGCAGCGGAAAATCCAGCCTGATCACCGAAACGTTATACCCGATACTGAACCATCATTTTTTCAGGGCTAAGAAACAGCCTTTGCCTTATGAGAAGATAGAAGGCCTGGAAAATGTAGATAAAGTGATCGAGATCGATCAGACACCGATCGGTCGTACGCCGCGCTCAAACCCGGCTACTTATACCGGTGTGTTTTCGGATATCCGTAACCTGTATGTGCAGCTGCCCGAATCGAAGATCCGTGGTTACAAACCCGGTCGCTTCTCGTTCAACGTAAAAGGTGGCCGCTGCGAAACCTGCCAGGGCGCCGGTATGAAGGTGATAGAAATGAATTTCCTGCCCGATGTACAGGTACCCTGCGAGGAATGTGGCGGCAGGCGCTACAACCGCGAAACGCTGGAAGTACGTTATCGCGGAAAATCCATCAGCGATGTGCTGGATATGAGCATTGAAGATGCTACGCCATTTTTTGAGCATATTCCACCGATATACCGCAAGGTAAAAACGCTGTTAGATGTTGGCTTAGGCTACATCAGGCTTGGGCAGGCATCAACCACCCTATCCGGCGGTGAAGCGCAGCGTGTAAAACTGGCAACCGAGCTTTCTAAAAAAGATACCGGCAACACCTTCTATATCCTCGACGAACCAACCACAGGTTTGCATTTTGAAGACATCAATGTACTGCTCGGTGTACTGAACCAACTAGTTGACAAAGGCAATACCGTATTGGTAATTGAGCATAACCTGGACGTGATAAAAGTTGTGGACCATGTGATAGACCTTGGCCCTGAAGGTGGCTCAGGTGGTGGTAAGATATTGTTTAGTGGCACACCTGAGGGTTTGTGTAAGGTGAAGGAAAGTTTTACAGGGATGTTTTTGAAGAAAGAGATGGGGGTAAAATGATGATAAGATTGTATATTTGAGTATAACGATAAAGAAATGACAACGTACACCATTGATATTCCTGATGATCACACCAGTGAGATAATTGCTCAATTAAAAAAACAGGGTGTTAAAGTACGCAAGTCTAACTTTAATAAGTTAGATGAACTTACACGCGAAGATTATCAGAAACATTTTAAAAATCAAGCTAAATCAAATAGAAACAACCTGCTTAAATACCTATGATAGTAAAGCAGCGCGATATTGTTGAAATAGCCTTCTATACCGGAAATAAGCCAGAACTTCACCCTGCCGTAGTTATTTCCAACAATGAAATATTCGAAATTGAAGGCTTTTTTTACGCTATCCTTCTTTCAACTAAAAATTTGTTCCCGGAGTTTACCATAGAAATAATTCCTGAAATGATCAATTCGCCGAGAAATAAAAAAAAATGGTTATGCTGTATGCCACATGATACAGCAATTTTACCCTGAAGATATAGTTACACGAACAGGCGCCACATTAAAAAATGCAGCATTTGAAAAATTAAAAGAAAAAGTTAAAGAGGTTCTTTTTGGATAACCGCCAGTTTACAGATGGTGATATTTCAGTGCAGGTATCATTATTAAAAATTGTGAAAAATCATACCTTCGCATAACGATCCGAACAGAAATGGAAAGATATACCCCACAAGATATCCTTCAAATCTTAATTGACTTCTACAATTGCCAGGCGGCATTTGATCCGGAAGTTGAACCAGGTCATCATTTATCATTCCAAACAACCATTTTCGAATGGAGAGACATTTGCGATCTTATCGAACCAAAGAAGTTAGCAAAGTGTTATCACGATTCATTTAAACTGAACACACTGGTATCCGAATTAGAGATATTGCTTTCTTACAGTAAAAACACACTATCCGATTTTTGTAATTATATAGCTGATAATGCTGTAAGACAAGAAGTTTTGCCGGTAAATATTATGGGCACAAACTGCATGAGTGCCGGGATATTTAAATCACTCATTAATAACCTAAAACAAAAAGGGATTGATACCAGCGGCATTCAACCCAGTTCGGGAATTGTCCCTATCTTTAATAAGCATGCCGGCACGCTATTAGATGAGGTAAGCAAGTTAGCGCCAGGGTCGTTTACAAAATTTGAGTATGAGGAAAACAGGATAACAAAATGGGGATTAGGTTTAACATTAACCGGGATATTCTTTTTATTCATAGCGTTGGCTAGCCATTTCTATTGGTTTCTGCTACTACCACTTCCAGCGGGTATAATATTGTTGATTATTGGTCGCCGTTTCAAACCCAAAAAGGAAGTTATCGGTGGTTATGATACAATAAGAGATTTGATTTTAGGGATGCAGGCAAAATTAAAATGAGCCATTTCTTTCGCCAAACAAAATCCCTAATTCCTACCTTTACCCTATATGCTGCCATTGCTTACTTCCGCCCAGATCCACGAAGGCGACAAATATACTATTGAACACGAACCGATCAGTTCTGTAGATCTGATGGAGCGCGCCTCAAAGGCTTTTGTGGGCTGGTTTATTAATCGGTTTCCTGATAGAAATCAATCTATCTCCATTTATTGCGGAACCGGAAATAATGGCGGCGATGGTTTAGCTATTGCCCGCATCTTATTCGAGCATCAGTATAAAAAGACCAATGTAATAATCACCCGCTTTTCGGATAAATCGACAGAAGATTTTAATGTCAATCTTGCTCGTCTGCCCGGCAGAATTCATCAAACCGAGATCAAAAAAGGCGATGAGATCGCTGCCGAAGAAAGCGACATCATCATTGATGCCATGCTGGGCAGCGGCATCAATAAACCATTAAGCGGGGATTACGAAAAACTGGTAAATTATCTTAACGATCTGCACAAAACCGTTGTAGCTGTTGATGTACCTACCGGATTTTTTACCGAGGGCGAGATCAACCCAGATGCAACTGTACTAAAAACCGACCTGGTGATCACCTTTCAGCAACCCAGGATCAATTTCCTGTTGCCTGAAGCCGGGCCATATATTAAATGTTGCGAGGTAGTAAATATTGGCATCGACGAAAAATTCATCCAATCGTTTGATTCATCTTACCAGTTTGTACAGGAAAAAGATATCCGAAAGATGCTGAAACCGCGGCATCGCTTTAGCAATAAAGGTACTTATGGCCATGCGCTCATTGTTGCGGGGCAATCCAAAACCATGGGAGCGGCTTTATTAAGCGCCTCAGCCTGCGCGCAGGCGGGGGCAGGGCTAACTACTGCTTGTGTGCCCGAAAGCGGCCTGGTGGCTTTAAACAGCTATATGCCGGAAATTATGGCTATCATCAGGCAGAGGAATGACCTTCCGGAGATCGGATGGGATAAATTTACCTCGATGGGGATCGGTCCGGGATTGGGGGATGATGAGAATACCCTGGCCTTGCTTACTTATATCTTTACCAATTATAAAAACCCGGTTGTTATTGATGCCGATGCGCTGAATGTGCTATCTACCCATAAACAGTTGTGGGAACTGATACCGGAAGGCAGTGTGCTAACCCCGCACATGAAAGAGTTCGACCGCCTGTTTGGCGAGCACGCTAACTGGTGGCAACGCCTGCAAACTGCTATAGCAAAAGCAAAAGAATTGAAGCTATGTATCGTACTTAAAAACGATTATACCATAACGGCCACGCCTGAAGGGAAAGCTTATTTTAACTCCACCAGCAATCCTGCTATGGCAAGCGGCGGTATGGGCGATATATTAACCGGCATCATTTCTGCATTGCTCGCACAAAAATATTCGCCTGAAGAAGCCTGTATTATCGGGAATTATGTTCACGGAAAAGCCGGTGACGAGCTGGCATTGCCCAACCGGATGAATGTAGTTTTGCCGGGCAAACTTGCGGCGCAATTGCCGGTAACCATGGCAAAGTTGATGGCTTAAAAACAAAAAACGGCTGTGAGTATTACACAGCCGTTTTTTAATTAACTATTAACTGATCTTATAAAGAACGAAATACTCAAAACTAAATTTACATATAAGACGCTTCTGCGTTTTAATAGTTACAAACGAACGAAGAAATAAATTGTTTTGTGTACACGCACTTATCTTATTAGAGATGGCGTCTTTAACGTTTTTTAACAATTATGGGAAAAAGAGTAGCTATTAGAGATTACTTACAACCAACTGATCAAGATGCGGACTGGCGCTGCCACCACGGGGTTCAATAGTAACTGCGAATGCCTGGGGTTCGCTTACAGCAGCCATTACCTTCATTTCTGAAGTATCTGAACTTGATTTATCAAATACGCCCAAGCTAACAGGTTTCTTATCTACAATTGCCCACAACTGGTATTGATGTGTTTGGTCATTTTCCGGCAGTGCAAGATCAGCCATATCGATCATCACTTTCTTTTTGGAATGGCTGAATGCTACGAGCATTGAAGAAGAAGTATGCTTCGCCATTCCTTTAAGTTTGATGATCTTAAAAGTAGTATCACGATATACGCCAAGCTGATCGTTCATGAAGCTAACCGTTTTCGCGTATTGTGCGTTTTGATTGTTCATGGCTATCAGCTGTGTATTGGCTGTTTGCAGTTTACTATAAACATTCATCAGTACAACTACACTGGCCAGCAATAAGGCAAGGCAGGCCGCAAAAGCATATTTATAGAAATTGTTTTGCTTTGGCGCGGTCATCTGTACTACGTTATCTTTAACCGGCTCGGGTTGGGATGAGAAGATCCTGTCGTCGGCCAGGTTGGTAACCAGGCTGTTTAATATTTTGTGACGGAGCTCTTCTGCGGGTTCAATGGCATTTTCTTCGGCATACAATACCATGGACTTCTCAATTTCGCCCAGTTCTGATTTCACAGCCGGGTGTTTTGAAGCCATATCCTGCACCTGCAACCTTTCTTCCGGGCTCAGATCGCCCAGAACGTAAAGTTCCAATATGCCTGATTCAATATATGCTTTAACGTCTTCCACTTCTATCAACTTTCATTAAAATACTTCCGGAGCTCAATTAAGCCCATTCTTAAGCGCGTTTTTACGGTACCCAACGGAATAGCAAGCTCATCGGCAGCCTCCACGTGAGTGTAACCTTTAAAATACACCAGCTCCAGAATTGATTTTTGCTCGGGTTTTAATGTATTAACCAAATCTTTAATCCCAAGCAGCTCCGGTTTGTAAACCGTGTTTCTTTGCTCGTCTATAAAAGTTACGTTATTTTCGAGCTCTTGGTTTTTGTTCTGGTTCTTAAAATCTTTGGATCTTATTTTATCGATGGCCAGGTTACGCGCAATGTTTACCATCCACGTAAATAAACGGCCTTTGTCTGTACTGTAGCTGGCAAAGGAATGCCAGATCTTCACGAAAGTTTCCTGTAAAACATCTTCGGCTGTGGGGGTATCGGTAATGATGCGCACGATAACACCATACAACGACGCAGAGTACATATCATACAATGCCTCGGCAGCCACCTTTTCCTTATGGCGCAAAGCATGTACCAGTTCCTCCTCAGAGAGCGATATTTTACCTCTTTTAGTCAATATGCTGGTGAATATAGAAAGGAATAATCAGATTTCAAACAGGTGTTTTTCGGCATGATATGAAGAACGGACAAGTGGACCGCTCTCTACATACCTGAAACCCATATCGAGGCCAATTTGTTTGTAATAATTAAATTGATCCGGATGTATCCAGTCTATCACCGGGTGGTGATTGCGTGTTGGCTGTAAATATTGACCCAATGTAAGGATGTGAACGCCGGCATTCAGCAGATCGCCCATCGCTTCCAATACATCTTCTTCTTTTTCGCCCAAACCCAGCATAATGCCCGATTTTGTACGCAGGCCGGACTGTGATATTCGTTTCAAAGCTTCAAGGCTGCGGTCGTATTTGGCCTGGATGCGCACTTCTCGGGTAAGGCGGCGAACAGTTTCCAGATTATGCGACAACACCTCCGGGCGAACGGCTATAACCCTGTCGAGGTTTTCCCATACACCCCTGAAATCAGGCACCAAAGTTTCGAGCGTAGTTTCCGGGCTTTCGCGGCGGATGGCGTTGATGGTTTCGGCCCAGATGATCGAGCCGCCATCTTTCAGATCGTCGCGATCAACAGAAGTGATCACGCAATGTTTTACCTGCATCAGCTTTACCGATGCGGCTACGCGGTTAGGCTCATCCATGTCCACAGCCAGCGGGCGACCGGTAGCCACCGCGCAGAACGAGCATGAACGTGTACAGATGTTGCCCAAAATCATAAACGTTGCCGTACCGGCACCCCAGCACTCGCCCATGTTAGGGCAATTTCCACTCTCACAAATGGTATGCAGCTTATGCGTATCAACCAGTCCGCGTACGTGCGCATACTCCTTACCCACAGGCAGTTTTACACGCAGCCAGTCTGGCTTACGGTTTACCGGTGCTGCGGGTACTACAGGCAATTCGATCATGATACAAATGTAAATAAAAAATTTGCCCCCCTATCCCCTAAAGGGGGAGTAATTACAGAAGGGTTACATACAAAGATAAATAATATCGAATGATGAAATGCGGCATCGACATCCGATATTCAAAATTCATTATTCGATATTTAATTTCTAGTCTTAAATTTGCCCTATCCTCATGCTCCCCCTTTAGGGGGCTGGGGGGCAAATGGCAACTATATCCACTACCTATTTAGGCGACCTGCGTACCGAAGCAACACACCTGCAATCGGGCACAAAAATTATTACCGACGCGCCAACCGACAACCAGGGAAAAGGCGAAGCATTTTCACCAACCGACTTATTGGCCGAATCATTAGCCGGCTGTATGCTAACCACCATGGGCATTGCCGCGCGCACACACGGCATCAATATGGACAATACCCAATGCGAGGTGACCAAGATCATGGCGCCAAACCCACGCCGCGTTGCCGAGGTAAAAATAAAGCTGAAATTCCCGCAGGAATATGATGAGAAGGATAGAAAGATACTGGAAGGCGCTGCTTTAGGCTGCCCCGTGATCGTTAGCCTGCATCCTGATCTGACGAAGACGGTGGATTTTGGTTGGGGGGATTAGCCCCACCCAAACCCTCCCCGGTAGTGAGGGCTTAAAAAGCACTCATTAAAGTCTCCCCTACCGGGGGAGATTTAGAGGGGGCTACGCCACCACGCTCAACGCCTCTTCCACAGAGATTGCGCCGTGCGATTGATCAAGTATACACTCGCCGTCTTTTATTACCAGCATTTGTGGTGATTCGTGGTAAACCTGGAAATCGTTGGC
Source organism: Bacteroidota bacterium (assembly GCA_013289045.1). Taxonomy (GTDB): domain Bacteria; phylum Bacteroidota; class Bacteroidia; order Sphingobacteriales; family Sphingobacteriaceae; genus Mucilaginibacter. The sequence goes on along the minus strand of JABDAU010000010.1, from coordinate 44,383 downwards.
CACCTGGTTTGACAGGTCGCGGTATTTGATCAGGTCGAGAAAATATAATGTCATGTCGGCCGGCAGTTTATCCATGTCCATTTCAAAACGCCTTTTAGCCATCATGCTGATGGAGCAGCGGGTGCTGTGTTTAAATATTAAACTATAGCCCGGTTTGCTCTTTATCGCGTCCACTTGGTTCGCCGAGTCTAATGTAGTCCAGTTCATAAAATATTAAATGCAGATTTTATGCCAAAAATAGGTATTACACAGCTATTTGCTGTGTTTTGTTTTAGCATGTGATGGTGGGATGACACTAATTAGCGTCCACCGTGAGGATATGTACCGTAAGCAGGGCATAATTTGTTTGAGCATGATGCCAAACTACCCAAAACTGCTACGAATGCCGCGATGTACAATATTTTTTTCATGTCTTTATCTTCTACCTGCTTTTAACGGATTTTAGCCATTTAAAGTTTCGGCAAGGTGGGCCATTTTTATAGCAGTAATTGCTGCTTCATCGCCCTTGTTGCCGTATTTACCCCCGGCGCGGTCAAACGCCTGCTGGTGGTTGTTGGTTGTTAATACACCAAATATAACAGGTTTTGAATATTTTATTGCAACATTACTTACGCCATTTGCTACTGCATCGCAAATAAAATCGAAATGGCGGGTTTCGCCCTGTATTACGCAACCGAGCACTATCACCGCATCAAGGCCGCCTTTTTTAAGCAATAAGTCGGCGCCTGATGTTAATTCAAAACTGCCCGGAACCTGGTAGGTGAAAATATTTTCTTCCTTCGCACCGTATTTTACCAGGTGATCATACGCGCCCTGGTATAAAGCGCCGGTGATCTCGGTATTCCATTCGGCTACAACAATGCCAAAACGGTACTTTTCTGCCGATGGTATCTCAGCGCCTGAAAAATCACTAAGGTTTTTGTGTTGGGAAGACATGGTGGGTAGAGATTAGAGGTTGGAGATTAGAGATTAGAGGCTGTGGGCTTTCCCTAACCTCTGATCTCTAATCTCTAATTAACTACAAACGAGCTTCTGCGCGCGAGATATACTCGTCTATATTCTGCGCTTCGGCGCTGCTAACGTAGTCGCTTTTTATTTTTTTGTAGGTTTCGTCGGCCGATTTGTAATCGTTTTCGGCCTCGTAAACCAAGCCTAATTTTTTCAGGTAGAATGGTGATAAGAATTTGTTGTTTGCCTTATCAGATGCTTTTTTGAAATAGGTTTCTGCCTGGCTGTAGTTTTTCAGCTCAACATAAGCATCGCCTGCGCCGCCTAAAGCTTCTGCAGCAACCATGCTGTCGTCGCCGTGGTAGCTGGTCAGGTTATCGATGGCTTTTTGGTACTCGCCTTTGTTCAGGTAAGCAATGCCTAAGTAGAAATAAGCCAGGTTAGCCGCCTTTGTGCTGCCGTAATCGTCAATGATCTTTTTAAAGCCGGGGTAACCGGCATCGCCATTGATGGCTTTGTCCCAGTTCTTTTGCTCAAAAAAGTTTTGCGCCACATACATCTGGTTGGTGGCAGTTACCTCACGAGGGGCGAGGTACACTTTTAAATATATTAAATAACCTACGGCCAGCACTAAAATAGCGCCGCCTATAAATAATAGACTTTTCTGGTTTTCACGCACAAAACTGCCTGTTTTGCCTAAGTTGTTATTCTCAACCACAACATTGGTCTCCGCCTTCGCCTGGGTTTTAGCCATTTCTATTTTAAAATTAAGTTTGCAAAAGTACGTTTTTAAATTTTTCCCGCAATAGCAAACCGTGTTTTTTGTGGGCGCTTATTGAATTAGATATAAATGAGTTAGGGGTGGTGGGACGAAATAATTGATCCCCTCTTGAGAGGGGGCGCGTTGACGGTGCGGCTGCAGGGGTGTGTTTGGTACGCGTTTATTGCATAGTCTGTCAAACACACCCCTGCCTTTGCGCGCAATTCAACACACCCCCTCTCAAGAGGGGATCCTAAAAGCTTCCGCTCCAAATCACCGATCACAAACCCACTAACCACTAATTTCACTACCTTTGAAACCACATTATGTACCTCGAACAACTGTCCGTTATCAACTTTAAAAACTACGCCGAAGCGGGACTCACGTTCAGCGAAGGGGTGAATGCTTTTACGGGTGATAACGGGGCCGGCAAAACCAATTTGCTGGATGCGATCCATTACCTGTCGCTGTGTAAAAGCTATTTTAATCCTATCGACAGCCAGCAGATCAAGCAGGGCGCTGATTTCTTTATCATCAACGGCGTCTTTAATAAGAACAGCCATGAAGAGAAAATAGCCTGCGCAGTAAAGCGCAACCAAAAGAAACAATTTAAGCGCAATAAAAAGGATTACCAGCGCCTGGCCGATCATATCGGGTTGTTCCCGCTGGTGATGGTATCGCCATATGATACCTCTATTATAACAGAGGGCAGCGAAGAGCGCCGCCGCTTTATAGATAATGTGTTATCGCAAACAGACAATGGTTACCTCGACGAGGTGATCGCCTATAATAAGATCCTGAATAACCGTAATGCATTTTTAAAACTGATAGCCGATACGGGGCGTTATGACCCGCACCTGCTGGAAGTGATGGATGAGCAACTGATCGCATCGGGCAACAACATCTTTAAAAAGCGTAAGGCGTTTATGGAAACATTTACACCTATATTTAATACGCATTACCAGTTTATAACGGAAGATGCCGAACAGGTGGAGCTGATCTATGAGTCGCAGCTTTTGGAAGACGAATTTGCTTCGCTGCTAAAAAAGACGGTGGAAAAGGACAGGGCGCTGGAGCGCACAACATCCGGCATCCATAAGGACGACCTGCAATTTGTTATTCACGGCATGCCGGTTAAAAAGTTCGGCTCGCAGGGGCAGCAGAAGTCGTTTTTGATCGCGCTTAAGCTGGCGCAGTATACTTTTCTTACCGATGAAAAAGGATTTAAGCCATTGCTGCTGCTCGATGATATTTTTGATAAGCTGGATGATAAGCGCGTGGCTAAACTAATGCAGATGGTTTCGGAACATGATTTCGGTCAGGTGTTTATTACTGATACCAGCGCGAGCCGTGTTGAAGATATTTTCAGTAAAATGGGGGTGGAAATTAAACTGTTTAAAGTTACAGGAGGTGAAATAGATGCGTAAAGCCAACGACAAATCGCTAAAGGATGCCATTGAGCAGATGCTGCAGGTTTATAAGATCAAAAAGCGGTATGAAGAAACCGGCGTGGTAGCGCATTGGCCGGAACTAGTGGGAAAATCAGTAGCTAACCGTACAAAAGAAATATATATCCACGACAAAAAGCTGTTCCTCCGTATAGAGTCATCCGTAATAAAAAATGAGCTGGTGCTGATGCGGCGACAGATCATCGATAAAATAAATGAGAAAGCCAGGGAGATATTGGTGGAAGATGTGGTCTTCTTATAAATTACCCGAGGTAAAGCAGTATACAAACAAAAAAGCCGCACCCTTAAAGGGACGGCTTCTATATATTTTATGAAATAAATTAAGGCTTATTTACCCCTGGCCATACGTAAACGGGTAACCGCGCTTACATAAACCTGATCCCTGATGATAGAATACACCAATATAAATACACCAGGCAACAGGAAAGCCAACTGAACTTCGGGATGGTTTTTGAACAGCGTTAACGATGCAATGATCAATACCACTATCACAGCTGCAAAAATTAATATTTTGAATAGTAAATTCATAACACAAGTTTTAAGTATAAAACCCTTTAATATTCAGATTGTTTCCAATAGGAATAGTAAAAGTATAAAATTTGTTTCAGAAAACCAAACCTTTTTTCGAAACTCTCGTAAAAGGAAAGTTTTGAGGTGAGAACCGTCACCTCAAAACCTCAAATATCCTGTTAGAACCTTTCGAAAGCCGAGAAGAAGAAATTACCTTCTATCTGTGCATTTTCATCCGAATCGGAACCGTGGATAGCGTTTGCCTCTATTGAATTAGCGAATCGCTGACGGATAGTACCTTCGTCTGCTTTTTTAGGATCGGTAGCGCCGATCAGCTTACGAAAATCTTCGATCGCATTATCTTTTTCCAATATTGCTGCAATGATCGGGCCCGATGACATGAAAGCGCACAGACCTGCATAAAAAGGGCGCTCTTTATGAACGGCATAAAATTCACCTGCTTTTTCCGGGGTTAAATAGGTGTATTTCATGGCTACCAGTTTAAAGCCGCTTTTTAATATCTGATCTAAAATACCGCCGATATGGCCCGCTGCAACAGCATCAGGCTTAATCATTGTAAAAGTTTTGTTACCTGCCATAGTCGTTTTTAAATTTGCTGCAAAGGTAAGCTTTTCCTATAAAATCTTGTGTTATCTGCTTATTAATTATTGTGTTACATTTACAATAAGCCTGCCTAAAAAATGTTTTAGTTATATATCAATGAGTTGGAAATTTATTTAGCTTTGCAACTCTTTAAAAAAAGGATGTTAGATACTGCACAGCTTATTAAGCTTTTAGCTCAGCCAAAAAAGATAGTTATCACCACCCATCATAAACCTGATGGTGATGCTATGGGCTCGTCATTAGGCTTATATAATTACCTGATACAGCAGGGGCATCATGCCAGGGTGATCACACCTACCGATTATCCAGCCTTTTTGAACTGGATGCCGGGAAATGGCGATGTTACCATCTACACCGATAAAATTGCCGAATGCGACAGGCTGATAGCAGATGCCGACCTGATCTTCTGCCTTGATTTTAATGCGCTTGGCCGTATAAATGAAATGGGCGAACGTGTTGGCGAAAGCAAAGCCTTAAAGGTAATGATAGACCACCACCTGGAGCCGGCAGATTTTGATGATTACCGTTTTTGGGATATCAACGCCTGCGCCACCGCTCAGCTGGTATATAAATTTATAGCGAGCGAGCTGGGCAACCCGCAATTGATCAATGCCGATGTGGCTACCTGTCTTTATACAGGCATCATGACCGATTCGGCATCCTTCCGTTTGCCAAATACTACTTCTGAAGTGCACCGCATCGTTGCCGATCTGATCGATCTTGGCGCGGTGAACTGGCGCATACATGAGCTGGTTTATAACGACTCGTCCGAAGACCGCCTGCGTTTCCTGGGCCATTGCCTGGTAAACCGCCTGGAAGTTTATAATGATTTTAACACGGCAGTTATCGCGGTTGATAAACACGACCTGGAAAGATATAATGTAATAACCGGTGATACGGAAGGCGTAGTAAATTATGCCCTGTCTATAAGCAATGTGCGCTTAGCTGCGTTTATTGTGGAGCGGAATGATAAAGTGAAACTGTCGTTACGTTCGAAAGGCGATTTTCCGGCAAATGATATCTGTAAAAAATATTTCAATGGTGGCGGGCACCGCAATGCAGCGGGCGGCACATCAACAGAGAGTTTCCCGGATGTTATTGAAAAGTTCAAATCAATATTACCTGAATATAAAAATCTATTAGTACAATAAGTAAAGCACATTAATTAAATGAAAAAACAATTCATGTTTTTAGCTCTTGCATCAGTCGGAATAGGATTGGCAAGTTGCAATGGCGGATTTAAACAAACGCAAGGTGGCCTGCTGTATGATATACACACCACTAAAAATAACCCAACCATCCAAACCGGCGACTACGTGTTCATGAACCTGGTTGCCAAAACTGATGGTGATTCTGTATTGTTCAGCACATACGACTCGGGTCAGGAAATACATCTGCCTATTCAGAAACCGCAATCAAAGGCTGATATATTTTCTGCATTACAACTGCTTGCAGAAGGTGACAGCGCTACGATAAAGATCCCTGCTGATTCAGTGTTTAAAAAACCTCAGCAAAGGCCGCCAAGCTTTAAAGGCAACTTCCTGGTATATGATATCAAGGTTGAGAAAGTAATATCTAAAGGCAAACTGAGTGAGCAGATATTTGAAGACCGTGTAAACGCATATGGTAAACAAATGCTGGCTGGCGTTCAGAAACTGGAAGCCGGTAAGATCAAAAATTACATAGCACACGAAAAGTTGACTTTGCAACAAACACCTGATAGCTTGTTATATCATATCGATCAACCAGGCAGCGGCCCGAACCCTGCTGCTGGCGATACCGTTGTGATCAACTATGTAGGCCGTTTCTTTAATGGTAAGATCTTTGATACTTCTATAAAAGATTCTGCTGTGAAAGCTAAGAAATATGACCCGATGCACCCATACAAACCATTACACATTGTAGCCGGCGCACATATGGTTATCCCGGGATGGGACGAAGCCCTGATGCTTTTGAACAAAGGATCAAAAGCTACCGTGGTAGTGCCGTCAAAATTGGCTTACGGCGCTAACGGCATGCAGATCATTGGCCCATACACGCCGATATCGTTTACGCTGGAAATTGTGGATATCATCCATCCAAACCCTAACGCACCAAAACCGGTACAGGTTAACCCGCTGATGCCAAGGCAGGGCGCGCCATCAGGACCTGCGCCAACGAAATAATTTTTGCTAATGCCTCCCCTGTCTTCAGGGGAGGCTTTTTTGTTTTTGATATGAAGAGATTTGTTTATAGTGTGATGGCGCTTTGCGCGTTTGCTTCTGCTGCATCGGCGCAAACCATGCAAAAAAGCCCTAACGGAACGCAATACAGCATGTTTACCCATAATACCGGCGACCGGATAAAGGTAAACGATGTAATATCCATGAACATAACACTAAAGACCGATAAGGACTCCGTGCTATCCAATCAGCCGATGCAGGTACAGGTGCAGCCATCGCAAAATGTTACCGACATGATGGATGTATTCCCGCTGCTTGCCGTTGGTGATAGTGTGCTGATAAAAGTTCCGGCCGATTCGGTTTATAAAGACCATGAGGATAAAAGGCCCCCTATATTCCCGCATGGCAGCAACTTTAACTTTTATGTGAAGGTTGTTAAAGCCGAAACGCTTGACCAGGCCATGGCAGAAAGAAATGCCGAAGTGGAAAAAATGAAAGCCGCCGAAAAAACTGCTATCGATAAATATATTGCCGATAACAAGCTGGTAGTAAAAACCACCCCTTCGGGCCTGAAATATGTGATCACCAAAACCGGACTGAAACCGAAACCGCTTGCGGGCGATACGGTACACGTAAACTATACCGGTAAATTCCTTACCGGGCAGGTGTTTGATACCAGCATACAGTCGGTAGCACAAAGCGCAGGTTTGAATGAACCCGGCCGTACTTTCGAGCCGTTGAAATTCCCGGTAGGCCACCAGGAGGTGATTGCCGGCTGGGATGAAGGCCTGCAATTGATGAATGAAGGCTCGAGTGCAATACTTATCGTGCCTTCAAGCATTGCTTACGGCGATCAGGGTTATGGCTCTATACCGCCTGCTACCCCGTTAGTGTTTAATGTGGAGCTGGTGAGCGTAAAGCGTATAAAACATGCGCCCGCAGCTGCGCCAAAAACATTGCCGAAAAAGCATCCTCTGACGAAAAAGAAAACCGCATAAAAACATTCGTCTTCTGTGAATTTAACCACAGAGGACACGGAGATTTACACAGAGAGCGCAGAGGTTAAAATCTCTGCGCTCTCTGTGTTTTTTTACCTCTGTGTTCTCTGCGGTAAAAAAAGACCTTACTTTTGCGCCATGTTGCTTACGGATACCCATACCCATCAATATTACGAAACCGACCCTGTAAAGCGCGTTGAGCTGATGCAGCGCTGTGCTGATAATAGTATAAACCGTCTTTTTCTGCCTAATGTCGATCTGGAATCGGTGCAGCAGGTTTTTGATCTTACCGCTGCTTATCCGGATATTTGTTACCCGATGCTGGGGATGCACCCCTGTTCTGTAAAAGAAGGCTGGGAAGAGGAACTGGACGCGATCATGAACGCGCAGGGCGACCGTAAAATATATGCCATCGGCGAGATTGGTATCGACCTGTATTGGGACAAGACCACGCTGGCTATGCAGGTTGAAGCATTCAAAAAACAGATCGCGATAGCAAAATCAAAAAAGTTGCCTATCGTTATTCACTGCCGTGAGGCTTTTGACGAGGTTTTCCAGGTGCTGGAAGAGGAAAAAGACGACGATCTTTTTGGCATCCTGCATTGTTTTACCGGCACGCATGAGCAGGCGCTAAAAGCTATAGAATTAGGTTTTTATTTGGGTATTGGCGGTGTTGTTACCTATAAAAATGGCGGCATCGACAAATTTTTACCCGAAATTGATCTGAAACATGTGGTTTTAGAAACTGATTCTCCGTACCTTACGCCCGTTCCGCACAGGGGCAAACGTAACGAAAGCTCATACCTTATTTACGTGGCCCAAAAGCTGGCGGAACTCTACCAGCTACCCATTGAAAAAGTCGCCGAAATAACAACGGAGAACTCCAGACAGGTATTTGGCGTATAATCGTTTTAATTATTGATCTCTTAAAAAAGCCTTAATACATTCATGAGCCAAATCCTGATCATCTATACCGGAGGGACAATAGGTATGATGAGCGACCCAGCTACCAAGGTGCTCAAGCCCATAAATTTTGAACAGATCATGGATAACGTTCCTGAATTGGACCGCCTGAACTGCAAAATTAAGGTACATTCCTTCGATAAGATCATCGACTCATCCAACATGAACCCGGAGATCTGGAGCGAACTGGCCGGGCTGATCGAAGCGAATTACGATAAGGTGGATGGTTTCGTGATCCTGCATGGCTCGGACACTATGTCGTTTACCGCATCGGTAATGAGCTTTATGCTGGAGAACCTGGGCAAACCGGTGATATTTACCGGCTCACAGCTACCCATCAGCGCTATCCGCACGGATGCAAAGGAAAACCTGATGACAGCCATCGAGATCGCCAATGCCAAAAAGAACGACCATGCGCGTGTGCCCGAGGTTTGTATTTATTTTGATTATAAACTGTTCCGTGGAAACCGTTCGTTTAAATATAACTCATCCAAATTTGAGGCATTTCGCTCACCGAATTACCCTGTATTGGCTGAATCCGGCGTGCACCTACGCTTTAGCGTAAATGACATCCGCCAGCCCGGCGAAGGCCCTATGGTTGTTCATAAAAAATTAATTAGTGACATAGGTGTGCTGAAGCTTTACCCCGGCATCAGCCCTAAGGTTGTTGAAAATATCCTGGATGCCGATGTGCGGGGTATTGTGATGGAAACCTTTGGTGCAGGCAATACCACTACCGACCAATGGTTTGTTGACCTGCTGAAAAAAGCGATAGACAGCGGCAAAGTGATACTGGATATTTCGCAATGTAAAGTAGGTACAGTGGAGCTGGGCCGATATGAAACCAGCCGCTTGTTAAAAGATATTGGCGTGGCAAACGGTTATGACATGACCTTTGAATCTGCCGTAACCAAAATGATGTTCCTGCTGGGCCAGTATGACAACCCGTGGATAGTGAAGGAAATGCTGGAAACTGATCTGCGTGGTGAAATAACGGTTTCGTAATAATAGTATTTTAGTACCGTCGTTACCGAGATGTAAAACCCGGGCCTTTGTCCAAAGGACTCTATGGAGAAGTTAAAATGACAAATAAAAAACCATGTCATTTCGAACCTGCGTGCGCAGGGACAGTGAAAGTGGGCAGGTGAGAAATCTTTTGCACCATACTCGAGGGACTATCCCGCGCAAAAGATTTCTCCTCACGCCACCGCTCAACCCAGCCCTTGGTTCGTCGAAATGACATTTTTGATAGGCTTGTCATGGGTAACTCGTTTCAGTATCTCGCTTTTAGGTATGTGCAATACATGTGACCCGCCTTCTGGATGATATCCCGAAACAAGTTCGGGATGACGGATGGATATTACTTTCTACCTCAATTCAGCCATTTTTTTCTTCAAAAAAGAGCACAACTCTTCAAATTCCTTCGAGGTAAGCTCCTTTTGCCTGATGATGACTACGCCGCTATGGTTACTGTTGCCCGTGTATAACAGTATGCACTGGTTCTCTATCTTAAATGCGTGGAAAGCGCCCCAACCCAACCGGGTATAATAATCCCCGGCCTCGTTTGCGAAATACTCGTCGGTCAGTTCCATCTTAAAATTTAATGGATTTTCCATTTCGTGGTAGCCCTTCATGGCGAGGCGCGCATCGGGCGTTACCTTCGGATAGAAATTATCGAGATAGATCATCAGCGCTGCGCCAAGGCAAAGCGCACCGATCATGGTGTAAACAATCAATGAATCGAATGTGATGCCATTGCTGCCATAAATAAGTAGCGCGACGCCCGCTATTCCAAAGAAAATTAGTTTACGCTGTGGCCCTTTGGTCTTGAGATGCTTTCTAAACCTGTTAATGGTTTTTTGGGCCTCCCTGCTCCTCGTAATCGTGATCTGCATAATTGGTTTGGTAGGTTGAACATATAAAGGTAATATGTTTTAAATACCATACAAATAGCTCACGCTCATAGGTTTTAAGGATTCCTATAGCGGGAAGTTGTCGGGCAATGTTCCATCAACCTGTTCGTTGCTAACTTTCGTAAACACAATGGATTGGATACGGCCATGCGTCATGGTGCCGTTCACACGGCGGTTAATGTTGGTTTGTATGATCATAGCGGTAGCACGATGGCCCTTCCAGACCACGTGAGACAGGTGTGAGCCCTCCTGGTACTTGTCGAGGTTGGGTTCTTCATAGCCTTTGCCATAGCACTCTTCCAGCAGTTTATCCATGTAATTTATGGTACCTTCCTTTACCAGGAAAATATCTATTTCAGTTATATAACCGTCGACATTTACCAATGTAACTTTTTCGATATACTTCTGAAATTTGCCTAAAGCGCTCTTTTTTACCTCGTTCTGGTCGGGATGATTCTTCCATGGGATGTAAACTTCGCTGCTGTGGGATGAAATGCTATCGCCCAGGTGGAATTGCAGGAAGCCATTTTTTATATCAAGGTTTTGAATGGTTTGTGCGTGTACGAACAGCGGCAAAAACAAAACAAAAAACAGTACTTTTTTCATAAATGAAGTTTAAACAAAGCTAATGAACGTTTTTTATTTGGATTTGTGTTGATACAAGTAGAATTAACCGCTGACTTTAATTATTGGTAAAATTTGCCGTAGGATAGGGCAATTTTTATAGTTATTATTGAGCTTATTAAGCCATGACAAAAATATTCCAAATATCGGTCCTGTTGGTGTTATTTATATCGCTCCGGGTCTTTGGTCAGCAGAAAGCTAATGGCGGGTTAGATAAATTAGAGGATAAGGCCCTTACGATGATTGATAAGCTTCCGGAATTGGCAAAGGCCGACCGCTATTACCAAAAACATTCGCACAGCAAAAAGCACTTGTTAACTATGGTTGCCGGCAAACCCGGTAAAGGGCAAAAGTATTTTAACATTGAAATAGCCGAGGACAATGGCGCTGCTTACCATACCTGGTACAGTTTCCTTGTCGATCCGCGGACTGGAGAAATCCTGTATGAAGATTATAAGAACGATAAAGATATTCCGCTAAACAAATGGCGTAAGCAGAAGAATTACCTGGGTTTGGATTGAATGTTTTTGATAACCATTATTAAACGTTTCTACTGGTTTAAGAGTTAGCGCAGCGCTCTTAAATCTAACATAGAAGATTAAGGACTCCGTCCGGCTCAATAATTTAAAGTTTTTAAATAGCAAAGGGCTTTTTCCTTCGTCACTGACCTTGTTCTCAAACAACCCGGACGGAGTCCTGCTTTTTATGAGGGATTTAAGAGCGCTGCGCTAACTCTTAAACCAGAGCGTGAAATTCAAATATATAACTGCCAACAGCAAACTCCTAACTGCCAACTTTCCACCGTCTACTGGTCTTCCTCAACCCCGCCGTTACCTGTGTAAGCGCTTTTACGTACTACAGGCATTCCTGTCATTTTAAACAGGTCGTCGAGGTGCAGCAGGCTGCCGTTTACCATGTTGCCGAGCAGTACGATGGTCACGTCGTTCTTCATATCGCGCAGAAAGATGTGCCTGAAGCCATGCCACCAACCGGTGTGATAAACCACCTTTTCGCCCGGCGCCTCAAACAAACGCCAGCCATAGCCATAATTAAAATGACCACGGACCATGGGGTTGCGGTCGGTATAAGCGGAATCCTGCGTGGCCGGCTTGATCAGGTAGCCAGCGCGAAGGGCACGATCAAACAGGAAAAGATCGCCAACAGTGCTGTAAATGCCGTATGCGCCTACCGGGCCATCCAAAAAGTTTGGCGCTACCGAGTATTTCCAGCTGTTACGGTCGTGGCCGAGTACTTTGGTTGGAATTTTATCGTAATCAGCTTTTGAGTACACGTTGGTATTTTTCATCCCGGCAGGGTCGAAAATGTTCTGCTTCATGTATTGGGTATAGCTGATGCCGCTCACCTTTTCGATGATTGAACCCAATACCATAAAGTTGGAGTTATTGTACAGGAAACGTTTATCGGGCTTATTGAACGGCGCAGGTTTGTATTGGGCTATCATGTCCATGGCTCCCTGGTTGGTGATGCCCTTGCGCTGGTCGCGATGCTCGGCACGGTAAATATCGTCGATGAAATAAACATAGTTCATCATACCCGAGCGGTGGGTAAGCAACAGCCTGATGGTAACGCCCTGGTAGGGAAAATTAGGAAAGAACTTTTGTACATCGTCGTCCAGTTTTAGTTTTCCGCGCTCCCAAAGCTGCATGATGGCGGTGCCCGTCATGGTTTTGGTAACTGAGGCCAGCTGGAACTGCGAGTTAACAGTGAGGCTGTCCATATGCGGGTAATTGGCCCAGCCAAAACTGTTTTCGTAAATGATCTTGCCTTTCTTTGCCACCAGTACATTACCGTTGAAACCGGCCACCTGGTGCAGGTGCTTCATAAACTCGTCGATGCGTTTATCGGCCTTTTTAGGGTTATATTCTAAATATTTTGTGGGATCGAACGGCTTACCGAGATCCGGCGTAGACGAAACAGGTTTGTTTTTTTGGTTAGAGGAGCAGGAAGCAAACACTAAAAAAAGAACAGCAGGCAAACAAATGTTTTTAAAGAATAATCTCATAGGTAAAAATCTTACGCTAAACGAAAGGCAAAAATTATAAAATATACCATAGGTATGGCTGTTAAGTTTTTAACATTCTGATAATATTATTCACTTTTTTGATTTATCGGATGTAAAAAATATCGCTTATGATGTTGAATAATAATATTTAAAGTTAAAAACCATGTCATTCCGAACCTGCAAAAGCATAGGGTTTGAGCGCTGCATGAGGAGGAATCTTTTGCGTTATGAATTGCTTCTATGCGTGGTGCAAAAGATTTCTCACCTGCCCCAGCCACTCAAACCCTATGCTTTTGCAGGTTCGAAATGACAATTTTTTAACTTTTCCCTATCTTTATCAAAAGGCTAACCATGAGCGCAATAACCATACTTTCAGGGCCGCCCGGGGCGGGAAAAACGACCATTGCGAAAGAGTTGATCTGCCTTAATAAAGGTGCGATGATCTATATTGAAGGCGACAGCTTCTGGAAATATATTGTAGAAAGCGGCAAGAAATCGGGCTTTGAAAATTTTAAAGCGACTATGAGCGCCATGCTGGCGGCAAGCATAGCCTATGCTCGTAATGGTTTTGAAGTTTTGCTGGACTTTAGCATACCGCCATGGTATATCAATAAAGCGGCTGAGTCGGTTAAAAAAAGAAAGATCCTGCTTAACTATGTTGTTGTACGGCCATCAATGGAAATATGCGCACAACGTGCAGCCACACGCGTACACGGCGTAATACCCGAATATCTTGAACCACACATAAAACTGTACGAATCATTTGACGAGCTGCAGCAATTTATAATTGAAGAAAACGAAGCCGATGCAAAAGCTATAGCCGAAAGAATAAAAAGAGGGTTGGATGTGGGCCTTTTCCGGTTTTGAACAGCAATTATCTCTGCTCTATAAATGTGTTATCAACGATTAGCCTGATCACATCGTCTATTTCCAGGCCAACTGCCAGTATGTGTTCTATGATCTGCTTGTTGTCGGGGTTATAAAAATCTTCTTTATCGAGTATGTTGATTAGCCCAAGCATAGTGGCTACAGGCCGGCGCAGTTCATGCGAGCTGAGAGAGGCGATATTTTGCAGGCGTTCGTTCTTTTCGGTGATCAACCGGGTTGCCCTTACATGCTCGGTTATGTTGCGTGCAAAACAGCCGACGCCGGTTATTTCGCCCTTCTCGTTATATATCGGGTTAAAGCTGGTTTCAAAATAGTTGGTTTCTCCTACCGGTTCTTTGTTTTCCGTTAGCACCACGTAGCGCTCCCCGCTTATGCCGCGATTGTAATAACTAACCCACATAGCCAACAGCTCAGGTGTGAAAACTTCGTGCAATGCGCTTTCACCCCTTACGGGTATACGGCCGGTATGTGTGGTAATAGCTGTTTTATACGCCTGGTTCATATACAAGTAGGTATATTCCTTGTCTACCGACCAGATCAGGTCTTCAGTATTATTGATCAGCGCCTCCAGGTTGCTTTTGGTAACGATATTTTCCTTTTGGGCGTTTACCTTAGCGGTAATATCCTGCCCTATTCCCTGGGCGCCTGTAACCTGGCCTTCTTCATTTTTAATGGCTATAAATTCCCATTCCGTATCGTGCAGCTTGCCCGATTTGTCGGGCTTTCTATGAATCAACGGGATAACTTTATTAGGATTGCTCACACAATCAATAAAAGCGGCCTCGCATAAAGGCAGCTCTTCGGGTATTGTTGTAATACTATAATGTTTGCCGATGATCTCGTATTTCTGATAACCAAACACCTTAGAAAACTGTTTATTGACGAATGTAAAGTTGCCGTTTATATCTATCCGGATAAGGAAGTTGGTTTGTGAGTCGATAAGCGAATTAAGAAATTGTTCGCGCAATTTAACTTCTTCCCTCCAGCGAATTTTTTCGGTAACATTATTCAGGATCACCATCCGGCAATCGATGTTCTTATATTCTATGCTGTCGCTGTTAATCTCAACATATATACTTTCACCATTTTTGGTGTAGTGCTTGCGCAACTTATTAAAACCATGGAAGATCCCGTTAGGGCCATATTCTTCGGCATCTTCAGGGCCTGTTTCAGTGCGCAGGTCGCGCATGGTCATGGTCAGGAATTCTTCGCGGGTATAACCATAGGTCTCAATAGCCGAGGCATTGATCTTTAATATCCGCAGCGTAGCCAACTCGTATATCAGCATCGGAATTGGGTTATTGTCGAACAGGATGCTGTACCCGGCCATGGATTCTTCCTGGTTATATTTGGCTTCGTCCTCGCGCTGAATATCCCTAATAATACTTATAGCTATATTACCTTCGCTGTTTTCATTATTAAATAAACTTTGCCTTTCATTAACCCATCTTATTTTCCCGTTCCGGGTTTGTATGCGGTAGGTGTGCTCGCTATGGTTGCCTTCTGTAAGCGGGCCGGTATCCTTTATCTTACTTATATCGCGCTGATCGATAAGCTTGTGCCACAGGTTGTGGTCTTTCTCAAATGCCTCGGGGCTATATCCTGTAAGCCCGGAAATATTTGTGCTAATAAATGAATATTTATTTTCATCCCTGTTAAAGGCTAAAACATAGTCATTCAGTGTGGCGAGGATATGGTTTAACATTCAGGACAATAGCTGTTCAGGCTAAAGTTAAATATTTTTAAATAATATTTATAATAATTTGTCTGCCACTTCCCGCCAGTTGTTCACGCGCTCAAACTCGGCTATTTCCAGGTTATGGGGCGATGAATACAGTAGCTTGCGCCCATCGAAGTCCACAAAATTGCGGCTGCGGTCGTCGATAAAAATATCTACGTTAACGATCTTCAGTCCGCAAAAAATAATATGTGTCCAGCTGATGAACGGGAAATGCTCGGCCAGCCAGTGATATTTGTCAATAAGCGAATTGGGGAATTCCATAGCTGCCGATACCACAAACACCTCGTACTTTTCGTTCAGCTCCTTTATCACCCTTTGGCTGTCGGGCATAACAGGTATATCGCGAAAAAAACCGGGTTCGTTGATATATTTGCGAGTGGTATTGTATAGCTCTTCGGGTAAAACGTCCCTGAATTCTTTGCCATACATCATAGGGATCGTGATCTCGATATTATGCGCCGATTTATACAGGTCGATGAATTTTTGTATAGTGTCGGCCATTACTTCGTCCATATCAATGGCAATGCGTTGTTTATTCATGCGGCTAAATTTGCGTTTTATTTCAAAAACAGGCGGATATTGTTGAAACATAAATATTTAACCCCAATGTTTTTAAATAAAAAAGATTTGTTTACCTTTGCGTCCCCGCTGCAAGAGGCTCCGGGGATAATGTTGAACACATAAAAACAAAGAATGGCTACTAAGATCAGACTGCAAAGACACGGTAAAAAAGGCAAGCCTTTTTACTACATTGTAGTGGCGGACTCAAGAGCACCACGTGATGGTCGCTTTATTGAGCGTTTAGGTTCGTACAACCCAAACACTAACCCTGCTACTATCGACATCAATTTCGACAAAACTTTGGATTGGGTAAACGATGGCGCACAGCCAACTGATACCTGCCGCGCTATCCTTTCATACAAAGGCGTGCTGTACAAAAAACATTTACAGGGCGGTTTGAAAAAAGGCGCTTTGACCGAAGAACAGGTTGAAGAAAAATTCAATGCATGGCTTGAGCAAAAAGACGGCAAAATTACCGGTAAAAAATCTACTTTAACATCTGCTAAAGAAGAAGCCCGTAAAGCTGCCCTTGCTGCCGAAGCTAAAAAGAAAGAAGATAAAGCTGCTGCTATAGCTGCTAAAAATGCACCTGTAGCTGAAGTGGAAGAAGAAGCACCTGCTGCCGAAGAAGAAGCTGCATCAGCTGAACCAGAAGCAGAAAGCGCTGAATAATTTTAGCAAAGACTTTTTAGATAAAGGCGAAGAGTTTCTTCGCCTTTGTTGTTTAAGGAGAAATTATAAAGTGGACGCGCTTTGATCCCCTCTCGAGAGGGGGCGCGTAAGGTTAGAGCGTCGGCAGGGGTGTGTTTAGCAACCTATGCCAATTCGATAAACACACCCCTGCCAATGCGCTTGTCCACTACACCCCCTCTCAAGAGGGGATCTAAAAATACATTTGTATGCCAACAGACGATCACTTCCGTATAGGCTCCATACTCAAAACCCGCGGTTTAAAAGGCGAGCTGCAGTTGTATGTTGATTTTGAAGGACTGGAAAACATCAAGTTTAACGCGGTGTATATTGACATGGCCGGCAAGCTGGTGCCTTATTTTGTAGAGTCTATTAAATACCCGCAACGCAATACGGCTTATTTGTATGTTGAGGATATTGATACGATAGAAAAAGCCACGCCGCTGGCAAAGAAGGATGTTTACCTGCCCAATAAGCTCAAACCCAAAAAGAAAAAGGCCGAATTTACCCTCAAGGACCTGCTTGGCTTTACCGCCATTGACGATTACGAAGGCGAACTGGGCGTGATCAACGAAATAAACGAATTCCCGCAGCAACTGGTGGCGTCGGTTCGGTATAAGGACTGCGAAGTGCTTTTCCCCTTGAATGAGGAGATCATTAAAGGAATAGACGTGGTAAAAAACATAGTGTATGTTGACTTGCCCGAGGGTTTGCTGGATATTTATTTGGAGTAAGTCATAAAGCCGTGCTTTTTTGGATCCCCTCTCGAGAGGGGGCGCGTAAGCCGTGAGCGTTGGGAGGGGTGTGTTTATGCGCTATGCCTGTTGTCGCTTTGATAACACACCCCTGCAGCCGCACTTTCCTGCACGCCCCCTCTCAAGAGGGGATCTGAAATTTACCTCCATCTTCAATTAACAATTCCCCGTTAAAAACTGTTAAAAAACCACCTCACTACTAATGCTTTAAGAAAAGTAGGTTAAATTTGAGCATAACCTTTAACTCACGGCTATGTTCAAAAGCTACTTTACCCTGGCGCTGCGCAACTTATGGAAGCGTAAAACATCAACCATTATTAATGTATTGGGGCTTTCGGTAGGATTGGCGTGTTGTGCGCTGGTGTTCCTGTTTGTGCAGCATGAGTTGAGTTTTGACAAGGGTTTTGATGATGCGAAGGACATTTACCGTGTAACCAGCGATTTCGGCAAAGGCAGCTCGGCGCCTACCGTAACCTGGCCTTATGCTACCATGCTGAAAAATGATATCCCCGAAATTGACCAGGTAAGCCGGCTGGATGCATCCAAATGCACCTGTATTGTGCAGGTAAACGGCCCGGGCAATAAAGAGCCAATAGCAGTTGATAACGGTTATTGGACAGACCCCACATTCTTTGATATTTTCTCCTTCCATTTCGAGCAGGGAAACCGCGCTACTGCTTTTAACGAGCCGAATACCATTGTGCTTTCGCAATCATTTGCAGAGAAATTGTTTGGTGCGAATACTTCTGTTATCGGCAAAACCGTCAAGACTGCGGGTAATACTTATACCATTTCAGGCGTATTTAAAAAGGATTTCCTAAACCATTTTAATGCCGATTTTTTCGCCAGCAATAACAGCACCGACATCCGCGAGGACATGGCCACCAACACCAGCTGGGTGGTGAACCCTAATTACTATACCTACATAAAACTTAAACCGAACGCCAGCGAGCCGCATGTGCTGCAGGAAATAAAAGCCTATACTGACCGCCATGCCGGTCCGGATAAAAAAGCTACGGGTGATTTTATGGAAAATGGGCTGCAGGCTTTGAAAGACGTTCATCTTAACTCTGCCCAATATTACAGCTACATGGAAGTGAAACAGGGCAATATCCATTACCTGTATATCCTCGGCAGTATAGCATTGGCTATTTTATTGCTGGGCTGTATCAACTATATGAACCTGTCTACCGCGCAGGCTATCGACCGGGCCCGTGAGGTGGGCGTGCGCCGGGTATTGGGTGCAGGGAAATCTGCCATACGTTACCAGTTTTTGATAGAGACAGTGGCCGTAAGCCTGTTGGGTTTGGTATTGGCTATCGCGTTGGCATTTTTGGCCTTGCCTGTATTTAATAGTCTTACGGGGCAAACGCTGTCATTTTTTGCAAGAGAAAATTATACGCTCATCCTGTGGATGCTCCTGATATCATTAGCTACAGGTTTGTTAGCCGGTATTTACCCGGCGCTGCATCTTTCGGCATTCAAGCCGGTAAAAGTGTTGAAGGGAAAGATCGCTGACAAGCAAGGTACGTTTAGCATTCGCAAGGTATTGGTGACACTTCAATTTGTAGTGGCTACCGGGCTGGTTTTTGCCACGATAGTAATATGGCAGCAGTTCAGCTATATGCGTAATACCAAGCCTGGTTTCGACCAGGACCAGGAATTGGTCGTTTTTGAGCAAACGCCCGCAGCACAGGCCAATACCGCTACGCTGATCAATGAGCTGAGCGCCAATTCCATGTTCAAAACGGTAACAGGCGCTACCGCATCTTTGGTTTCGGGAGATTTTAACCTTTACCTGCAGGGCAAAACCGTACACGAGCAGCAAAGCGTTATGCTCGATTTTGTCGATACGAGCTATATTAAAACGCTCGGTCTAACACTCATTTCCGGCACCAACTTTACGCCGCAAACGTTTTCCAACACCAATATGCACGAGGATATGGAAAACGACGACATTGCCCGGCAGATCATCATCAATGAGCAAGCGGCCAAAGTTTACGGGCTCGATCCGTACACTGCACCGGGTAAATACTTTTCACGCCTGCACAATGGCAAAATTTATAACTACCGCATTATGGGCGTGCTTAAAAATTATAATATTTTCTCGCTGCATTCGCCCATTATGCCGGCCGGTATCATTTTGGCTAACCCAAAGCGTTTTACTACTGTAGTGGCTAAGTTCAGGGGCAGCAATGCTTCGGCGGCTATCGGTTATTTAAATAAAACCTGGAAACAGCTTAACCCCGATGCGCCGTTCGCCTGTGATTTTATGGACAAGGTTTTCGCCTATGATTACGACCAGGACCAGCGCCAGCAAACCATGCTTACCGCCTGTTCGGTTATCGCCATTTTTATCTCGAGCCTCGGTTTGTTGGGTTTGATCACTTATACGCTTGGGCAGCGGGCTAAAGAGATCGGTATCCGTAAAGTGATCGGCGCAGGTGTGGGGAATATCGTTATGCTGTTTTACAAACAGTATTTCTGGCTGGTGCTTATTGCCAACCTGTTTGCATTGCCGCTTGGCTGGTGGTTTATGAATAACTGGCTGCGCGGTTTTGCTTACCGCATCGATATCAGCTGGTGGGTCTTTGGGGTGTCGCTGGCAAGCGGGGTGCTTATTGCGTTTTGTACCATTGCGTTTAAAACGGTGAGGGCGGCGCTGGCGAACCCGGTGGAGAGTTTGCGCTCAGAATAGTCTGAACCAGGATTAAACGGATTTATCGGATTTTCAGGATATTAATCAGGATCGGCAGCAATGCGTTGAACGATACAGTTATTCCCCCTTAAAATCCGCTTTGCGTTTCTCCAAAAATGCCGTCACGCCTTCTTTCATATCAGCGGTATCAAAGCATTTGCCGAATTCTGTAATTTCTACCTCGAAGCCGTTCGTTGATGGATCGCTTGCGGCGTTTACCGTCTTTATGGCTGCAGCGATGGACAATGGGGCGCGGGATAGTATTTTCGTCATCATCTCTTCGGCTTTTGGCAGCAGTTCACCCTGTGTGACTACGTGGTTGACCAAGCCGTATTGGTAAGCGTCGGCAGCGGTGACCATATCTGCCGTCATGATTATTTCGAGCGCTTTGCCTTTGCCTACGAGTGCAGTTAGTCGTTGCGTACCGCCATAGCCTGGTATTAAGCCGAGGGTAACTTCAGGCAGCCCCATTTTGGCATTGTCGGATGCGATGCGGATGTGGCAGGCCATGGCCAGTTCCAAACCACCGCCCAACGCGAAACCATTTACCGCCGCGATTACCGGCTTGCTGCCATTGGCTATTACATCAAAAACTTTGGTATGACCGTTGCGTGAAAGCGCCGTACCGCCTTCTGCGTCAAGCGATGCAAATTCGGCGATATCCGCCCCGGCAACAAATGCTTTCGGCCCGGCGCCGGTGATAATGATGCCGCCGACGGCTTTATCCCGGAAGGCTTGTGTAAAAGCATCATGCAGCTCCGCAAGCGTGGTTTTGTTGAGTGCGTTGAGCTTGCTTTCGCGATTAATGGTGATGTAGCGGATGCGGCCCTTGTCTTCGATGATCAGGTTTTCAAATGCCATAGCCTAAAAATTTCTGTGCTGGTGTACCCAGTCGGTTATATATTTTACTATTTCAGTAGTGGTTGTACCCGGTGGGAATAGTTCGCCCACGCCTATTTCCTTTAGTTTGGCCATATCCTCGGCAGGGATAATACCGCCGCCGGTGATGAGCACATCGTCCATTTGTTTTTCCTTTACCAGGCTGATGATCTTTGGGAAAACCGTCATGTGTGCGCCGGAAAGTATGGAAACGCCAATCGCATCCACATCCTCCTGCAGGGCGGTATTCACCACCATTTCGGGGGTTTGCCGCAGGCCGGTGTAGATCACTTCCATACCCGCGTCGCGGAGGGATGTGGCAATGATGCGTGCCCCGCGGTCGTGCCCGTCGAGGCCTACCTTCGCTACTAAAACACGTATTGGCCTGTTGAAGGTGTTGCTCATGGTAAATAATTGATGGGTAAAGGTAGGAAGAAATTGTGAGGGATGGAATTGGCGTTAAGCCTGTGTCATCATTGCTTAATAAATCCTGTCATTCTGAGCGGCAGCGAAGAACCTGTGAAACATGGTGTACGCCATGCATAGTTCGCGATGCATGAGCATAGGTGCTTCACTGCGTTCAGCATGACAGGTTTATTTGATGAATTGAGTCCGCCGGCTAGCGAGATATAAGCATCAGGGTAATCTTTTAACGGCGAAGCCCTCTTGAGCACCATTAAAAAATTAAAAACTGCGAAAAATCCTATAAATCATGGTTCAAGACAACCCGCGTTAGGGATTGGAAGGGTTTAGCCCGCAGGGCCGTAGCGCAGCGGAGCCCTGAAAAGCCCGGCCCGCTCCGTAGGAGTCCTACGGACAGGGAAACGCCCAAACCCTCTTCAAATTTTTAACACAAATATGATATTCCAATATTTCACCTGATAAAATAAACGCGTATATTTGTAAGGTAAACTTATTAGTTTAATTTACTACAATGGGTAAGAAAGATTTAGAATTGGCATCGGAACTGAGCACCGTGGTAACACGGTTGGTTAAAAAGCTGCGTAAAGGCTCGGCAACGGGGCAGCAGCTTTCACTTACTGAGCGTACCACGCTTGGGTTGCTTAACAGCGGCGATATGCTGCCGAGCGAGCTGGCTGCTGCGGAAAAGATCACCAACCAGTCGATGTCGCAGATATTGAGCCATTTGATGGAGCTGGGGCTGATCTTCCGCACCGCTTCGGAAACGGATAAGCGCAAGGTGATCATTTCGCTTACCGAAGCCGGCAAGCAGATGATACAGCAGGTGAAGAGTGAAAAGAACGAATGGCTGTCGGCGGCGCTTGAGGCGACTTGTACCGATGAGGAGCAGGCGCTCATACGCAAGGTGCTTGGTCCGCTAAGCCGGGTAATTGATTTTGAATAAAATTGGGGAAATAAGGAAATGGAGATAGAGACTTTCAGGGCATTTAAGAGTAGAAATTATAGGTTATTTTTCAGCGGGCAATCTATCTCGCTGATCGGTACATGGATGCAGAAGACGGCGGTGAGCTGGGTGGTTTATGCACTCACACATTCTACGCTGATGCTTGGGGTTTCGTTGTTTGCCAGCCAGTTTCCTTCCTTTTTGTTTACGCTGATAGGCGGCGTGGTATCGGATAGGTATGACCGGCACAAGGTGTTGCTCATTACCCAGGTGGCATCTATGATACAGGCCGTGTTGCTGGCGTTATTGGTTTTGAGCAAGCATTTTAATGTTTGGGAAGTGCTTAGCCTGAGCGCGGTGCTGGGCATTATCAACGCGTTCGACGTACCGGCACGGCAATCGCTGGTATATGAAATGGTAGAGGATAAAAGCGACCTGCCGAATGCCCTGGCGCTGAACTCCTCGATGGTGAATTTATCGAAACTGATCGGTCCGGCGATTGCGGGGTTTGTGCTGGAGAAACTGGGCGAGGATGTTTGTTTTTTCCTCAATGCAGCAAGTTTTGTGGCGGTGATCTTTTCGCTGACCATGATGCGCCTGCCAAAGTTCATCCCTAAAAGGACCAACAAAAACGTCCGTGAGGAGTTAGTCGACGGTTTCAATTATATCAAGCGGACGCCTTCTCTTGCCTTTATCATTATTATGCTGGGGCTCATCAGTCTTTTTGTTCTGCCATATACTACGCTGCTCCCTTATTATGCGCGTGATGTTTTTAAAGGTACTGCAACTACTTTCGGTTGGATAGATAGTGCGGTTGGCTTGGGTGCGTTATGCGGGGCTATATTTTTAGCGTCGCAAAAAACCGGCACCAACCTGAAACGGATCCTGGCCATAAATACGCTGATATTTGGCTCGGGCTTGATCTTGTTTTCGCATCAGCATAACTACGCTTTGGCATTGGTTTTTGCAACGGTGGCAGGCTTTGGCCAGATGTCGCAGATCACGATCAGTAACACCATTATCCAAACTACTGCCGATATAAATATGCGCGGGCGCGTGATCAGTTTTTACGCGCTGGCGGTTTTCGGCATGCAGCCGATAGGCGGCTTGCTGGTAGGTTTCATATCCAAACACGTTGGCACCATGGATACGCTGCTTGGCGAGGGCGTTGTGGCGATATTGATAGGCTTAATGCATATGCGCTTTTTGCGGAAGGCGAAAGCTAAAGCAGAGATAAAGCCTGTTGCGGATGTGCAGCAGGAAGCGGTGAGTGTGGCGTGATTTGATATAGCGGCGGTTATTAACCACAGAGATAACAGAGGAGAAATCGCGGAGAACACAGAGAAAAAGGTCTTTGTGTTCTCTGTGTAAACCTCTGTAGTTACTAAATATATAACGTGCTATGGGGTAGGCACCTTGAGTGTTCGAAAGATTTAAAAGAGCAAGGGAAAGTGCGATTCCCTCCCACGGGGAGGGTGAAGGGAGGGGTTTAGTCGCCATGCAATAGCGCATAACCCCTCCCTGCCACTACACGTTCCTACCGCACCCCTCCCCGAGGAGGGAATTTTAAAAACCCAATATAATATTTCGAACATTCAAGGGCAGGCATCCGAAGTGTAAAGACCACCCTCAAGTCCGTCTGCTCCCTAAATAACCCACAAACACTAACACCGCTGCTACCGAGCTCATTATCGCGGGCATCGGGAAAAACCAGATCCATTCGTCAATTGCAAAAAATGCCAGGAACGCAATCAGCCATGGAAGAAGCTTTTGTGTCATGATATCGGTTATATTGTTTGCGGAAAGCCATAGCACAACCACGATCAGTAAAAGCACGCCGATCATTCCATAACCGTAGCCCTGGTAAAACATTGCCAGGCTCACCTGCCTGCCGAAAAAATCGAAATGGTCGGATTTCATTCCCTGCAGCACATTGGCTATCGGTTTGTTTGGCGCCTGATCCCAGGTCAGGGCGCCCATGGTGTGGCCGAGGGTATGCAACAGCATTATTATTGATGCTATTCGCAGTAATAATTTAGGTTTCATGTGTTATGGTGTTGGTTAGTGTTGATGGTTTGTTTAGCTATATTACAAAATCTGCCCCGGTTTTTAAAATACCCCAATGGGGTATTTTATTTTGGCGGGAGATCGTCTTCATTAAACTTGTTACAGTATTTATTGCCTATTCCCCGCCAATTTATTTGCAAATTAACAATCGATTGCATATGTTCGGACATTGATTAACCGACATTTCCGCTTTCCCCTTTTATGATTAAAAAACTATTCGCACCGGCATTTTTTGTTGTGATCTGTTTATCCGCTTCGCTCGTTTCGGCGCAAACGGTTCATCATACGGCGCATGTGGTACATGCCCATAAGCCAACAGCCGCGGATATTGCTGCGGGCAAGGCCTTGTTCCTGAAGTCGGATTGCCTTACCTGCCATAAACTGGATGTAAAAGTTGTTGGTCCGGCGTATTATGATGTAGCTAAGAAATACCCCGCAACGGAAGCGGATTACGAGCTGTTGGCCAACAAGGTGATCAGCGGGGGAAGCGGTGTTTGGGGACAGGTGGCCATGGCGCCACATCCTACCCTTACGCATGATGATGCGAAGAAGATAGTAGAATACATTTTATCGCTGAAACCGGGAAAATCCTGATCTGTGCTGCCCGGCTTTGGTGTATGCGTTTTAACCGAATTATACACTAAATAATATCAAAAATGAGCGATCATGGAAAAGTTAACCGCTTGGGCCTGCTGGCTGCCTGCGGTTTTTTTGCTTTACTGTTTTTAGGGATAGCCAACCCGGCCAATGCAAAAATGAAAGTGCTGATCTTCTGCAAAACAGCGGGCTTTCATCACGCCTCTATCGCCGCAGGCGTAAAAGCTATTGAAAAATTAGGCGTTGAAAATAATTTTGATGTGGACAGCACCACCGACAGCCGTAAATTCACCTACGAAAACCTGAAGCGTTATGCCGCCGTGATCTTCCTGAGCACCACGCATGATGTACTGAACGACGAACAGAAAAAAGCATTTATCAAATACATTGAATCAGGCGGCGGGTTTGCCGGTGTGCATGCCGCTACCGATACCGAATACGGCTGGCAATGGTACGGCAACCTGGTGGGCGCTTATTTCGACAGTCACCCGGCGCAACAGGACGCCATTATAGACGTACAGGACACAACCAGCGCTGCCACCAGCTTCCTGCCCCGGCATTGGAAACGTTTTGACGAATGGTACAACTTTAAATGGATCTCGCCAAACCTGCACGTGCTGTTAACCATTGACGAGAACAGCTATAAAGGCGGTAAAAATGCCGGATATCACCCGATGGCCTGGTACCATACTTATGATGGCGGTCGCGCTTTTTATACCGAGCTGGGCCATTCCGACGAATCATATGCCGATCCGCTTTACCTGCGGCACCTGCTGGCCGGTATTGAATATGCGATGGGCAGGCCCCACAGGATGTAAGCTAATCCCCTTATCATGAAAGCAAAAAAACCTTTGATCATCGGCGCCATCGGTTTGTCGATATTCATTTATACCTGTAAGGAACGGCAATACCCCGTGCAGCGTGATGCCAATGGCCGCATTTTGGTGAACGAGCATCCATCGTCGGTTGCCTTATCGCCCGAGGAGAGCATGAAGCACATGTACCTGCCCAAAGGCTATCATTTACAACTGATTTCAGCCGAGCCGATGGTGAGCCAGCCGGTAGCCATTGCCTGGGATGGGGATGGCCGATTGTATGTTGCCGAAATGAACACCTATATGCGCGATGTGGATGGCACCGGCGAAGGCAAGCCTTCGTGCCAGATCGTGCGGATGGAAGATACCGATGGGGACGGCGTGATGGACAAGGCCACCATTTTTGCCAAGGACCTGGTGATGCCGCGCATGATATTGCCGCTGGATAACCGCATCCTGGTAAATGAAACCTATTCCAACAATATTTACAGCTACGAGGACACCAACGGCGATGGCATTGCCGATGTGAAAAAGCTGGTTTATAAAAACGACAGTAAGGACAACAAAAATCTCGAACACCAAAAAAGCGGTTTGATATGGAATATAGATAACCGTATTTATGTAACGGTCGATCCGCTGCGTTATCAATTTACCGGTGACCAATTGGTGCCGGATTCCATGCGCGAGTCGCCGGGCGGGCAATGGGGTTTGACCTATGACGATTATGGCCGTTTATATTTTTCATCGGCCGGCGGTGAAGTACCCGCGCTCAATTTCCAGCAAAACCCTTATTACGGCTATTTTGATATGCCGGGCCAGCTGGTGGGTAATTTTATGGAGCCCTGGCCCATCATTGCTACGCCGGATGTGCAGGGCGGCCCGATGCGTTTGCGTAAGGACAGCACGCTGAATCATTTCACCGCATGCACCGGGCAGTCCGTTTACCGCGGCGACCGTTTACCCCATGACCTGGAAGGTGACCTGCTGATCTGCGAGCCGGTTGGGCGTTTGATCCGTAGGGCAAAAGTTAGCGACAGCTTGGGCATGACGATGCTCACCAATGCTTACGACAGGCAGGAGTTCCTGGCATCGTCTGACATGAACTTTCGCCCGGTGAATACCGTTACCGGGCCTGACGGCTGCCTGTATATTGTGGATATGTACCACGGCATTATACAGGAAAGCGCCTGGACGCCGCAGGGAAGCTACCTGCGTCCGCAGATATTGAAAAAAGGCCTGGAGAAGAATGTTGGCCGCGGCCGGATCTATCGTATCGTTGCCGATCATATCAGGCCGAATAAAGAGCGCCCGCACATGCTGGAGCAAAGCAGCGCCGAACTGGTACAGTATTTATCCAGCCCAAATGGCTGGTGGCGCGACAATGCACAAAAGCTGATCGTGCTGCGCGGAGATAAATCAGTGGTGCCGGCTTTGGAAAATTTAACGCAGGCGGGGAATCCATCGCTGGGACGCATACATGCTTTATGGACTCTGGATGGTTTACATGCTTTGAATAAAGAAATATTATTCCGCGCGCTGAAAGATGAGGACTGGCATGTGCGCAAAAATGCGATATGGGCAAGCGAAGATTTGATGCAGGGCGATGACGGCAGCCTGATTACCCGCCTGGCAGCAATGACAAACGACCCGAGCCCGGATGTACGTACACAGTTAGGGCTTTCTATGCGGTACGCTAAAAACCCACAAGCACAAAATATTATCCGCGACCTGGTGAACCGGCCGGACAATCCTGTGTTGGTTCAATCGCAAAAAAAATATGATGCCGAGCTTGCCGCTGCCGAAGCACTGCGAAAAAAAGAGCAAATGATGCGCGAGGCCGACAGGCTGCTCATCACCAACGGCGAAGTGATATTTAAAGGTCTGTGCGCCAGTTGCCACGGGCAGGATGGTAAAGGAATAATTAATGGCACCGCTATGCTGCCTGCGCCGCCACTTGCCGCTAACAAGGATGTAAATTCCGACCCGGATAAGCTCATCCGCATTTTGCTTTATGGGTTGACAGGCCCGGTTGACGGTAAAACCTATGCCAATACCATGCCGCCGCTGAATGGTAACGACGATACTTACATTGCATCGGCATTGAGCTATATCCGTAACTCCATGGGCAATAAAGCGCCTACTGTTACTGCGGAGATGGTGAAAAAGATAAGGGAGCAAACTGCGGGCCGAACTAAAAGTTGGACCATGGATGAATTGAACGCAATTGGTAAAAAATAAGCGACAAGCACTGTTCGCGCGGAATAAGCCGTTGCATAATTAAAGCAAACATTTATATTAGCAACTCCAATTCAAAAAACCTTTTAGTCGAATAAAAATACACTTAACCAAAAACGCTTACAGATCATGACAGCAGCTATCCGGTTTAAACTTTCAACCATGATGTTTCTCCAGTTCTTTATCTGGGGTGCATGGTTTGTAACAATGGGCACTTACCTCAGCAAGACACTGAATGCTACAGGCACGCAAAATGCAACGGCTTATGCCACGCAGGCACTGGGCGCTATCCTTGCCCCTTTTATTATCGGTTTGATAGCTGACAAATATTTTTCGGCGCAAAAAATATTGGGGGTGTTGCACCTTATCGGCGCAGGCCTTATGTTTCTCGCCAGCCGGGCAACAGATTTTTCTGGTTTTTATCCGCTGATATTGTCATACATGATCATATACATGCCAACACTGGCACTTGTAAATACCATATCGTTCAAGCAGATGCTTAATCCTGCCAAAGAGTTCCCGCCTGTACGCATTTGCGGCACTATTGGCTGGATCATTGCCGGTATGCTTATAGGCATTTTAGGCTGGGAAAAAAGCGGTTCGTTGGGATTAACATTTACCATAGCTGCAGTGGCTTCACTATTATTGGGATTGTTATCATTTTCACTTCCCGATACCCCGCCCGCAAAGCGTGGTCAAAAAACATCTGTTGGTGACATCATCGGATTGGATGCTATCGGTTTGTTAAAAAACAAATCATACCTGGTATTTTTCCTGGCATCTGTAGCTATTTGTATTCCACTGGCATTTTACTATAATTTTACCAATCTCTTTTTAAACGAAGTTGGCGTAAAAGCAGCAGCCGGTATACAGACCCTTGGACAATACTCTGAACTTGGCTTCATGATCGCTATGCCATTTTTCTTTGTACGGATGGGTGTTAAATATATGCTGGCCATGGGCATGATCGCATGGGCGCTGCGATATGTGTTTTTCGCTTATGGGAATGCCGACAGCAATTACTGGATGCTGTTAGCCGGTATTATTATCCATGGCGTTTGTTATGATTTCTTCTTTGTTGCCGGGCAGATCTATACCGATAACCTGGCCGGTGAGCGCTACAAAAACTCGGCACAGGGTTTTATTACGCTGGCAACTTATGGCGTGGGTATGCTCATCGGCTTTACCATATCCGGCCCTATCGTCGATCACTACAAAACAGCTACATCACACGATTGGCAAAGCATATGGCTTATTCCGGGCGCGATAGCGTTCGTTGTATTATTGGTGTTCCTGTTGCTTTTCAGGGATAAAAACCAGACAAATATGAAGCCTGGGTTGGCAATGGAAGAAGAATCCGCCGATATCGAGTTATAAAATGATCTTTTCGTAAAATATTTGTTAATAAGAAAGCCCGGCGCAAACAAACACCGGGCTTTTTTCGTTTAATACCCAATTGAATTTCAATATAATATCCCGATCCTCGCAAGCAAATTGTTTGCTGATTTGAAAAGTAATATATAGATTC
This sequence comes from Bacteroidota bacterium, assembly GCA_013289045.1. Lineage (GTDB taxonomy): Bacteria > Bacteroidota > Bacteroidia > Sphingobacteriales > Sphingobacteriaceae > Mucilaginibacter. The sequence goes on along the minus strand of JABDAU010000010.1, from coordinate 14,569 downwards.
ACATACTATTTCCGTCTCTGCCTAATGAACGACCAAGGTAAAAAGATCATCATATTTGATGATGATGAGGATATTCTATCTATCTGCACTTATATTTTAGAAGAGCAGGGATGGGATGTAAAAACTTTCACCAACTGCAATAACATTGTAGACAAGGTATCCGATGTTGCGCCGGATGTGATTTTGATGGATAACTGGATCCCCGACGAGGGCGGTATCATCGCCACACAGGCGCTCAAAAATCATCAAACATTAAAGACTATTCCCGTAATCTATTTTTCGGCCAATAGCGATATCCAACTGCTGGCAGACCATGCCGGCGCCGAAAGCTACCTGGCCAAACCATTCGATCTTGAAGAATTGGAGCGCGTGATCAATAACGTACTCGTTAAATAATCCGATAAAGCTAAAATGTAAAAGCCCCCGTTCAAAATGAACGGGGGCTTTTCTGTATACGCTGATCTGCTGTTGCCTGGTATTACATACCACCCGGGCCTGGGCCGCCGCCGCCACCGGGACCACCACCGCCGCCCGGACCAGGGAAACCACCGCCGCTGCGGTTACCTCTGCGCATCTGACGGTCATCAATCGGCGCTTTGCCCGCAAATTTTTGCAGCCTGATGGTTAACGTTGCCAGGTAATAACGGGCAAGCCTGTTAACGTGTGTTTCGGTGATAGAGCTTGGTGTTGCTGTTTCTGAGAAACCGGTGTTCTGGTTAAACAAATCGTATACCGCAAAACGGATGGTCGCCATATTGTTTTTCATAAAGCGGCGCTCCAGGTATACGTTCAGGATGTTCGGATTGGTAACGCTCAAGCTTTTTGCGTAACCGTAATAAATATATTTTTCGTAATCGTAGCTGAATGTCCAATCGCCAAAATAGTTTTTACCATTAAAGAAAATGCTCCAGGTACGTGTATTGTCGGCACTGGTGAGCAACGAATCGGATACGGTATTATTCGTATGGTTAATGGAGTATTGTGTCCACAACTGCACGTCTACGTGATCCTGTATATCAACACGGAACTTTAAGCCCGGCGAAAATTGCAGGTTTTTTGAGTTGTTGCGTTGCGCCAGTGAATCGGTACCGTTAACTGTTGTTAGATAGTTAACCGTGTTTGTGTAGGCTACCTGGCCGGTTAATGACAGGGTGTACTTACGTGCATCCCATGGTTTTGAATAAACAAAACCGCCGGAAAGATCGCTGTAACCGTTGCCCGGTACATTGAGGTATTGCGTCAGGATGGTATTATTAGCAAAATTACTGCCGACCGGTTGATTTTTATAGGTTACCGCATTTGTAGTAATGAAATTGCTCACTTGCTGGTAGCTGATATTGGTGAACAAGGCATTGCCCGTACCAAAATCAAACGAGTTGTAGCGCAGCATTATATTATTGGTGAACTGCGGGTTAAGGTTGGGGTTACCCTCAACAGGATATAGGGGGTTCGACTTATCGATAACCGGCTGCAATTGCGAGAAACTCGGCGCGGCATTCGACCCGTTATAATAGAACATCAAGGTATGGCTCCGTGAGAAGTTGTAAACAAAACGGGCTGTCGGGATAAAGTCGAAACTGTTTACATGTGTTTGGTTGCCTGTTGTAAGCGATGTACCGTTTAATTCTGAAGGCTGTACGCCAACACCTAACACATAATTATATTTGGTATGCACTACGCGATAGTTCACACCGAAACGGTTGGTTATGAAAGTAAAATTATAGCGGTTGGTCAGTGCGCTGTCCGAACTGAAGTATGCTATCGGCGGTATGCTGGTGCTGGTATCTGTTACTTTATCGTTATTGGTCGACGAGTAATTGAAGGAATAATTAAACTCCAAAAATGCATTATGGCTTAATGGCGAAAGGTACGATAAGGTGGTACCGATACTGTTAGTGCGGCTATAGGTGCTGATCTCCTGGTCGGCAGCACTTAAGGGTGCGCCAACTATATAGTTGCTGAGCGGGTTTGAATATGAATTACTGGTAGTGGAGCTGGCCGTTACCGTAGCATTAAAATTGTGGCGCTTATGGAATTTGTGATTATACATCACAGTCAACCCAAAACTTGGCGAGTTTGAGGTTGCGTAATTATTTTGGTTAACCAAACTCGCTAAGTTACCACCGCTTGATATCGAGTCGATCTCGGTTTCGCGCGTGGTAGTGCTTGCGTAGCTGAATGTCGGCGTAATCTTTACATAGTTGCTGGTATCGGGTGTCCATTCCATGTTCCAGGTAAAGCGGTGGTTCATGTTGGCATCGTGCTCGTTACTTTGTTGATTGTTGGTGGTACTGGAAACGTTTTGCTGTTGTGTGGTACTATTGGTATACACGTCGTTGTCTGAGAAACTGTAACTGCCATACACCACCAGGTTTTTACCCCACTGGTCGCGGAAGTTGGCGCCTAATGAGTGTGCATTAGTAATACCGTTTGCCGCAGTAATGAGCGAACCGGTATTGCCCGCACCTCTCGATGCATTACCACGACCGCCGCCGCCGCCGCCAAATCCGGCGCCGCCGAAACCACCACCGGCAAATCCGCCGCCACCGCCGCCGGTCGACCCGTATGAGAATGTATTTACGTTGGTATTATTTAAACTACCCAAAACGGCTATTTGCTGGTCGCCATTAAAAATGAAGCTGTTTAGCGTGCCCAGGTAACGGTTTTGATCGGCTATGCCCTGGTCTTTTGGCAGCAGGTCGGCGCCATCGCCACCAGTTGCCTGCAGGCTGTAGCCATAATTCTTATCCTTGCGGATAGTGATATTCATGATCTTATTCGGGTCGCCTGTTTTTACACCGGTAAGGTTTGCCGCATCGCCATAATCATCTATCATCTGGATGTTTTCTATTACGTCGGCAGGCAGGTTTTTGGTGATGGATTGCACATCGCCGCCCATAAAGTCTTTACCGTTGATACGTACTTTTGTTACCTGCTTACCTTGTGTAGTAATGTTGCCGTTGATGTCCACATCCACGCCGGGCAGTTTCTTTATCACGTCCTCAACCGGCGCATTTGCACGCACGGGGTAGGCGCTTGCCTTGTATTCGGTAGTGTCTTCTTTAAAGGTTATGGCGTTAACATCATGTATGGTTACCTGGGTAAGCATGTTCGACTCGGTATGCAATACGATCACACCGGCGGATGCATTCTGCCCGTCGTTTGCCAGTGTAAAATGTTTGCGAATTGGCGAATAACCTACGGAAGCCACCGAGATGGTTATTTTGGTGCCTTTGATATTGTGAAATGCAAATTTGCCGTTAACATCAGCTGCTAATGCAGTGCTATCGGTTTTTATATCAGAAGTAAGGATGACAGTAGCGCCGGGTATGGTTGTTTTGGTAGTATCCATAATCAAGCCTGTTACATCCCTCCCGGTTTGCCCAAAGGAGTGTATTACAGATATTAATATTACAGATAATGTCAAAATAAATGGTTTCATAAAATATATAAAGCGGTTTTAGTGCAGCAACAACAATTATGCGCAAAGGTTGCATTTATTGGCCTTAATTGACTAACAATCATATCATTGTTACATACAAATCATTTAATTGTTACTAAAAATGAAAAAGCCGACATTGAGCCGGCTTTCATGATATAATTAATAAGAGGTCGTGTACTTATTATTATTTATAATTTACCAAGGCGGAACAATGAAGCTACCTGGCTATAGTTATTAAAATTGATATTCGGATGAAGCGCTGAAAGGTCTGTAAGCGAAGTGCCTGCTATTACAACGATCCTGAAATCAAGGCCGGTTTCGTTTTGGCTTGAGGAAATCTCGATATAACCTACGCCCATATCTTTAACAGTGATGGTAGCGCCTGCCTCACTGTAAGGCAAAGCGTAATATACGCCTGTGGTTCCGGTTGGCCTGAAGTAAACCAGTACTACGCCTTCGTTAACAATATCTGCAGTGATGGCCGGCACGTTAAGCCGTGTACCCACCAATGAAATATCCTTGTCGGTGATGAGATAACTTGCTGCACCAGGGCCTGCTGCTCCGGTTGCGCCTGTAGCGCCCGTTGAACCAGCTGTGCCTGTTGCACCCGTTGCACCGGTAGAACCATTTGTACCATTATTTCCCGTTGCACCGGTAGAACCATTGGTTCCGTTATTTCCTGTAGCGCCGGTAGAACCATTTGTTCCGTTATTTCCCGTAGCTCCGGTTGCACCAGTGGCTCCTGTAGCGCCAGTTGCACCGGTCGGGCCACCTGAAGGGCCTGTTGGGCCGGTAGCGCCTTGCGGGCCTGTATCTCCGGTTGAGCCGGTTGAACCCGTGGCGCCGGTTGAACCATTATCGCCGGCTGGGCCGGGCGTTTTATCTTTTCTGCAGGCACTTATCGTGATTGCACATAGTAATACAATTAACAGCGAGAGTTTAAGTTTCATCATGGTATCTTTTTTTAAACTATCGCTCTTCTACGGAAACTTAAATAAATTTGTTACAACTAAATTTTTATGGGGCATTTAACTATGGTTTAACATCCTTTAAAGTATTCCACCTAAATAATAAACACCTGTTTGTAACTTTTTCGTATAGGTTGAAACATTTGATTCTAATTTTTCGTTAGCGTTAAGAAAATCTGCCCCAATATGAAAAGTATAACAACTAACCTGCACGCAAAGGTGCATCGCTGGATGGATAGCATCGGTTTCCGGCTTAATGCTTCGCAAACCGACAAGAAAGCTAACGTTACCACCAATCATTATTTTTTTGAAACGTTCAATTTTATTGAACAGGCAAAAAACAACGATGCCAGGCAAGCCCAATTCCTTTGTTTTGATATGTATGGCGAGAAGATAAATGTGCGTTCGCTGCTTGACCTGCAAACAGCATTTTTCGAAAATATCAGCCAGCTAAAATAACCCGCGATGCCGGCGGCAAATTATATTCGCTTTTTTAAGGTGAGTATCACGTTGTCGTACCTGTTATCGTGATAAACCTCCAGCAGGATACTGCGGTTATCTCTCGATTTAAATAAGGCATCGATCTCTTCGAGGTTCATTTTTGATACCGGCTTGAAATTAATAGAAATGATCTCGTCCCCCCGTTCAAGCCCTACAGCATCCCCCGCCGAACCAGGTTCAACCCGGCTGATCACCACGTGCTGGTAATCGTCGCCTGTGGCATAATATTCAAGCCCGCTCATGTCGTGCTCAAAGGGCTCATCCTTTAACAGTCCGGGTTTGAGGTACATCACACTGTCGGCATAATCAAATATCACATTAAACCGCTTGAGTATACCAATGCCCAGGTTACCATCGCGCGGTACCGAAGTGTTGATCTTTTCGGTACTATCCGGGAAAGATGCCAAAACATCGGTGATGGTAAATTTTCCGATACTGATAGACCTTATACGACTGATATAGCCGTTTATCGGGCCGTTAAGACCTATTCCAAGGTTAGCAGCAATGTATTTTGGCGGCAGGCCGTTTATCTTCACCAGGTCTTCTATGGATACAGGGTGACCGGCGCCAATATCTACCACAAGCTTGCAATCCTGCTGTTTTCCGTTGGGATACGTGACATTAGCATGGAGATATGGCTTGTGGTCTTCTATCGATAAAGGTATTTTGAACGATTTGCCATATGGATGGAGATCTTTGGGCCGGCAAATAGATAATGTACTGTCTGCAAAATCAATCTTCACCGCCAGGCTGGAAAAAAATTCGTAACCCAGCAAACCGTGGATAGGAATACCGGCATAATTTGAAAGATTGAAATGATCCTTCTTTAATATGGCAGCGCTCACTTCATTGCTCACCAGGCCCTGCATCTCAACACTTAAAGGCGATGTAATATAAGCTTCGGCATCATCCCCCTCGCCCAAACCCGGAATTTTTATAATGTGTTTGGATGCGATGTTAATGGAATCAACCAATGTAGGATCTGTAATGATCATCATCCCCACACCCGTGTCCAATATAAAATTAAAGGGCCCTTTGTCGTTTATCCGCACCTTAATAACAATCATGTTACGGATGATGCGAAAAGGCATGGTGATATGCTTACGATATTTTATAAGATCGAAAGATTGTGCATGGGCCGTAAAAAAAGAGCAGCTTAGCAAACAAAAAACGCATATTGTACGCAGCAATTTCACGCAATGGGTATATTTAGGCGGCCTGGGGTTTATAATTAGTAATAAATTTACATAATTTGACGGAAGCAATATAATGATAGTTACAGCCCGCCGCATAATTTACACTATATTATTTACGGTATTCCTTTTCCAGGGGGTACAACATGCATATGCCGGGGGGATCCGCAAGCATAAAATAAAGAAACTCTTCAAACATTCTAAGCTACTGAACGATCATTTTACCGGGTTTGCGCTGTACGACCTGGGTAATAAAAAAATGATCTATGAGTTGAACGATGATAAATATTACACCCCGGCATCAAATACCAAACTTTTTACCTGGTATACCTGCCTGCGGATGCTGGGCGACTCGATACCCGGCATTCGTTACGAAATGCACGGCGATTCGCTCATTTTTTGGGGCACGGGCGATCCGTCATTCCTACACCGCGACCTGAAAGGTGTTAATGCTTTTAATTTTTTGAAGAACAGCTGCAAGCAGCTTTTTTATGCCTCGGGCAATTACCAGGGAGATTTTTTTGGCGATGGCTGGGCATGGAATGATTATAACGATGATTACCAGGCGGAGATAAGCGAGCTGCCGGTTGAAAACAATACGGTTTTATTTACGACAGATTCTTTAGGACATTTTGATATCCGGCCAAATTATTTTGTGCAGGATTTTGAATACATGGGCGATTTTAAACCGGAGCATTTTTATATAAAGCGGGATTTTCTGTCCAACTCGTTTTCGTACCCCGCCATGACCGCGCCAAAGAATTATTCGCAGCAGATACCCTGGAAGGTGAGCGCCGATGTAATCCGTGACCTATTGCAGGATACGCTGAGGCAACCCGTACGCGTTATCCGCCGGAAGATGGGCGCTGATGCCAAAACCATCTATAATACCAATGCCGATACTGTTTACCGGCACCTGCTGCAGCCGAGCGATAATTTTATTGCGGAACAATTGCTGCTGGTGTGCTCGTCAGTTAAATTTGGTGTATTGAGTACCGATTCGGTGATCAATTATTCCAAAACGCATTACCTGAACGATCTTCCGGATACGCCGAGATGGGTGGATGGCTCGGGGCTTTCGCGGTATAATATGTTTACGCCGCGGAGTATAGTTGCATTGTTGGTAAAAATACTGCAAACGAAAGATGAACAATTATTACACAGCGAGCTGCCGCAAGGCGGTGTAGCCGGAACTATTAAAAGCGCTTATAAAACTGATAACGGGCAGGTTTTTGTTTGGGCCAAGACCGGTTCACTGATGTATGATTATAATCAAAGCGGCTACCTTATCACCCGCAAAGGCAAACGGCTGGCCTTCTCGTTCATGAACAACAACTTTACCGAACCACCGCGACAGGTGCGCAACGAAATGGTGAAAATTATTACGTTTATACATGATAATTATTAGGGGAAGGCGAGCATAAAGGGTAGGCGTACATTTCACGAAATGTTCCTACGGAACATAACGCCTATATGATTCATTTTTCTACCCACGAATTGTTCCTACGGAACATGGTAGATTCATTATATAAGGTGATTCCGTATCGCTTTTATTTTTTTTCTACCCACAAATTGTTCCTACGGAACATGGTAGATTCATTACGAAAGGTGATTCCATATCGCTTTTATTTTTTTTCTACCCACGAATTGTTCCTAAGGAACAAGGTAGATTCATTATATAAGGTGATTCGTGTATCGCTTTTATTTTTTTTCTACCCACGAATTGTTCCTACGGAACATGGTAGATTCATTACGAAAGGTGATTCCATATCGCTTTTATTTTTTTTCTACCCACGAATTGTTCCTACGGAACATGGTAGATTCATTACGAAAGGTGATTCCATATCGCTTTTATTTTTTTTTCTACCCACGAATTGTTCCTAAGGAACAAGGTAGATTCATTACGAAGAATAATTCGTGTATCGCTTATATTCTTTTTTTTACCTACAAATTGTTCCTAAGGACAAGGCAGCTTAATTACGAAAGGTAATTCGCGCATCGCTTATATATTCATTTTTCTACCCACCAATTGTTCCATAGGAACAAGGTGGCTTCGCTACGAAAGGTGACCGCGTGTCGCTTATATATTCATTTTTCTACCCACCAATTGTTCCATAGGACAAGGTGGCTTCGCTACGAAAGGTGACCGCGTGTCGCTTATATATTCATTTCTACCCGCCAATTGTATTGATGAAGCATTGCTAATATCTACCCAACATTCCTAAATAATGGAAATGATTTTGTTCCGTAGGAACAATTCGTGGGTAGAAAAAATTGCTAACATGCTATTATGTTCCATCGGAACATTTCGTGATAACCGATTGATAGGTCGCAAAAAATTATCATGCTTTTTTTTCTTCAGGCGGCAAATTTTCCGGCTTCAGCTCGCCGGAAATTTCAGGGTTTTGCGGCGGTAATTTTTTCACTTCCACTTCCACTTCGCTTTGCCTGATGTGTACCGCGTATTCCGCCGGCTCAATTTTACTGCCGATGGCCTCTGCATATACCTGCGTAAATTCGGCGCCAATATATAATATGGCGGCAGTATAATAGATCCACGTTAGTATCACAATTAACGACCCCGCTGCGCCATAGGTGGAGCTGTTGCCGAAATATTGCAGGTACAGGCCGATCAGGTATTGCCCCAGTATAAATAGTATAGCCGTAAATACAGCCCCTGAGCGGACATCCTTCCAGGTGATCTTTACATCCGGTAATACTTTGAATATGATAGCAAACAACACCGCAATAACCAAAAAGGTAAGGCCCAAATTCACCAGGAAAATAATTACACCAATGCCAGGGAAGAAATGCTGTATTCTGTTACTTAAAGCGCTTACCAAAATATTGATCACCAGCGATACCAGCAGTAAAAATCCAAGACTGGCGATGAGCGAGAACGACAAGAACCGGTTCTGGATCAATTTTAGCCAGCTTTTTTTAGGTTTTGCCCGCACGCGCCAGATGATATTGAGCGAATCCTGTATCTCCACAAACATACTGCTTGCGCCTAATAACAAAATGATACTGCCCACAACAAGCGCCACACCGCTTTTACTGTATACCGCCTGGTGGGTGATAAGATCTTTTACCTGGTTGCTTGCCTGCATCCCCATGTAATGCTGCAGCTGTGTATATATCATGTCCCGATGAATGGGGTCCTTTAAAAATACGCTGATGAGCGCCAGGATCAATACTAATAGCGGCGCGATAGAAAATATGGTATAATAGGCCAGTGAGGCGCTTAGCTTAAGGCCGTTATCATTGATAAAGCCCATAAATGTGGCCATTATAATTTTCCACCAGCGTTTCAGGTAACCTTTTCTAAAGAGTTTCATATATTTAATTAATATGGTAACTGCATGTTATATTTGTGTACGCCGTTATCAGCCCAAGCTTATTGCAAACAAGCTTTTATAACCTGCGTATAATTAGCATCTTGCATTTAAACCGCCGCCGCTATGAAATGTTCAGTTTTTTCAGGTCGAATTTGTAAATTAATATTCCTGTCCCTACTATTAACATGCAGTTTTAACGCTTTTGCCCAAAAAACCACCATCTGGATAGTAAACCATGCAGAAAATATTAAAGACCGCGACATGCTCTCGGACAGCGGCCGGGAACGCGCCGACGACCTGATGAAGGCCCTGCGCCATAGCGGTGTGCAAACCATTTATACCACCAACGCCCGCATATCGCAGCAAACGGCTAACCCGCTGGCGGCCAAAGTAAAGCTCTTGCCCCGCATTTATACCGACAGCGTGAAGAAATTCGCCGAGATATTGAAGCATAATTTCCTCGGCACCAGTGTGCTTATTATTGCCGATTATAAAACCATCATCCCCCTGTTAAGCGAATTAGGCGCCGACTCGCCTTTTGATGAGCTCAGCAAGAATGACTACGACCAGCTATTTACCATCACCATCAAGCCCTCCGGCGATGCCGAAAGCGCCGTACGCTATTATGGTAAAAAACACCATGATAACGAGATCCCGCAAAGCTATATCATGGATAATTTCCAGCCGGGCGTGCCAGGGAAGTAGGTTGCGGTTTTGAGTTGGCAGTTTTAAGTTGGCAGTTGGCTTTAATAGTTAGCTGTCATTTCGATAGAGCGGAGGGCAGGCATGTGTAAGGAGCGAAAGAGAAATCTTTTGCACTATGCAGGAAGAATTACCCAATATGGAAAGTTTGGATATTAATATACATAAGCGAGGTAGTGCGTCTATCATGGATCCATCCACACCTATGATCAATTTAGCTGAGAATAAATGGACTCCACTATTTGACTTCTGTAATTATGTGTTTGAAGCGGCTTACTTTATAGGGGATCGAACGCAGTTTCTTGATGATGATTTTGAAAAAACAATAGAATATCTTGCTGAGGAAGTATTCGTTATAGAAGAAAAATATCGCCGCATAATCTTCAAGATAAAGCCCGCTTTTTTACATTTGAACCGCAGTCTTTTAAATAAACTTTGGATTTATTATGAGTATCCCAGCCTTATCTATTTAGGGGACGAAAGGGATGAAGAATGGCTCATAAATGCTTACAAGCACAACACATTTCATGAGGATATTGTTGAAGCGTTGGAGGAGGTGCTTATATTTAACAGATTAACAGAGGAAAATGTTATTTGGGTAAGAGCCGGATTTGATGTGCGCAAAGTGCTTTCCTCTATTTCGAGTACCGACGATTAAGAGAGTTGATGTAGCAGGATGTAGCACCATCGCTACAAAAACATGCATAAAACGCTACGGAAATGCTACACTTTGCTACAGTAAACAAATATTTAAATAGTTGATAAACAGATAATTAAAAAATATAATTGTGCAAATTCGCGCTATCCTTTTTTGGTTAAAAAATGGTAGAAAACAGTAAGTTTTGAGGTAGTTTCGACGCATTTGTCACCCAATTTACAACTCCTCAAACGGCACATCCAGCAACTCGTAATTCTGCCAGCCGTTATAGTCATAATGCCACCACTCGGTGCCGATGACGTGGAAGCCGTGTTTTTGCATGATGCTTTTGAGCAATTCCCGATTGGCGATCTCGGTTGGGGGCAGATCGGGGTAATTGGCCGAGGCCTTTTTGCTGAAGCTGTCGAAGCTGGTGGGCATGTCCAGTTCCTTACCGGTTTTTAGGTCGATCAGGCTCAGGTCGATAGCGCAGCCGCGGTTATGTTTGGAGCCTTTGTGTGGGTCGGCTACGTAGTTGGTATCGGGGGTAACTTCGTAAAAGTGGGCGGTAACTGCATATGGGCGATAGGCGTCGTAGATCTTTAAGCCGAGGCCTTGTGTTTTTAACTCGTCTTCCACACCTTTCAATGCCGTTACTACCGGCAAGCGCGCAAAGGCCCTCGCCTGTTTGTACATTTTATGGTGTGTGAAATTATTGGTAGTAGCGTAGCGGATATCCAGCTGGATCTGTGGGATGATCTTTTTGATCTCGACCAGTCTTTTATCAGGATCAGCCTTTACCTCGGCTCGGTACTTTGCCGGACCGCTTATTTTGCTGCTATCGATGTATTTATAATGCTGGGCATTTGCTGCCGCAGCAGTAAGTATCAGCATTATAAAGATAAACCTGTAGCGCATATTTAACGATGTGATACAATAAGCAGGTCAAGGTCTTTTACCGGGATATTGAAACGCTCGCCGATATGTTTGTTAGTGAGATGGCCCTGGTAAATGTAAACTGCATTGCGTACGCCGGTTTTTTGCCAGATGACGTTTTTGATGCCGCCCTGGTCGCCGATATCCACCAGGATCGGCGCGAAAATATTGGTCAGCGCATAGGTGGCTGTACGTGCTACGCGTGAAGCGATATTCGGTACGCAATAATGGATCACGTCATATTTGCGGAATACCGGGTTGGTATGATTGGTAATTTCTGACGTTTCGAAACAGCCGCCCTGGTCAATGCTCACGTCGATAATTACGGAGTCGCGCTTCATGCGGCTTACGGTAGCTTCAGAGATAATACACGGACTGCGGCCGTCTTCGGCACGTAAAGCGCCTATGGCCACATCGCAGGTGGTAACGGCTTTTTCCAGCACAATAGGCTGAACCACCGAGGTAAATATGCGTGTGCCGATATTGTTCTGCAACCGGCGCAGCTTATAAATGGATGGGTCAAAAACTTTTACCTCAGCACCCAGCGATATGGCGGTACGTGCGGCATATTCGCCAACGGTGCCCGCACCTAATATCACGATCTCGGTAGGTGGTACACCGGTTATGCCGCCCAGCATCAGGCCCTTACCGTCGAAAACATTACTTAAATATTCGGCAGCGATAAGTATAGATGTGGCGCCTACAATTTCGCTCATGGCGCGCACAACGGTTAACGAACCGCCCTCGTCGCGTAAATGCTCGAAGCAGAGGGCAGTAACTTTTTTCTGTAGTAAAGCTTGCAGACATTCCTGTTTTAGTGTAGAAATCTGTAAAGCCGATATGAGGATCTGGCCCGGTTTCATCAGCTCTATCTCCTCCATAGTCGGCGGGGCGATCTTAATGATGATATCGGCTTCGTAAACAGATTTATTGTCGTAAACGATCTTTGCGCCCTGGTCGTTGTAATCCTTATCGGAGAAATTGGCGGCCTGACCGGCGTTATGCTCCAGCATTACATCATGACCGTTGTTGATCAACAGCGCAACCGACAATGGTGTAAGCGCTATCCGGTTTTCCTGGAAGGAAACTTCTTTAGGGATCCCTATATAAAGCTTATTCTTTTTGGCCTTCACCTCCAGCATTGATTCCTGGGGCTGCATCATGGCCTGCTTGGCTACGTCAGAAAACCCGCTTAATTTCCCTGAATTCATCTATGGCAGTTGTTTACGGGGTATGAAGGTACGAAATTTTTTCCTTTTGAACTTTAAATTAAATCTTGTCGACAGTTATCGCGCGAGTTTGTTCGCCGGTAACCGTAATGCTGATGCGCAGGTGATGTTCGGGCAACAGATCAGGTATCTTTTCAGGCCATTCGATAAAGCAATACTTGCCGGAATCCAGGTATTCCTCAAAGCCGATATCCAACGCCTCGGTCTGATTTTTCAGCCTGTAAAAATCAAAATGAAAAATATTGCCTTTCGGCGAACGGTATTCATTTACGATAGCAAATGTTGGGCTCGAGGTATTTTCGGTAACGCCTAATTCGCGGCAAAGCGCATTGATCAGCGTGGTTTTGCCTGCACCCATTTGACCGTAGAACAGGAAGATTTTTTCAGTACCGGCAAAGTCGAGGATTTTTTTTGCGGCGGTGGTTAGATCATCAAGGCTGTTGAGATGGAGTTGCATGCGGCAAAATTAAGAAAATTGTAATGATCGCATTCATATTCACCACGTCATCGCGAGCGCAGCATGGCAATCTCTGATTTTCAGGCGGTACAAGTATGGCGCTTACCAATCGCTTTAGTATTGCCACGCTGCACTCGCAAGTACGCGTTAGGCAAAAAAAATAGCGATGGGTTTGAAACCCATCGCTACAGATATTATACCGCCGCTGGTGTCCTCACCAACATTATCCTATTTCGGCCCGTAAGTAACTATTGGAATGATCATCTCTTCCAGCGAGATCCCGCCATGCTGGAATGTCTCATTATAAAAGTTCACAAAGTGGTTATAGTTATTCGGGTAAACAAAGTAGCTATCCTCCTTGGCAAACACAAAGCTCGAGCTTACGTGCAGCTTGGGCAGCATGGCATCGTGCGGGTTACGGATATGGAATACCTCTTTTGGCGCAAAGTTGAGGTTGCGGCCCTGTTTATAACGCAGGTTGGTATTGGTATTACGGTCGCCGATAATTTTGCTTGGTTTTTTTACGCGTATAGTGCCGTGGTCGGTAGTGATGATCACACGTACATTTTTCGAGGCCAGGAATTTTAACAGGTCAAACAACGGCGAGTGCTCAAACCACGATACGGTAAGTGAGCGGTAAGCCGAATCATCACTGGCCAGCTCGCGGATCATTTGCATATCTGTACGGGCATGCGAAAGCATATCCACAAAATTATAAACCACCACGTTCAGCTCGTTGTTCATCAAATTATTAACAGACTCATTCAACGCACGGCCCTCATCTATATTCAATATTTTGTGATAAGAGTGCTTGATATCCTTGCGCAGCACACGTTTCAGCTGGTCGGTCAAAAAGTCTGACTCAAACAAATTCTTACCACCTTCGTCCTCGTCATTCTGCCACATCTGAGGGAAACGCCTCTCCATTTCCAACGGCATCAGGCCCGAGAATATGGAATTACGAGCATATTGTGTAGCCGTTGGCAAAATGCTGAAATAAGTATCTTCTTCTTCCAGTCTGAAATATTCCGAAATGATCGGGTTGATCAGCTTAAACTGGTCATACCTTAAATTATCTATCAGGATAAAAAACAATGGCCCTTTATTACCTTCCAGTTTCGGGAAAACCTTTTTCTTAAAAAGTTGCGGCGAAGTGATCGGCCCGT
>JABDAU010000009.1 GCA_013289045.1 Bacteroidota bacterium | reverse complement strand
GCGACGAGGCCATCAAAAAAGCGCAGGAATACATTGAACAGCATACGCAGGAAAAAATACTGGTAGACGACCTGGCAGATATGTACGGCATAGGCAGGAGAAACTTTGAGAGAAGATTTAAACAGGCCACCAACAACTCAGTGCTTGAATACATTAACCGGGTAAGAATAGAAGCAGCAAAACGCCAGTTTGAGAACAGCCGTAAAAACATTAACGAAGTGATGTACGCCGTGGGCTATACCGATACCAAGGCATTCCGGGTCATGTTCAAGAAAATAACCGGGTTAACGCCGATTGAGTATAGGAATAAGTATAATAAGATGGCAGCGTAGGATTGATGAGACCTGACTGCTCTGCCGGCGCACCGGCAATAAGTGGAATGTATGCAATAATAACGGGACTGTTCACTGCATATCTCAATTAAGCCGCGCAGAACTTGCTAAATCAAATATACTAGCTACCTGTTGCTAACAGCCCATTTTCTTAACCCGGTAATAGCGCTGTACAGCACACCTGCTTCTCCCCTAAAATCGCCCGATCCTTTTGGCGAACCAGTTTGTACATCGTACCATTCGTAAAAACCTTTGTTTGCAATAACCCTATCAACCATAGGTGATAGTTCTGTATAGGCTTCATTAGCATGCCCGTACAACAGCAATGCGCCCATCATCCTGCCGCCAAACCATGTCCAGTCACCCGCATTTTGATAAATATAGGGTTTTATATTAGGGAATTGTTCAGCCGGGTAAGGCGGATAAACGGTTATGCCGATGGTTGCATATTTCTCTTTAGCTGCCGCTGCAAGCATTTGCCTGTTAATTTCCTGAACCTCGGCCGGCGTATTAAACCCGGCTAATATGGCGCAAACCGAGCCGCCTGTATACAATATCTCATTCTCATTAAAACCGGCAGAAAAAGGGCTGCCGTTCAAATACAGGTGTGGTATATATTTTTGCGCTTTTGCATCCCACAGGTATTTACGCACATTTTTACTGATGCCGGCCGCTGCCAATGCCCAATTCCTTTCAGTCTTATAATTCTTCGGCACAATGGCTAAAAAATCGTGGAGGGCCATTACGTACATGGCATTATCGTAGATATCTATCGCCCATTTTGTTTTTTCGTTGATGGCTACCCCCCAACCCGTTTCCGGCTGCACATCGCCCCAATCAATGGTGGTCGCGCCCGTCACCAGTCCATATTTTTCCGACCACCTTTCTTTTAGAATATAAGTAAGCGCATTCTCCATACGCTTTATTACAGGCATGCCTCCTATCGTTTCATTCAATATACTTCTATCGCCGGTTATGTCAATGTATTTTTTTACAGCTTGTATCAATGATGATTCCTGGTCGGTCTCTACAGTGTTTTTATGTGCAGCCCAGCCCGGCAACAAGGGCGAATAGCGATATTTGTACCCGACATTGGCTTTTGCGCTGTCAACTACCCCGTCAACAATATTGCCGTCTTCGCCCTGTATTTTGAAAAACATCAGCAGCCTGGTTTTTACCTCTTCTTTGGGTCGCGCCTTCAACGACCCTTCAATAAAAGTATTAAAGTCGCGGATCCATACCTCAGAATAAGAGGTGCCTGCCGAGAAACCGGATAATAACTTTATTGCCCTCGATTCGATAGTATCCAGCCGTTTGTCTGCAAGTATTTGCCGGGCAAGCTTTTGTTTCGCTGAGATTTGGGCCGAGGCATATCTGCAGGGGCAAATAATTACCAGCAGTAAAAAGAATGCCGCTATTTTATAATTGATCGTTTTCAAAGCTTTCATTAAGGTTTATATATGGATATAAAAGGCCTTAAAATTATTCAATTATTTTAATCCTATTGCTCCGTTCTGGTAATCTTCCAGGAAATCAAAATTCGTAAAAAAGTAAATACCAAAAATGCTCCGTTTATTGAATGGATTGAAGGTTGTTTTATAATTTACCGCCTTGCAATCATAAGAAAAACTTGCCTGCGAAGGTGTAGTTAACCTAATGGTTGAACCGGCATTATTCACAACATCCTGTGATAAGTTAAGCAGCACACCCGGGTTGCCCGAGTCGAGCAATACCTTTTCCTCCCAGTTTGCTGTCCCTGCATTTATCACGCAGCCGGGGATAGCCGGGTCAAATTCATTATAAGCGGGATTGATCTGTGTATCTGGCCCATCTATTGGCAAAGGTCGCTGCCTATTCAAGCTATTCATTGTATACAGCGATTCATCCTGTGCTGTTAGGCCGATGGTCAACAAAGCTTTTGGTGTACAATCGCCGGGAACACGGATATTGCAACCGGTTAGAATTATTTTATCCAGTTTATAACCGGCGATCAGCCCGCCCGAATAATTCAAATATTTAAAGGGGCTGATCTCCCGGTATAAATTCACCGGATTAGCGATCTGCTGTGCATTACCGTAAGCAGGATCAACTCCAAAAATTGAGTTAATGTTGTTTACCCTTTGTTTGCCGTTAGCTAATTTATTGTAAAAGAACAGTATGGGTATCCTTTGCATTTTTACCGCGCCGCTGCTGTCGCCTACAGTTAAAGAGGCGTAGCCGATATTGCCGGTTACGCGCGTTACTGTTTTCCCTGCCGCCCCATAGGTCTTTTGTATATTGAGTTTGGTTATGGTTATTCCCATGTATTGGATGGTGTCCTTCCCGTTTTTGAACTTAAAACCTGTAGTATCCACAATGCTCTCCGGAAAAACTGCCTCAGCATATATAGACACACCTGCCGACCCTGTGTCAAATATCATTGGCAAAACGATAGGCTTATTGCCGATGCCCATCGTCTCTATATAGATCTTGGCGTTACTGTTCGACTTATTAATCACCGGATATACATTTATTTTAACCGGCTTATTCAGCACCGTGACTGCCGTGTCAGGATAATTACCAGCTTTTGCGAAACCGGAGCCTTTTGAAGATGCTGAAAATATGATGAGTATTGCGGCAAGCGCCTTGATAGAGCGGGGAGAAAGGAAGCAAAGCAGTATAATTTTTTTCATATCAGGTCCGGCTAATATTCACGATGCTCAGGAACTACAAAGCCTTCAAAATTAATAACTTTGAAGGCTTTATTATTCTCTGTGATCCCATCAGGATTCGAACCTGAGACCGACAGATTAGAAATCTGTTGCTCTATCCAGCTGAGCTATGGGACCGATTGTTTGGTGTGACCCCGGAGATATTCGAACCTCGACCCCAATAATTAAGGATCAAAAAAATCTCAACGAAGCTTTTCGCAGCGCAAAGATGCAAAAATCCTGTGAAATGAAAAAATGAAGCTTTGATTGAATGAAAAGTGACGGAAAAATAAAGCCCCCTTGCACTCGCTGCTCGGAGGCTTAAACCTAAACCTTATCACAATAAGTAAGTATAGGAACTTACTCATAATATGAAGCCACAAATATAAACTATTGCACTATTTATTACAACATGTTTGCCATGTATTTACAAACATTTCATATGATTTTTACAATAATTCTACTAAATAATTCAAAAAATGGCGAATATTATCCTTTATTAAAATACTTTGTAACTACAAGGAAATAATATTAATACATACTATTAAAATATCGCTATGGGATATTGTTTTTGTTAAAACTTTTAAGCGTTATTTGCTGGTTTTCTTACCTGTACCCAGCCAAATCAGTGCATCTGTAATCAGTTTGGTTTCCATCGGGCTATCAAAAGTGTGCGAAAGATCTTTATTGGTATGGTGCTCATAATCGATGTCATTATGGCCCATATTGAAGTAGATCATTTTGTAGTTTTTGTTTGTCCACACAACAGGGTAATAGCCGCTGTGCCAGATCTCGCTTTGCTTTGGCCCTGTACCCAGCGGGAAGCTGGTTGAATCGATAGAACACAGTATGGTTATATCCGGATTCTGGCGCAGGTCGTGCTCCCAGCGATACCATTCATTTGGGGCTGATTTAAAGGTCTCAGGCAGATGTTTGGTTGCCGGATGCTTCTTATCTTCAACCCGTAAAATGGCGGACGTTGGCCGCCAGGTATTGCTCACATACTGGCCCGAGCCTAAAAAGGTATTGTGGTACCAGTCCCAGTCCGCGTTGAAATCAGAAGGCGTGAGTGCAAATGCCGAAAAGTGGAAGCCCATCCATCCACCGCCATTCTCCATATATTTTTGGAAAGCAGCACGTTGGGCAGGGTCTTCAGGCCGGGTATCTAAAAATATTACCGCCTGGTAATGCGACAGGAAGTCAGCATTCAGGTTGCTCCAATTGGAGGTGGAATCGTACGCAAAATTGTATTGCTTTGCCAGTTCCGGAAACTTACGGTTAGCCTCATGCACAAAGCTGATGTGCGCCTGGTCGTTCCTGGCGGTGTAAAAAGCAATGACGTGAAATTTTGGTGATTGCGCCCTGGTAGTGACAAAGCATAATAACAGGATGCTCAGCATTAAAAATGCCTTGCAGGTTTTGGATGATATTGACATGGGTATGGTTTATTTGGATAAAGATAATTATTCCGAATAAAACTGCGTTACATAACAAACTTGCGAAGTTCTAAAAACTTCGCAAGTTAATGGTATATCGACTGCAACTACTACTCCCTGTTGCTACTGCAATTTACCCAGTTCGCTTTTTACAAACTCTGCAAGCTCTTTTACATAGCCTGCGCTGAAATCGAACTTAATACCGGCGGTCTCGTAGATCTCCTTTATCGTTTTGGTGTAGCCGAGTTTCAATGCATCCAGGTATTGTTCCAGGCCTTTTTCCGGGTTTTCCTTATAGTTCTTCCAAACGGCAATTGCACCGAGTTGCGCCATACCGTATTCAATGTAGTAAAATGGCACCTCAAAAATGTGCAGCTGTTTTTGCCACATATTGGCGCGCGCATCCTCCAGTCCGCTCCAATCGGCAAAACCACCGCCGAAATCGCTGTAGATCTGCACCCAGGCATCGCGGCGCTCAGCATCTGTATGGCCGGGATTGGTATAGATCCAATGTTGAAACTGGTCCACCACAGCTACCCATGGCAAGGTTTTCAACACGTCCGAAAGCTGATCGCGTTTGGCGCGTTTCAGGTCTTCGGGGTTATCAAAATATACATCCCAATTGTCCATGCTGATCAGCTCCATACTCATGGAAGCCAGCTCGGCAACCTCGCTTGGGCAATGTTTAAAGTCATTCAGTTCCAAATCGGCTGTAAGGAAGGTGTGTACCGCATGACCGCCCTCATGTACCATCGTGGTCAGGTCGCGGAAGGTATTGGCCGAATTCATGAAAATAAACGGTGCACCAGTTTCCGATAGCGGGTAATTATAACCGCCCGGCGCTTTGCCTTTACGGCTTTCCACGTCGAAAAGACTGTTATCCTTCATGATCTCCAAACGCTCTCCCAAATAGCTGCTGATGTTTGTAAAGCACTGAATCGATTTCTCTATCAAATCATTTCCGTTCTGAAATGGCTTCAAAGCCGCTTTACCGGTGGTATCCACATCCATATCCCATGGGCGTAATGTGCCCACGTCTAAAGCCTTTTTGCGCTCATCCGCACGCACGCGCAGTATCGGCACTATCTCTTTCTCAATCGCTTCATGGAAAGCGTAGCAATCCTGCGGCGTATAATCAAAGCGACCCAGCGCCTGGAACATATAATCCCTAAAGTTTTCGAAACCGGCATTCAGCGCCACTTTATGGCGCAGCTTGCGCAGGTGATCGAATAGCTTATCCAGCGTTTCCTTGTCCTGCAAACGGCGCTCAGTTATCTTTTCCCAAACTTCCTGGCGCTTGTTGCGGTTGGTATCCTTTAAAAATACCGAAGCCTGCTCCAGCGTAAATTCCTTATCGCCAATGTGTACACTCATGGCCCCGCTTATCCCCTGGTACTTCTGCTGCTCCACCTGTATCTCGGTAAACAGCGGGATATTTTCCTCCCTGAACAATTCCAGCGATTTCTTCACCCCTCTCAGGTAAATAAAAAACTTTTCCTCGTCCAGCTCATCAACATACTGGCTGGCAACCAGCTTTTTATTCATCTCGTTGCTGTACGGTGCAATTTTCGGCTCTATCTCTGTAGCGAAATACTGGAACTTCTGCAGCAATTCTTCACTGGTTGTATCGCAGGTCATGCGGATATAGCGCCAGGCGAAATCCTCCTCGATAGCCGCTTCCAGCTCACTGCGGTCGCGCAGCCATTGTTCCAATCCGGCGGCTGAGCCGATCTCACGTTCGCGGAGTTCAATAAATATCGGTTCAAGCGCCTCCCAGGTCATTTCGAGGTTGGCGGGTATGTATTTTCTTGTTTTTTTATGGATCATGGTATTGATGTGCAAATTAGTAGATGTGCAAATGTGCAAATTAGAACGGAAGTGCGGAAGTGTAAAACTGTTTTAATTTGGGCGTTGCCGCAGCCCGCGCTGAGGCTCGCGAAGCGGCCAGGCTATCCGCTCATACTACACAAGGCATTAAGCGCATTGGCCGGTATCCGCTACTATCCTTAACGCAATCACCCTAATAGCATTCAAATACATTACATCATAAAAGCATCAAAAACTACCTATTATCTACCGTTTTTCTACTGCTTTTGTGTAGCAAAACGCAAAGATTATAATACACAGATTTTGCTGAATAACAATATTTATATAACTGTATATCAATTTATTATATTTTAACTAACTGTAGTAAAGTGTAGCATTCCGTAGCGTTTTCCTGTGTGAAATGTAGCTAAATGTAGCAACCTGCTACACCTGCAAGGCTGACAAAATAGCGTCAGCAGATTTTTTTAAATAATGACTATATTAGTTCACCAAATCCCCATCATGAAAAAACTTCTTTACCTATTGCTCATCGGCTTCTCTACCATCCTCACCTCCTCCTGCCACCAAAAAAGCACCACCGTCGCCCAATACTTTGCCCCGGTCGATTCCGGCGTACAGGTAGCCGGCATTAAAATGATCACCATTCAAACGCCTGTAGGCAAGTTCAAAGTGTGGACGAAACGCATCGGCACAAACCCGCGCATAAAGATATTGCTGCTGCATGGCGGCCCGGCCATGACACACGAGTACATGGAATGCTTTGAAAGCTTCTTCCCTAAAGAAGGCTTCGAAATGATAGAATATGACCAGCTTGGCTCCTATTACAGCGACCAGCCCAAAGATAGCAGCCTGTGGACAACCCCGCGTTTTGTTGAGGAAGTAGAGCAGGTGCGCCAGGCGCTAAAGCTCGACAGCAGCAATTTTTACCTGCTGGGCAATTCATGGGGCGGCATTTTGGCAATGGACTATGCCTTGAAATACCAGAAGAACATAAAAGGCCTTATCATCAGCAATATGATGGCCAGTATGCCGGCTTACGAAAAATATAACGGCGTACTCCGCGGCAAAATGCGGAAATCGCTGGTAGACTCGTTATCAAGTTACGAGAACAAGGGATTATACAAGGACAGCATCTACCAGGCGTTAGTGCTTAAAGAATACTATCACCAGCACATCTGCCGCCTTGCCGATTGGCCCGACCCTGTCATGCGTTCTTTTAAACATGTTAACGACGAAGTTTACGTAATGATGCAGGGCCCGAGCGAATTCAAAACCGGTGGCCGCCTGATCAGTTGGGACAGAAGCAAGGAAATGCACAACATTATCGTACCTACCCTGTGCATTGGCGCCAAATATGATACCATGGACCCCGTATATATGAAATGGATGAGTACCCAAATGCCGCAGGGCGCCTACCTATATTCACCCAACGGCAGCCACCTCGCCATGTGGGACGATCAGCAGGTGTACATGAACGGTGTGATAAAATTCATCAAAGATGTTGATGATGGCTCGTTTAAGCCGCATCAATAATTCTTTGGAAACAAAAAGATTGTCCATAGACGATAGTCGATAGACCATAGCCATGAAATTCGATCAATAGCTATGGTCTATCGTCCATGGACTATGGACTACTGCTTCTTATACAACGTCTGCGACAATACCTTCAACCCATCCTCATAAGTAGTTGGCTTAAAATTAAACGCCTTTTCAAATTTATCCGAGTTGAAGTTATAGTCGTGGTCGAATTGATAGTACATTTCCACCACCTCTTTGGTCATTTTATCAAACAAGCCAAACAGCTGCAGCATAAACTTATTGATGGCAAAATATTTTGGTTCTACGCCATAGGTTTTGCCGATCAGCTCCAACATCTGCTTGCCGGTAATTGGTTTTGCAGTGGGCATATGCCATATTTGATTGGCGCTTTCAGGCGTTTGGCCCAACAGGTACATCGCCTTGCCCATGTCGGGTATGTAGCTATAATTGTGCAGTTTTTTCACATCTCCCACCCACTGCGCACGCTCGCCTTTTGCTATTTTATCAATCACCATCATGTCAAGCACAGCATTCATATTGCCCATGCCGTAGAAATCAGCGCCGCGGGCGATGGTGGCGTTGATTTTACCTGCTTTTACTTCGTCCATTAGCCTTTCAGCAATCCCGGCACGTACCTCGCCTTTTACGCTCACAGGTTTGTAAGGCGTATCTTCGGTGATGGGGCCGTCAACCAGTCCGTACATATAAACGTTGTCAAAAAAGATCAGCCTTGCCCCGGCGTCTTTCACGGCATTCATTACATTCTGCATAATGATAGGCCATTGCTGCCGCCAAATGTCCTTATTATAAACTAATCCGGCGGTTAGGTAAACAATGTCCGATCCTTTTACCACGGCAGATACATCCTGCTGGCTCAGCAGGTCGGCCTTTTGCCAGGTCGTATTTTTCCCGCCGGTTTTAATTTCCTTGCGACTGGTTAAGCGGATGGTTTCGTTATTATTGGTCAGTTCGCGGGTTAGTGCATTGGCAACTGCGCCGCCGGCTCCTAATATGGTATGCATAATTTTATCTGTTTTGATAGATCAAAGGTAGTGCTGTGTTGACAGCCAAAACGTTAACAAAAGATAAGAAAACGAACTGCTTACAGAAAGAATTTATAGCCCATTAAAAGCTTAATTTGCGAGTTCCAGGTCCCGAAGATATGTTTCGATTAAGGCAAAACCTTTTTGTTTTGCTTCATCAGAAGAATGTTCACTCTGTAAATAAATAGCCCAACCCATTGGAGTTCCATCATATATCTTGTCCGGCATATCACGCCTTGCGCCTGCTTCAACCAACAATTTCACCGAATCAAGTGAACCGGAGCTTACCGCCTGGTGCAAAGGTGTAGCGTGACTATGGAAGCCGCTGGTTACTGCCGGGTAACCATCAGGATCGGTTCCCATTTCCAATAACCGCTTTATCATGTTTGCTTTTCCATAATATGCCGCAGCCGCAAGCGCGGTTAATTTTTCAGTATCACTCGCATGAGCGGCCAAATGGCCAATGTCATCCATATGTTCAAGGCAAACGGCCAATGCTAAGTTAAGCTTGCTACCGTGGTCGATTAAATGTTGTGCAGCGTTTAAATTTCCATTTGTCAAAGCAATCATCGCAACATCAGGCGAGGCGCCTGCATCTATAAGAAGATCGATCATTGGTATCTGAACACCACATTCACGGGGAATGTAGCCGGAAGCTACCAAAGCAAGTGTATAGTCAATTTGCTGCTGACAGGTATCCGGCGATTCGCGTTTTACTGCTTGTATTAATAAATTTGTTATCTCAATTATATTAGCCGGCAATTTATCCACCCGGATAGGATTATCCGCCACAAACCAAAGCAGGTATGGATCTTTGAAATAACCGTTTTCATTATTGCGTAATCGATCTCTAACCAAACCGGGATCGCTGGTAATTAAATCCTCCAGTTCAGCGATGTTGCCGGCATCTATTGCCGAAACAGCAAGCTGGAATGAAGAACTTATGCTGTCTGGCTTTTTCATAAATACCCGTTTTAATACAAATTTAAGATATTACAAAAATATTAAAGGGTTATCACCTTACCATCTCCATTACCCGCCGCCTGATACGCGACAAAGAGACAGGCGTAATGCCCAAAAAATGCGCGATATAATGCTGTGGGATGCGCTGTAATACTTCTTTACCTGTACTGAGTAAACTCATATACCGTTCTTCGGGCGTTTGGGTAACGAAGGATGCTACCCTGTCCTCATAACAGCAGAGATAATGCTCGGCCAACTGGCGGCCAAAACGTTCCATTTTATAGGCCAATACCGGGTTTGCCAGCATTTGCTCCATATCGGTACGGGTAAAAGTGATGAGCCGGGTATCTTCCAATGCCTGTATATAGCTAAAGCCAGGCTGGCGGGTGAGGTAGCTTTTGTAGGAGCCTACAAATTCATTTGTAAAACTGAAATAGCTGGTGATCTCCTCGCCATCTTTCATATAGAAATACCGTACCGCGCCCGAAACAAGGAAACCGACCTTATCGCAAATCTTGCCGTATTCGGCAAAGTAATGCTTCTTTTTCAACAGGCTGAATTTGAGGTGCTGCGTGAATACGATCCACTCCGCCTCGTTAAATTCTACATATTGTGCCAGTTCACGCCTGAACAGTTCTAAAGCAGCGGCTATCTCCATATTCAAAGCTAACGATTAAAGCCTGAACTTTTTCCGGCGTTTTTCGGCTCGCTGTTCGTCAGGGTCGGGTTTGAATGGCAGACCGGAGATCTTGCCGATATATTCAACCGGCAAACCGGCATGAACAGCGAGCTTAATAATGCGCTCGTGGTACCAGTCGTAAGGTAGTATGTGTGTATTTATAGCGTGAGGCTTTGTAGTAAAAACATGTGCCTGGTAAATTTCACCGTCTTCGCCCAGGCAGCTCAGCAATTCCAGCTGCAGGTCGTTCGTGTTGGGATCAGGGTTGAAGAAACTATCCTTCTCCTCGTCATTAACCTCTATCAGCACACCCCAAACCGCAGCATCAGCCTCAAATGATGGCGATATATTGGCCTTTGACGAATCATCGGCAGCTGTAGTGCTGAAAGTAAAATTATAGCCCGGCAATTTACCAATACAGATCTTTTTTGCCGAAGGAACGGAGTTCGAAAATTCCTCCACATCCATATTACCGGCGTATGCGAATAATATCATAACGTTATAATTAGGTATATAACGCCGGTAAATTTCCAAAATTGTTTAAATACCTCGGGTATGTAGTGCCCGAAAAAGAAATAAGCAACTATTCATGCCTGTATTCCTTATCATATTTTGATGAGGCGTGAGAACGGATTCGAACCGTTGTAAGAAGTTTTGCAGACTCCCGCCTAACCACTCGGCCACTCCGCCTGCTTATGTTATGGTATAGATAATTAAAATTTACTTTCCAGGAAGACATAGGCAGTAAACATGGCAGCAAACTTGCCCTATGCCTCCCGAATAAGTAAAAACTAAACAAACTAAACCAATTGTGTATTTTTATAGTTGAACCCTCTTGCGCTACAGGGCCAGTTTTGCTCTATTTATTATTGTTTAATTTTAAATGCCTCCTGCGAATAAAATAACCGATAGCCAGTGCAATTAACATAGGCCGCTACTTAACTATTTTAGCAAACCGCTGGTACAACGCAGTACGGCTGTTTTCACTCTTCGGCTCGTATTTCCCGGCAATAATAGGTATGTAGATTACCCGCCTTCTGCTTTCCTCGCCCACTACCGACGATTGTGCTACGCGGTGCCATAAACGCCCGTCGTGGATAGTAAGGTCGCCTGCTTTAGGGGCGATCGCCAACTCGTTTTCATCACTGTCATGATCCAAAAAATACCTTTTCCTAAACAGCATCTGGTAAAGGCTTTGTTTGTGCGTTCCCGGTAATATGCGCAAGCCGCCATTGTTTGGCCTGGCGTCGCTCAGGTGTATGCCAACATTCAGCATCGGGTTTAATTTAGTGCCCTGGAAAATATCGCGCAGGCCGTCTGTATGCCAGCCCATTTTTGTAAAACTGCTTTCGTCGCCGTTAACATAATGGTTAAAAACCATCCCGTCTTTCTCATCAGTTCCTAAACGCGACCCGGGTACCAGGCTCAGCAAAGTTTGAAAACGGGGGTCGAGCGTAAATTCTGAAAGCAGCGGATGATGTTGGTTGATGAACGCAAAACGCTGTACGATGGGTGA
This sequence comes from Bacteroidota bacterium, assembly GCA_013289045.1. Classification (GTDB taxonomy): domain Bacteria; phylum Bacteroidota; class Bacteroidia; order Sphingobacteriales; family Sphingobacteriaceae; genus Mucilaginibacter. The sequence goes on along the minus strand of JABDAU010000009.1, from coordinate 56,844 downwards.
TCCGTCAAGGTCTTTTCCATATTTGATGGGTACGCCATTTACTTTTTCAATATTCTGTTGTATCCAGCTATCTTCCACCTGTTTTGATGCGCGGATGATGTCCTGAACTGTTCCCGGCTCGATAAAATTCTTAAAATGTATAAACCCGTTACGGTTAAAAAAAGCATGCTGCTCTTCAGTGATCTCAGCCCCAAGGCTGAACCTTTGATAATTAGTATCCATGAAAATAAAAGAGAAAAAATTAAATGAAATAGTTAGTTAAAAATCCGTTGGGCATTAACAACAACAGCAACACAAGCCATCCGGGCAGGATGGCATTCGCATGGAGATAGCGGTGTTTATTTTACTGTTTGGATTCATTTAAATAATGTCGACTAATTTTGTAGACATTGCAAATGTAGAGAATTCTTTATAAAACCCAAATTTATTTTACTTTTTATATAATCCGGCGCTGATGCGTTCTATTAATGCTTTATTGATGTGGCGCGCGCCAATTGCCGATACTTTATTCAAGAAACCGGGTATGATCTCCGCTTTCTTTTTAAACATGCCATCCACGCCAATTTTGGCTACTTCGGCAGGCTGCATATTAAATTTTTCGGCAATATCGGCCAAAGCATCCATCCCGGCCCGGTGCGCAAACCCGGTATCAGTCGGCCCCGGGCAAAGGCAGCTTACCGATACGCTGTCTTTTAATTCTATCCGCAGCGCCCTGCTAAATGACAGCACAAATGCCTTGGTGGCAGCATAAACGGCCAGCGTAGGCACTGCCTGGTAGGCGGCCGTGCTGGAAACATTTAAAATATAAGCATCCTGTTGCTTTAACTGCGGCAACAGGTAACCGGTTAGCTCAACAACTGCGTTTATATTAACCTGTAACATGTTTGCTTGCTGCGCGATGTCGCTCTCATCAAAATTACCCCATAAACCGTAACCGGCATTATTTACTAAAATTGATACGGCAAGATCTTTACAAAATCCCGCTACTTTTTTTGCAGCGCCATTTTCAGAAAGATCGATAGCAAAATACAATGCCCCGCCAGGTAGCTCAGCAGCGAATTGTTTAAGATCAGCCTGTGACCGTGCAACTAAGATCAGCTTATACCCTTTTTGAGATAATAATACCGATATCGCCCTGCCTATTCCTTTGCTCGCTCCTGTAACTAATGCATATTGATCCATATTGCAAGATTAGAAAAAAAAGTCTACTAATTTTGTAGAGTATTAAAAAGTTTTTACATTTACGCCATGATCATCGCCCATAAAATATGTTGTTGTTGCATGTAAACCCTTGCCTGCTTAACAATTTCATTTTTTATAAAGCGTATGAACTCCCGATATCACTACCCCCTACTCCTTTTATTTTGCGTTTTTTTAGCCGGCACGGTTAACGCGCAATCTCCTGTTTATTTAACTTCGGTTGAAGCACACTTAAAGATTACCGGTAACCACACTGAAGTCCCCGAAACTTTCGACGGCAATATCAGCAAGCCCCAGCAAAGAAAGAAAATGATGGCCTACCTGAAAGGGCTTGAAACCGAAGATGCCAATTATAACGAAGCTAAAGTGCGCAACTTATACAGACTGGCCGGCATTTTCACCAGGCTACGGCTATATCCGCTGGCTATGAAATGCTTTTTTAAAACCATGCGCTTTGATGTGGATAGCATTACCACCGGCAGCCCGGCCATCACCGCAAGTGACGACTCTACGCTTGAAGAACAGGTTAATTTCCTGGGCCCTGATACCAATAAGGAGGTAAAAAGTAAAGCGATAAGCAGCGATAGGATCGTTAATACCTTTAACGATGGCAAAACAGCCATTGCCTATGCGCTGGTATTCCATGTTAAACAACCTGTGCGTGGAAAGCCCAGGATATTTAAACTGGCAAATACGGGCCATACTTTCATCACCCTTATCAAATATAATTCCGATTCTACCTACGCTGCCATTTCTTTCGGCTTTTATCCCAAAAAGGACAACCCGCTTTCTGCAACGCCCATTATTCCGTCTACGTCATCAATATTTAAGGATGATTCGGAACATGCCTGGGACGAGGTATTGGGTAAATTCATATCAAAGCGGCGTTTTGAAAAAATACTGGCCCTTACACAGCAATATAATACGCTGGCATATCACCTCAGTAAAAATAATTGCACCGATTTCGGGCTGAAAGCTGCAACGCTGGCCGGCCTCGACGTATGGGAAACAAAAGGCAGCTGGCCGCTCGGCAGTGGAAACAACCCGGGAATTACCGGTCAAAGTATCATCAACGGAAAATTTGATAATGCTGATACCGGCGACAATAAAGATCTGCTGATAGGCTTAAACAAATAGTCTTAATGGCTACTTATTTCTCCGCCTCGCGGGCAAATTTGCCGATCACCGCCCATGTGCTGGCATCTGAATCAAACACTGAATTCAGGCCCTGTTCCTCGCCCCCTGGGTCGCCCATAAACTCGTCGCCGTCTTTCCAGAATATTTGGCCGGGGATCGGCCGTGCTATCCCGCCAAATGCCCAAAAATTAGCCCCTGCTATTTCCGGGTGCTGCATCATGGCGCCGAAAACATAAGTATACCAGTTATTTCGGCTGGTTGTGGTGGCGTTGATGCCGAAAGAATGTTTATCGCGCGGCAAGCCGAATTCCTCTATCACCAACGGCTTATTCAACCCCTTAGCCACAGCCAAATGGCGACTGATATAATCTTTAGCGTTGGCGATGATGTTTGGATATCCGGCCACGATAGCCGTATCTTTAAACCAGCTCCAGTTCTTAGGCCAGATGTGGATAGTAAGGTAATCGATACTTTTATCCGCATGGATCGTTTTATAGATCGCCATATCGTTCGACGAAGCAATATCTCCTTCGCTGCCGGTGGTGAGTAAATGGTTGTGATCTATTGATTTCACCAGCGCCGAAACATGCTTCATCCAGGCTAAAAATGCCTCGTTGGCAGCTGGCTCCATCGGGCGGGGCTCGTTAATGATCTCCCAGGCCATTACACCCGGGTCGTTCATGTACTTTTTGCCGTTGATGCTGTTGGTGCGATGCAATACATATTTAATGTAAGTATCCAGTTCATCCATACATTTCTGGCAGGTATAAAACTGGCTGCTATAATGCTGGTCAGCATCCCACGTATAACCGCCATATTTTGAATGCGGCTGCGGACCAAAGCCGTTCCACTGCAAGTATTGGCCAAGGCCGCCGCTCCAGTCCCACGTATTGGTAAAGTGCAATACGGCTTTCATATTGCGCTTGCCCATCTCGTTTAGCAGGTAATCCAGCCCGTACATTATCTTTTCATCGAACATGCCCGGTTTGGGCTGCAAGGCCTTTTCGCTGGGTACGCGGAATTTATAGTTGGTCAATCCCTCGGCCCCCACCATTATACGCAGGTTGGTAACGCCATGCTTTTTCATAAAATCGAGCTCGGTTTTAAGGCGTTGCTTGCCTTTTTCGCCGTTGGTAGCCAGCAGGCCGCCATACCAGTAATTAGCGCCTATGTAGCGGTAAGGCTTGCCATCAATGGTAAACCGCGTGCCTTCAACACGTACAAACCCGCTTTGCGCGAGGGTAGTTAACGAGACGCCCATAAATAAGGCAATGGTGAGGTATTGGATGATCTTTTTCACAGTACTAAATTATAAACCCATATCGATGCATATTAGTACTGTTTTAACAAATGATTGTTTTAAAAAGGCAAATTACCTTCTGACATCCGTCCCTGCTCCCCGTTGTTTGTATCCCACAGACAACTCTTTTTATATTGAAAATGGTATTGTTGCCTGTGCGGACACAGGCAACGGGAAAAGGAATTATGCCCCAAATAAAAAAAGGCAAAAAGTACTTGTACATAAAGGCAAATTTACCTACTATTGTATATGACAGTTTCAGAAGCAAAAATGCTGCAGGGTATTCCGTCAAGGGTGGATACGAATATTACCCTGGGCATCGTTAAATCCGGCGCGATAGGCCCGCAGCATTTGCAGGCCATAAAAGACCTTACGCTGTTTAACGATGAGAAAATATCGAACTGGCTGGACATCAGCGTAAAAACTTACCGACTGTATAAAAAATCAAGCAGCACCATCAAAGCCCGTATTACAGAGCAGGCCGTAATGACGCTTTCGCTTATTAAGCATGGAATTGAAGTTTTTGGGACAAAAGAAGGCTTTTCGGGCTGGCTCGAGCAGGAGAATTTTTTCTTTGATAACAAAGCCCCGATTGATTTTATGGATACAAACAGCGGGCTGAAATTTATTGATGACCGGCTGACCGCGTTAGAATATGGCGATAACGTATAGGCAACGTGGAAGTATTCAGAATTGTAAAAAAGGACTTCGCCGCTAATCTCTACGCATCAGGGCGTGCTAACCGTTGGAACGTTGATGACCAGTTTGTGATCTATACAGGCGGCTCAAGGTCACTGTCAACCCTGGAATTAATAGTACATAAAAATGCTATAGAGCCCACCTTTAAATACCAGGTGATGATCATTTCCATTGCCGACGAGGAAGAATTATTTACATCCGTACTGCAAGCCGACCTATCAAAGTCATGGAGGACAATGACTGCCTATCCCGAACTTCAAAATATAGGAAGCAAGTGGTATCAAAGCAATCAGTCGCTCGTTTTAAAAGTCCCTTCAGCCGTAATAACAAAAGAATATAATTACATCATTAATACACGGCATGCTGACTTTGCCGCGAAAGTTTCTTTGGTGCGTAGTGAAGATTATTTCTGGGATAATCGTTTGCTCGATCCCAAATAGTCTTATTAGACAACTCACCCGTTGTCTGTGTCCCTGGCAGACAACTTTCTTTTTCCCGTTGTTTTGTGTCCTCACAAACAATAAACCGCCTCCTTAAGTTATAAGAGAAGTTGCCTTTGAGGATACAGGCCTCCCCATTTTTTGTGTCCTCACAAACAACAAGCCACATCCACAAGCATAAAAGAAGGTGTCTGTGAAGACACAGACAACGGGAAGAGGATTCCAGACAACGAGGAGGAGGCACTTACATACTCTTCTTTACATCACATCCATATAATGTGTAAGCCAACTAAAATGATTATCCCCGTGCTCATAAAAGGAACATGACGAGTAATAGTAATCATTAGGGTCGCTCACCAGGTTCCAATGTGCCTGTAAAGGGTTTAGATGTATATAATCTAATTTTTGTTCCAATATTTTTCGGTCGTATAGCCTAATTGGCAAAGCATTTCTCTGCCAAAACTGATGATCCCGGCTATTTCTATCAACCTTAAATTTAGATAACATTTCATTATTGGTTTTCCTAAGTTCTTCTAAAAACCGATGACCGGTAAATTTCATGAAACTTGCATGCGGTTTTTCTTTTCCGTTAATGGTTACATTTTCCCAAATCAGGTGAATATGATTCGGCATGATGACAAATCCATACACCCTTATTTTTTCCTTTTTAACGAGATGTACTAAGCTGTCAATAATGATCTGTTTAAATTCATCCGCACGTAAAAGTGGTATCCAATCAAGCATACTCGCTGTATAAAAATATATTTCGCCGAATTCCACGGTTTGAATATAATATTTTTCTTTCCCTTCCCGTTGTTTGTGTCCCCACAAACAACACTCCTCTTATCTGTAAATTAGTTTGTTGCCTTCCCCCCGTTGTCTGTGTCCTCACAGACAACTCCTATCTAATCATTCCCGTTGTTTGTGTCCCCACAAACAACACTCTTCTAGTTTGTTGCCTGTGAGGACACAGGCAACGGGGGACGAAGTACTTGATCCTGAATAGCTATAAACAACAAAACCCGCCTCATCAGCGGGTTTTGCAATATTAAAAGGAAGTTACAATTACAACTTACCGATCTCTTGTACCAAATCGATCAGTTTGTTTGAGTAACCCCATTCGTTATCATACCATGATACTACTTTCACGAAGTTATCATTCAGTGCGATACCTGCTTTTGCATCGAAAATTGATGTGCGTGCATCACCTTTAAAATCTTCTGAAACTACTTCGTCTTCAGTGTAGCCCAAAATGCCTTTCATAGCGCCTTCTGATGCTTCTTTCATAGCTGCTTTAACGTCTTCATAAGTAGCAGGAGTTTTCAGGCGAACAGTTAAGTCAACTACTGATACGTCGGCAACGGGAACACGGAATGACATACCGGTTAATTTACCTTTCAGTTCCGGAAGAACTAAACCTACTGCTTTAGCAGCGCCGGTTGACGAAGGGATAATATTCTGGTATGCGCCACGACCACCTCTCCAATCTTTTGCAGATGGGCCGTCAACCGTTTTCTGGGTAGCAGTAACCGCGTGGATAGTGCTCATCAGGCCTTCTTCAATACCGAATTTATCATTCAATACTTTAGCGATCGGTGCCAAACAGTTGGTGGTACAGGAAGCGTTTGAAACGATTGTTTGATCGGCTTTCAGTTCCCAGTGGTTCACACCCATTACAAATGTAGGGGTGTTATCTTTTGCAGGGGCGCTCATTACTACTTTTTTAGCACCTGCGTCAATGTGTTTCTGAGCAGTTTCTATAGTTAAAAACAAGCCGGTCGATTCAATAACAACCTCAGCGCCTACTTCATTCCATTTAAGGTTTGCAGGGTCTTTTTCGGCAGTAACGCGGATGGTTTTACCGTTTACTACCAGGTTGCCGCCTTCAACAGCAATAGTGCCTTTGAATTGTCCGTGGGTTGAATCGTATTTCAACATGTAAGCCATATAATCAGGCTCAACAAGGTCGTTAATACCTACAATTTCAACACCTGGTCTGTCAATTGCTGCCCTGAAGGCTAAACGACCGATACGGCCGAAGCCGTTAATTCCTATTTTCATGATCTTTTAGTTTTATTAGTTTCTGTTTATATAGTACGTGAGTAAATTATTTATAGGTTCTTTTATAATAGTGCCAACGGTTAAATTGGCTTCTTCTGCAGCATGGCGTAAGTGGTGTTGAAAGTTTGCGGCTACTGACCCGGCAAAGTGAACAACAGCTTCGGGATGTTGCTTATGTAAAGGTAACAAATAGGTATTTATTAGCTTGCTAAATCCTTTTATTATTACATTTTGCAGATATTTGTCCTGCTGGTTGTCTAAATAGAAATCGTTGAACGAGCTTAAAAACAGCGCCGGTTGCTTTTGCCGATACACCTTTTCGAGTAGGTTACTGCGGTCGGCATCGTATTTTTTAGCGAATTTATTCCTTAAGTTTTCGGGCATGGTTTCGTCCATAAAGCCTTTTATCAGTTGCCGGCCAAGCCAGTTGCCCGATCCTTCGTCGGCTAAGATATAACCCAGGCCGTAGTTGTTCGGTTTTACCTTTTTCCCATCATACCAGGCCGCGTTCGATCCGCTTCCGCAAATAGTTACAATGCCCGGCGCATTTTTACAACAAGCAATGGCAGCACCAACTATATCATGTTGTACGGTTATCTTGCTGTATTTAAAGAAAGAAGAGAATGCATCATGCACCACCTGCCTGAATTCTTCTGTAGAGGTGCCTGCGCCAAAAAAATAAATACGCTTAATTTCTTCGGCGTGGTGGATAAGGTTGATGTTTTTGCCCAGTAGCTGCAAAATACTTTTCTGATCGCTAAAATAAGGGTTGATGCCGTTTGTACGGAACGATGCTACGGTTTTCTCCTTGTCGGCCAGCCGCCAGTGTGCATAATGTGATCCGCTATAAACAACTGCAATCATTCAGTTTTGTTAGATAGATAGTATGTGTGCCATCTCCATCAAATCCTCTTCCAGTTTAAATTCGTGACTTGTTAACGCCTCTTCCAGGTCTGTTAATAATATTTCGTTAGCGCGCAAACCTACCATTTTTTGCGATTCGCCTTTTAATAATGCATTCACCGCTGCATAACCCAGCCTGCTGCCCAACACACGGTCAAAACTCGACGGGCTTCCCCCGCGCTGCAAATGGCCCAGGATAGTTACTTTTATATCGATGTTTGCCAGCTCCTTACCTACTATCTTAGCAATATCGTAAGCGCCGCCATGCTTATCGCCCTCGGCAACAATTACAATGCTCGATGATTTGCTGGTCAGGTGGCCGTCCTTCAGGTCTGCTATAAGATCCTTTATCGCAGTTTCCTTTTCAGGCAGTAATATCGCTTCCGCACCGCATGAAATACCGGCGCGCAGTGCAATAGCGCCCGAGTCGCGGCCCATTACTTCTATAAAGAAAACGCGGTCGTGCGCGTCGGCTGTATCTCGTATTTTGTCTATAGCTTCAATAACGGTGTTGGTAGCGGTATCAAAACCCAGCGTATAGGTCGACCCATACAGGTCGTTATCAATAGTGCCGGGAACGCCGATCACCGCAATATCTGTGTATTTTTTCGAAAAACGTAACGCGCCGGTAAAAGTACCGTCGCCGCCAATGGCAACTAATGCGTCGATGTTTTGATCTTTCAGATTTTTATAGGCGGTCTCCATACCTTCATCGGTTCGGAACTCAAGGCAACGGGCCGTTTTTAAAATGGTGCCGCCAAGGTTAAGGATATTACTTACCGAGCGCTTATCCATATTATACATATCGTTCTCGATAAGCCCTTTGTAGCCTTGTTTTATACCTACAACGTTTAAGTTGTTATAGATGGCAGTACGCACAACAGCGCGAATACATGGATTCATGCCCGGGGCATCTCCACCCGATGTAAGCACTGCGATCTTTGAAATTTTTTGCATCTTTACAACACCCTATTAACGCCACGAAGATAGTGTGTATATTTTACACATTAAATTTTATTTATTTTTTTTGGATTAAGATATAACGCCCTATCTTTAAATTTATTTAATAATTTTTAATCTTAATTTTTTGGATATACAATTACCTCATTTCGATTCGGTCTTTTCAACGGATTGTGTGATTTTCGGATTTGAAGCTGGAGAGCTTAAGGTACTCTTGATTGAACGTAACGAGGAACCTTACCAGGGATGGTATGCGCTGCCGGGTAACATTGTTGGGCTGGAAGAGAGTGTCGACAATGCGGCTGCCCGCATACTGTACGAGCTCACCGGCCTGCGCGATATCCATATGCGCCAGTTTCATACCTTCGGCGAAGTGAACAGGCACCCGCAAGGGCGCGTGGTAACTGTAGGCTATTTTGCGCTTATACGCATTGGCGGCCAAAAAGAGGTTGCGCCGCTTACCCATTTTGCCCGAAAAGCATTCTGGCACCCGGTGAACGACCTGCCCAAACTGGCGTTCGATCATACAGAGATCTTCCAGCGTGCATTTAAAAAGATCCGCGTTAAAATGAATTACGAGCCGATAGCATTTGAGCTGCTGCCCGAAAAATTCACGCTTACGCAACTGCAAAACCTGTACGAAGCAGTATTAAACAAGAAGCTGGACAAACGCAACTTCCGCAAAAAGATGCTGAGCTACGGCTTTTTAAAGGAATTGATGGAAAAGCAAAAAGGCGTATCCTACCGCGCGGCCAAACTCTACAAATTCGACCGCAGGAAATACCAGAAGATATTCCAGACGGAGCTTGCGGCGCAGGGAGCAGTTGCCAGTTGACAGTTTGCTGTTGGCAGTTATAAAATTTCAACATAAAAAAAGCGATGAATTAAAACTCATCGCTTTTTCTTTTTCAGCAGCAAACTGCCAACTAAAAACTGCAAACTAAAGCTGCGTCGGAGACAGCTCCAAATGGTATTTCACCAGGTCATCTATAGGTGAGCGGATGATACGGCCAACGGTCATGCCGTTTTCTGTGGCAACTTCTTCCAGCACATTGCGGAAGTTATAGCCTACCGAACCGATACAGTTGAAAGTATAATTTTTAAAATCGGGGTAATGCGTAACCAGGTTGCGGAAGAAATCTTCGAACGAGGTACGTACTATGCCGCGCGAGTATTCGATATTTACAATATTGTCATAAACAAACTTGCTGAAGCTTGCGCAGAAACGGTTTGCGCGTGGCTGGGTGTAAACAGCGTCGTTCACATCATCAGGTGTAAGCTTAAAGGTCTCCCAAAAAACTTTGCGTACCTCCTCTGGCATATAACCGCGGATATAGTCGGTAAGCAGTTTTTTGCCGATGTAGCAGCCGCTGCCTTCATCACCAAGTATGTAAGCGCCTGAGTCGATATTCATGGTTACTTCACGGCCATTATATAAACAGGTATTTGTACCGGTACCTAATATAGCGGCAAAGCCTTCGGTTGTGCCCAGTAATGCCCTTGCAGCAGCAAGCAGGTCATGGCCGATGTAAATTTTTGCTTTGGTAAACACAGCCTGCATGGCGGTTTCAACTATCTGGCGTTTATCGGCGGTTGAGCAGCCGGCGCCATAATAATTCACTTCTGTTATCAGGTTCCTTTCCAGGTCGGTAGGAAGGCTCTCGTTCAGTGATTGAATAATGTATTCTTCGTTCGAAAAAAATGGATTGTATCCTTCAGTATTAAAATAAACTTTTTTTCCCTCTTCGGTAACCAGGCACCAGTTAGTTTTAGTTGATCCGCCGTCAGCAATTATGACCATAAATATTGTTTTTAAAAAATCGGATAAAAGTATGATTTACTTATTGTAAAAAGAACACTTTCATCTATTAAAAAGTAAAAATTTCCTCGAATGACAATTAGCACATGTACGTACAATCAAATTACTATAAAAAACTCCTGAATTTTTGGTTTACTGAGTAATTTTCCTGCAAAATCGATTTTATATTGGTCAGTGCAAAAACTGTCCGCCCCAAATCGCTTTGTAATTCTATGCAATTATAGGGATTTATGCTAATATTTATTTAGCAAATTTTAGCATTGTGACAAAACCATCATCGCCTGCAGTATTTATTCAATCCTTTGGGGATGCGTGTCAAAAAGACACATAGATTCAAAGCATTAGCTATTTTGGGCAGCCGGCCGGCTTGTAAGCAATCCCTTATTCCACTTTGCCGAGTGCATAAATCTCCTACTATCCAGCCGCCTGATAAGGAAAACCGTAATAATAACCCCGATCACCGAACCTGCGATAACATCCTCAAAAAAGTGCTCACTCAGGTACATACGCGAGTAGCCGATAAACATAGCAAGCAACAGCAGTGGCAGGCCCCAAAATTTATTCCGGCACCAATAGGTAATGAGCAGTGCCGTCGAAAAAGCGGTAACTGTATGCCCTGACGGGAAACTGTGCAGGCTGAGTATGTCTACTCCTTTTACAAAGTATATGCGGGGGAGCTGGTTCTGAAAATAAAGCTTTGGCCGGGGTGCGTCAAAAATATGTTTGATGATCTGTGCCGATATGGATGTTACGGCATAAACAATACCCAATAATAACGCCCGGCTGTAATTAAAGAATACCAGTATCACGGCGATAATAATGGTCGTCCAGCCATCGCCGAGATCGGTAAAATAGGGGGCTAATGTATCAGCAATCGGATAATGATGACTGTTTACCGTAAAATAGATCTGCTCGCGCGTAAAGAGTATTTTGACGGCGAGGCAGGCGCATAAAACGATGAGATAGGGGATAAAAAAATACCTTACTTTATATAAAACATCTTTTATGCTTATATTCATGGGTGCAAAATAAGCATATAGTTATTGCCTGCAAAAAAATGCTTATGTTTACCCGTAACTGCACCCATTTACATTTATGTCGAAAAGTATATTTCGTAAAAAATCTGTTGAAAAAATTCTATCCGATTTAAAGAGCGGCTTCGGCGACCATGACCATAGCCACAATCTCACTAAAGCACTAAACGTTAGAGACCTCACCCTGATGGGTATTGCCGCGGTTGTAGGCGCGGGCATATTCTCAACTATAGGCTTAGCCTCATTTGACGGTGGCCCGGGGGTTATTATACTATTCATTATCACTGCTGTAACCTGCGGGTTTTCAGCGCTTTGCTATGCCGAATTTGCTTCCCGCATACCGGTGGCTGGCAGCGCTTACACTTATGCCTATGCTTCGTTTGGCGAACTGATCGCGTGGATCATCGGCTGGGACCTTTTAATGGAATATGCCATCGGCAATATAGCCGTCGCCATTTCATGGAGTACCTATTTTGTAAATCTGGTAGATAGTATACAGATAGGAAGTTTTCATCTTCATATTCCCGCCTATTTTACAACGGATTACTTAAGCGCCTTTAAAGCGCATGAACAGGTAGCGCAATTAACCGCTGCACATAAGTTTGGCGATATTACGAGCGACCTTACCCAGAATGCTTTGGCATGGGCCGCAGCGCCGAGCATTGCTGGTATCAAGCTTATAGCCAACTTACCTGCCTTGCTAATAGTAGTGGCCATCACCTACCTGGTGTACATAGGCATACGCGAAACGAAAAAGGCCACCAATGCAATGGTTATATTAAAAATAGCTATTGTAATTGGGGTAATAGTTATAGGTTTTTTTTACGTTACACCTGCTAACTGGCACCCGTTTATGCCAAATGGATTCAGCGGGGTAATGAAAGGTGTATCAGGTGTATTTTTTGCCTATATCGGTTTCGATGCGATCTCAACCACTGCCGAGGAATGTGAAAAACCTCAGCGAGACCTGCCCCGGGGTATGATCTATTCGCTTATTATTTGCACGGTACTTTATGTGCTGATAGCCCTGGTATTAACAGGCATGGTAAATTACAAACACCTTGCCGTTGGCGATCCATTGGCTTATGTATTTAACCAGGTGCATCTTACCAAGATCAGCGGCATCATCTCCTTTAGCGCAGTAATTGCAACCGCCAGCGTATTGCTCATATTCCAGTTAGGCCAACCCCGTATATGGATGAGCATGAGCCGCGACGGCCTGCTGCCGAAAGCATTTTCGCGCATTCACCCCAAATATCATACGCCATCATTCTCCACCATTGTAACCGGGTTTGTTGTTGCCGTACCGGCATTGTTTGTAAACCTTACCGTGGTAACAGACCTCACCAGCATAGGCACCTTGTTTGCATTCGTGCTGGTTTGCGGCGGCGTATTGTTATTGCCCCGTGAAGCTGCCGAAAAAGGCCGGTTCAGACTGCCTTATGTCAATTCAAAATGGATAGCGCCGGTAGTATTTATAGCCGGAATTTACTTCTTTAGGCACGATATTGTCAATTTGTTTTCGGGCAAGAACGCACATGAGAATTTCCCGTTCTTCCTGTTCATCATTTTATCAGCCGTGCTTACGGTTATGGCTTTCATTAAAAACCTGTCGCTGATACCCGTTTTAGGCCTGTTAAGCTGTTTTTACCTCATGACAGAGCTTGGCTATCTCAACTGGATCCGTTTCCTGGCCTGGTTATTAATAGGTATGGTCATTTATATCAGCTACAGTTATAAGCACAGCAAACTGGCCGAAACGGTATCGCCCAATCACACAAAGTCGATATTTATTGCCCGGTTCGGCGCACTTGCAGCATTAATAGTTGCGCTGATCCTTTATTGGCACGACGAAGTTTTAGCGCTGATATTTATTGGAATTATTGCCGCTGCTATTGGCTTCGTATTTACTTACCTTGTAGCCGCATTGGTATTCAGGGAAACAAGCCCGAAAAAAGCATAACGAGTAAATTACAAAAACATACATCTCCCCTATGTCGCAGCAATTTAATTACATAAACCTTATAGGGCTGCTGGCAGCCTTTGGCACTACCATATCTTTCCTTCCGCAGGCCATCAAAACCATCCGTTCAAAGGATACTTCGGCAATATCGCTGCCTATGTACATCCTTTTTACAGCGGGAACGGTGTTATGGCTTATTTACGGCATCCTGTTTAAATCGCCGCCGGTAATGATAGGGAATTTCGTTACACTCGTTTTCGCCAGCATCATCCTGGGCTTTAAGCTCAAATACAAATAATTAAAGTGTTTTCGCAAAGGCTAATTGTACCGTGCCATCCTGGTAGGTTGGCATCAGCATGGTACTCCGGCCATGCTTGTCTTTATGCGTAAGCCAGTTGCGCAGGTAAGGATAAATGAGGTACGAGGCTTTGGTAGATAACACGCCAAACCCCGCTCCTGCCACCACATCGCTAAACCAATGGTCGCGGTTATACATGCGGAAGATGCCGGTAGTTACCGCTACAGAATACCCGATAACAGTATATATAGGCGATTTCTCCGAATATTCCTGCGCCAGGAACTCTGCGCCCAAAAAGGCCAGCCCGGTATGCCCCGAAGGGAACGACAGGTAATCTTTCTCATTTGGTCGCAAACGGTGGCTTGCATGCTTAATAGTATTTTCTGTTAAACCAAATATCGCGCCTGATAAGCCCAATAAAGCTGTACGATCAATAAATGTATTTTTACCTTCTACCCCAATCATGTCAAGCCCATATACCATAACTACCGGCGCTATCAGGAAATAGCTTTCGGCATTGGTATGGAAACCGGAATTGGTACGCTGTGTAACGCCATAAAGGTAATAATCGACCCGGCGTACAGGATGAAACACAAAAGACGATACCCCATAAGTAATGGCAACCGCAGGTGGAATAAGCGATAATGGGTTGCTGTGCAGCTTTTTTACCGTATCAGGCGCAGTAAACAGGTCCTTTTTTATGGTATCAACTACATTCTTCTTTGCAGTGTCTGCAGACCCGACCTGTGCTTTAACAGCAAATGGAAAAATCAATAAACAGGCCATAGCAATGGCCTGTAGAAAATTTTTTGTTAGTGTCACCTCGTAAATATCAAATTAGAATCTGAAGAAAAACTGAATTTTCGTTAATATAAAATTAACAATCAAGCCTTTTTTTATAAATATGGGATACTGCTAACGGCGTATACGGTGTATGTCAACCGCTTCAGGAGACGAAAGCATCAGCGGAACTTTTTCGACTGTTACAAAGCTCAGGTCGAGGCCAAAACCGCGTTCTTCCGAAAGACTCATCTTTTTCAGGTACTTATAATAAGCCATCACAAAGCTTTCGTAAAACGACAGGTTATGTGAGCGGGAAAGTACTTTCTCTATCACCACGAACCTGAAATCGCCCACTATCTTATGCTTATTGAGTGAAGTATATTTGCTGGTGATATCCACCTCGCCATTCTTTACCAACTCTTCAACCACTTTCCTGAACAGGAGATTGATCTGCTGCTCAACGCGGAAACCCAGTTTAAAATCAACCCTGATTAATTTGTTCGGCACCAGGAAATCAACCTCGTACTCACATTTGTAAGGCTCATCCACTACGTCAACGTGCACCAGCCAGTATACATCTGCACGCTTGGGCTGCTTTTGCAATATGGAATAAATGATCTTTGACTCTATCTCCGTATCAAAATTGGCGCTGGTAAGGTAAACCAGCTGCGAAGCATATTTCGGCACCGACTCATCATCACTCAGTTCTTTGAGTATATTGAAATAATCGTCTATCTCTATAAATTTCACATACCGGTTCCTGATCTTGCGGGCCGTGTGCCAGGTCCACATCACCGAGAACAGCACCAGGCCTACCGATAGCGTAAACCAGCCGCCATTAACAAATTTACCCAGGTTACTGGCCAGGAAGGTACCCTCGATGGTCATATAAACAAGCAGGAAGATCCATATGATATAGCTTGGCACCTTTCTTTTCTTCAGGTAACGCGATACCAATATGGAGGTCATCAACATGGCGATGGTGATGCTTAAACCATAAGCCGCAGTCATGTTATCCGAACTTTGGAAGAGCAAAACAACACCAACGCAACCGCCGCACAGCAACCAGTTTACACTTGGTACATATAATTGTCCTTTTTGTTCAGACGGATAATTGATACGCACTTTTGGCCACAGGTTAAGCCTCACAGCTTCCGCGATAAGCGTAAATGAACCCGATATTAAAGCCTGGCTGGCAATAACGGTAGCAACCGTAGCCACACCGATACCAAAAAGCAGGAACCATTGCGGCATCAATTCAAAAAAAGGATTGATCTTATCGCTCAACGGATGGCCAGCATGCTGCATCAGCCATGCGCCCTGGCCTAAATAGTTTAGTATAAGGCAGGTTTTTACATATATCCAGCTTACCCTGATGTTACTCCGGCCGCAATGCCCAAGGTCTGAATAAAGCGCTTCGGCGCCCGTGGTACATAAGAAGACTGCGCCCAACACGATGAACGCATTTGGGTCGGTTATTAATAATTTTATACCATAGTAAGGGTTCAGCGCTTTAAATATCCATGGCATCTTCGCGATGTACATAATGCCTAAAAACCCCATCATGCTAAACCAGATGAACATGATTGGCCCAAAAGCCTTACCCACCAGCGAAGTACCGAATTGCTGGATCAGGAACAAGGCAACCAGGATGATGATAACGATCGTCATGGTATGGATATGCGGGTACAACGGCTGGAGGCCTTCAATAGCGGATGATATGGAAATAGGCGGGGTAATAATACCATCGGCAAGCAGGGCGCAACCGCCCACTACCGCCGGCACGATGAGCCACTTTGCCTTGCGCCGTACTAACGAGAACAGCGAGAAAATGCCGCCCTCACCTTTGTTATCTGCCTGCAAAGTGATTACCACATACTTGATGGTGGTTTGCATTGTCAGCGTCCAAACGATAAGTGAAACACCACCAAGAATTATTAATTCATTAATAGGGGCAGTAACATTTGAATGGAACGGTATGGTACTGGCTAAGATGGCCTTGAAAACATATAAAGGCGAGGTACCGATATCGCCGTAAATTATTCCTAAGCTGATCAACAATCCGGGGACTGTCAGCTTTTGCAGATCCTTATGACTTGACACTTTTTGTTTGTATGGTGTAAAATTATTAATTTTTTCCCGACTACACCTTTTTTTCTGCGTCGAACGTATAAAAATATTGAATTGCGATACAGATGGAATGGGTTTTGTTAAAAATTGTTAAAAAAATTTACTAATCCGGCCACATTTAAATTGTTGCGCAACTTTATTTATATTTTTGTATAATTATTACAAATTAAAGGGATGAGGAGAACCAATACTTTCAAAATTTCATGGATTATAACCATCACCGCAGTGATCGTCATGAATTTTGGTATTGCCTATGCCCGCCTGGCCAGTACCGATACTACTTATTTACGTTACCACAAAGCTAAAGCCAAACAATCATACTTAAAAAATGGCCTTTCGTTTGCGCTGCCGCCGCTAAAACCGGGAGTGGTTTCAACAACGAAGATCAACGTCCCGCGCTCGGATGATAAGCTGCTGCAGGATGTTGACGTATTCCCAAACCCTGCAAGCGACCAGCTTAATTTTAAATTTACGCTTTCGCATAACTCAAATGTGACCATTAAAATAATGGACGTTTTGGGCAATGCTGTGCTTAATGTAGTACAAGAGCGGTTTGATACCGGCGAACAGAAGTACACTGTATCCATCGCCAACAAGCTTGCCCGCGGTTTTTATTTCGCCCGCATTAATGCCGGTACCGAATCGGTTATTAAAAGGATCAGCGTTTATTAAGGAATTTTTTGCAATTTCTTTACCCCGCTGTTTGTGTCCCCACAAACAGCAGCTAATTGTTTGTGGGGACACAAACAATGGAATAGCAACAACTATCGTTTGTGAGGACACAAGCAATGGATCAGATTTCTTCTAACATTTCCTTAGCTAACATTTTCAGATTAAAATGCTTAAAAATTAATTGACCGATAAAAATCAAGGAAATCAATACAGCAGGATAAATATCATTTATAATTGCAAAAACAACAATCACTATACTTATTACTGCCACTAATACAAATTCAGAAATAGTAATTGGATAATACTCAAAGATTATAGTTCTGTCCTCTTTATTATTTTCAATCTCAAATTTACCACTATTCACCCTACTAACGTTTGCAATCCTACTTGAAAACATATATTTTTTATTATCAAATGATACTTCGTGTTCTGTAGAATTAGCAATCCTGTATTCATTGTCTTTAACCACTAAAATTGTTCGTTTAATAATAGTTTCCGGATCCAAAGTTGTTGATCTGGTAATTCTATATCTTAATCTCATAGCAATAAAGGTTATCCGAAATTACAAAAAGTATATTAACAAGTTGCGATACAAGCAATATAACAATAAGGCTTGCCCAATCAATCGCGCTATGGGGCGATCTTCATCCCTACTTGTCCCGTAGGGACAATTGGTCGGTAGAAAATGAATACATTGAACACGTGTTCCATCGGAACACCTGGTGATAATCGCCATCCCCTTTTGCAATTTCTTTGTTGCTTTTAAGCATTCTTCTACTTCAACCATTCGGCAATTATTGTAATTCGCTAACTTAGCCGGATGAAGATCATCGCCATCGGCCGCAATTACGCCGAACACGCCAAAGAGCTGAACAACCCGGTGCCCACCATCCCGGTTATTTTTATGAAACCGGATACCGCCATCCTGAAAGACAACAAACCGTTCTATCATCCCGATTTCTCGCAGGATATTCACCACGAGATTGAAGTTGTGTTAAAGGTATGCAAGGAAGGCAAGCACATCGGCGAAAAATTTGCTGACGGCTATTATGATGAGATCGGCCTCGGGATCGACTTTACTGCCCGTGATATCCAAAACCGACACAAGGAAAAAGGCCTGCCGTGGGAACTGGCAAAAGGCTTTGACGGCTCTGCCCCTATCAGCAACTTTATACCTAAAGCCGAATTGGGCGATCTGTATAATTTAAATTTGCGCCTGGATATCAACGGCGAAACCCGACAGGATGGCAATACTAAAGACCTGCTTTTCTCTTTCGAGCGATTGATTGCCTTCGTATCGCAATACATTACCCTTAAAAAGGGCGACCTGATATTTACCGGCACCCCCCCGGGTGTAAGTAAGGTGGGTGTGGGCGACCATTTAGAAGGCTACCTGAATGATAACAAATTGCTTGACTTTTTTGTTAAATAGGCATGTTGAGAAAGCTTTCCTTATGCCTGCTCTTTATTGCGGGAATATTATTTCGTGCAAAGGCGCAAGACCCTATCGAAACCCAGCAATACCCCAAAACCTATTTCCGTTACCCGCTTGATCTGCCGCCAAAAACGGTTGGCTCCTTCGGCGAGCTGCGTCCGAACCATTTCCACGCCGGGCTCGATTTCCGCACCAACCAGGAAGACGGCTACCCGGTACACGCCGCTGCCGATGGCTTTGTATCGCGGTTGAAAGTGCAGTTTGGTGGTTTTGGCAATGCGGTTTATATCACCCACCCTAATGGCTTTACTACCGTTTACGGTCACCTGAGAAATTTCAATCCCGAGCTGGCCAAAATGGTGCATGATTATCAGATACAGCAAAAGAATGACCAGGTAGATTTTAACCTGCTGCCCATGCAGTATACGGTAACCAAGGGACAGGTGATCGCTATATCCGGTCATACCGGCGCAGTTGCAGGGCCGCATTTGCATTTCGAGATCAGGGATACCAAAACCGAGCAAACTATCAATGCACAGTTATTCGGTATGGTGATTCCGGACGAAAAGCCGCCGATATTGGGAACCATTTGCGTATACCATTTCGGCGATGCGCCTTTCAGTGAAAAAACACCGCGTGACTTGCTGGGTGTGGTTGGCGCAAATGGGCATTATCGCTTAGCAAGTCCCCGTGTGGTAAATGTGAACGGCAATACCGGTTTTGGCATTACAGCTTACGATATAAATAATACATCGCCCAACCATAACGGCGTATATTCTATTGAAGTAAAAGTCGACGGCAAAACCGTTTACACCTTCGCTGCCGAACGTTTTGCTTTTGACGAAACCCATGCTATTAACGCGTATATCGATTACCCGCAATTTCTTAGCGCAGGCCGCTTTATACAAAAATGCTTTGTACCGCCGGGCAGTAAGCTTACGCTCTATCCTCAGTCCATTAATAAGGGCGTAGTGAATTTTACTGATGACTCGATACATGAGGTGGAGTATGTAGTAAAGGATGTAGCGGGAAATGAATCGACATTGAATTTAAAGGTAAGATCGACCAGCCATGTACCGAATGTTGCCTACAAACCGGCCGGCATCCTTTTCCATTACGATCAAACCAACACCTATAATACCGACCGGGCAAAAGTAACCGTATCGCCGGGGAATTTATACGATGATATGGATTTTACCTTTTCGGTACTACCGCAAAGGCCGGGCAACTACTCACCCACTTACCAGGTGGGCAACCGCTTCTCGCCGATCAATGACACGTTCGATCTTTGGATTAAACCCGATAGCACCATCGGCAAATACGCCAATAAGGCCGTAATTGTAAATGTGGATGGGGATGATGCCGGCGGGGTTTATGAGGATGGCTATATAAAAGGCAAGCCAAAGGGCTTTGGCCTGTTTTATATTAGGCTGGATACCGTACCGCCGCATATAGCGCCTGTTAATATTACCAACGGCGCCAACATGGCTGCCAAACATGGCATTTACTTCCACATCAGCGATAACCTTACCGGCATCAAAAACTATTACGGTTACCTCGACGGCAAATGGGTGCTGATGTTTTGGGATTATAAAAGCAAGGTGTTAAGTTATACCTTTGATGGTACCGAAGGACATGGCAAACATACTTTTGAGCTTGCTGTAACCGACGGAAAAGATAATATTGCTGATTATAAAGCTGATTTTTACAGATAAAGATCATTGAGTGAATGGGTGATTTAGTAAATTAACTGAATCCTACCCACTCATTCACTAAATCACTTATTCAAAATTAAAACCTATGTCAACACTAAAAGAAGGCGAAAAAGCCCCCGATTTCACTGCGAAGGACCAGAACGGTAAAACCGTTTCCTTATCCGATTTTAAAGGTAAAACAGTGATCCTATATTTCTATCCGAAGGATGACACCCCCGGCTGCACTGCCGAGGCCTGCGATTTCAGGGATAATTATCAATCGCTGCTGGGTAAAGGCTACCAGGTGATCGGTGTGAGCACGGATGATGAAAAATCGCACAAAAAATTCGAGACCAAATACAGCCTGCCCTTCCCGCTGATAGCGGATGCCGACAAGCATATTGTTGAAGCTTACGGCGTTTGGGTAGAAAAAAGCATGTATGGCAAAACCTATATGGGTACTGCCCGCACCACGTTTATTATCGATGGCGATGGCGTGATCAATAAGATTATTGAGAAGGTGGATACGAAGAATGCATCGCAGCAGGTGCTGGATTTGGTGTAAGGTAGTAGTAAAGATAATGCGTTAGCGATAGTAGCGGATACCGGCCTGTGGCTAAGGCCTATGGCGTATGAGCGGATAGCGCGGGCCGCAGGCAACGCCCAAGTATGAAATAATGAGTGGAAATATCCAGAATGTTGTTTCGACAAACTTCATTTTGCCAAGTATGTGGGCGGTGAGGATAAAATCTTTTGCGACATGCCGAACAGATATGTATGGCGCAAAAGATTTCTCACCTGCCCTTACCGCTCAGCCCAATGCTTTTGCCGGTTCGAAATGACATAACTCCTTTTATTCATTCAATATTGAAAAAGGCAAGTCACGATCTTCGCGCTGCTCTTTTTGCCATTCTAAAGCATCGCCAAAAGTACTGGGATGTGATGCTTTAAAGTTTAAAACACGTTGACGAGCTTTCTCTTTTTCCAAGTCACTGATCTTGACATTCCTTTTCTTTTTAGCCATATCAACTAATATATAAAATCAATTCTTTATAACGCAAACAATAAAATTCCTCATATTACCAATATTACTTATTTTCGCCTGCTAACTGGTATTATAAGCCGGGTTATAAAAACAAATCGGCGCAATACTTATTTATACGTTAATTAATATTCATATATGTCGGTACAGGTTGAGGATGCAGAGATATTGAGCAAATTTCGCGAAGAAAGTACGCGGAACGAGGCTTTTAACCTGCTGCTAAAAAAATACCAGCAAAAAATTTACTGGCATATCCGGCGCATGGTGATAGACCATGACGATGCCGATGATATAGCGCAGGATGTTTTTGTGAAGATCTGGAAAAACCTGCCCGGTTTTCGTAATGATGCGCAGTTGTATACCTGGATGTACCGCATTGCCACCAATGAGTGCATCACCTTTCTGAATAACAAAAAGAAGAAAAATAATATTTCGCTGGACGATATCGACTATTCATTAGCCGATACGCTGGCCGATACCAGCTATTTCGACGGCGACAAGGCGCAGCGCAAGCTACAGGCTGCTTTGCTAACCCTGCCTGAGAAGCAAAAACTGGTGTTCAACATGAAATATTATGACGATATGAAGTACGAGGAGATATCCGAAGTATTGGGGACAAGTGTGGGTGCATTGAAGGCTTCGTTCCATCTCGCTGTAAAGAAAATTGAGGCATTTTTGCTTGGAAAAGATTAATTTAAAAAGCAGTTAAACCTTTTCATCAAAAATTCATCTATACACTGATATGAAAAGCGATATGGATAACAGGGAATGGCTGGACGACTATAATGCGCTTAAACAGGTTAATACTAATAACCCGTTTACAGTGCCTTCCGGCTATTTTGATGAAATGGAGCAGCGGATCACATCGTATATTCATTTGGAAGAAATGAAGCCCGAAAATGAAGGCTTTACAATTCCGGAAAATTATTTCGACGACTTGAGCGCTAACATCCAAAGCCGCATCGCCATTGAAGAAATGGCCGGTGACGGGGATGGTTTTGCCGTGCCGGAAGATTATTTTAATGAATTAAGCAACAACATTCAAAGCCGCATTGCCATTGAGGAAATGGCCGCTGCTGAAGATGGTTTTACTGTTCCGGAAAATTATTTTGATGAATTAAGCGCTAACATCCAGGGCCGCATTGCCATTGAAGAAATGGTCGGTGCAGAGGATGGCTTTGCCGTTCCGGAAAATTATTTTGAGGATCTTGCAGGACAGGTCACCGCACGTGTGCAGGTAGAAGAAGCCATGCAGGATGAAGCCAGCTTCAGTGTACCGGAAGGCTATTTTGAAAACCTGAACAAGAAAATACAGGATAAAACGGTTAATGTAGACAAGAGCAAGCAGGATAAAGAAGTACGTCGCGGTGTAATACGCAAAATGTTTGCTACCACTGCTTTTAAATATGCAGCGGCTGCGTGTTTTGCCGTGGTTGCTGGGGCCACTATTTTGTTGAACCAGGCTTCCGATCCGCTGGCTGAGCATAACAGCACTTTCCTGCATCAGCAGATCTCTACCCTGCCGGTAAATGATATCCAAACTTATTTGCAGGATGACGTGGATGCCAACGATGTACAGCATACGGTTATCGACGAAAATGCGCCGGTAAACGACGCCAAATTAGATAACGCACTAAAATCAATAGATGGGAATAACCAGTAATGAACAAATTGCTTAAATATATTTTTGCTTTGCTTTTTGTTGTATGTGCTGGTTCGCAGTGTTATGCACAATACTACCCTGGGCCAAGGCGCCATTATGTGCCGGTTCCGCCACCGCCGCCGGGCTATGGTGTAAGGGTTGCATCCGCGAGACAGTCGAGCCCTGAATACCGCGTATTGGATGTAAAAGAACGCTTTATAAAACGGCAGTTGCAGCTTTCGCCCCAACAGGCGCAGAAATTCTTTCCATTGTACCACGAGTACCAGATGGAACTTTTCAATATGCAGCGCCTGAAACGCCTGAACAATTCGAGCGTACAGCCCGATGGCACCGACCAGGTGAATAAGGACCTGTACTATGAAACGCAGATCATCAACATCAAACAGCGGTTCAAAGATGCTTTCCTAAGAATACTCCCGCCCGAAAAAGTAAGCGAGCTTTATAAGAGCGAACGACAGTTTAATGATGAGCTGGTGAGGTCATTATCTGAGCGGAATGGGCCGCGATAGATTTGTGATATTGAGATTTGAGACAGGAAGTCTCATATTAGTTCTGTTCTATAAAAGAATCCCAATTAAAAAAGAACGTCATGCCGAACTTGTTTCGGCACCTCACAGGACATTCACGCCTGTCAGGTAAATAATTGCATGTTATACACCTACATATGGGATGCCGAAACAAGTTCGGCATGACGGGTGATGTTATAAAAACACCAAAATCTCATATCTAAACCAACTATCTTTGCCTCATGCTTACCCTGCGCCAGCTTTTTTTAGCCAATAACGCCCAAACAACTGATTTCCCACTCCTGCTTGAATTTGAGCGGGCCGAAGGCATTTATATGTATGATGCCGAAGGGAAACCTTATATCGACCTGATATCAGGCATCGGGGTGAGTAACCTGGGTCACAGCCACCCATATGTGGTCAATGCCATAAAGGAACAGGTAGATAAATACATGCATCTGATGGTTTACGGCGAATATGTGCAAACGCCGCAGGTACGCTTTGCTGAGAAACTGGTTTCGCTACTACCAGATACTTTGCAGTCGGTATATTTTACCAACTCCGGTGCCGAAGCTGTTGAGGGCGCTTTGAAACTGGCCAAACGCTTTACCGGGCGATCTGGCATTATCGCCTGCAAAAACTCCTACCACGGCAGCACACATGGCGCGTTAAGTGTGATGGGCAATGAAGAATTTAAACAAGCCTACCGCCCATTATTGCCGGGCGTACAATTTATCCGCTTTAACGAAATTGAAGACCTTGAGCTGATCGATGAGCATACGGCATGTGTGATCATCGAAACCATACAGGGCGAAGCAGGCATCCGCGTGCCGGATGTAGCCTATATGCAGGCCTTGCGCGTAAAATGTACCGAGACAGGAACGCTGCTGATTCTTGACGAGATCCAGGCGGCCTTTGGTCGTACGGGTAAGCTGTTTGCTTTTGAGCATTTCGGTATAATGCCTGATATTTTACTGCTGGCTAAAGCGCTGGGCGGCGGCATGCCGGTTGGGGGATTTATTGCATCGAATACAATCATGTCGGCACTGAAGGAGAACCCGATTTTGGGGCATATCACCACTTTTGGCGGCCATCCGGTTTGCTGCGCGGCGGGATTAGCTGCGCTGGAGGTTTTGTTGGATGAGAAACTGTGTGATTCAGTTGCGGCGAAGGAAGCTTTGTTTAGGGAATTGCTGGTGCACCCGATAATAAAGGAAGTGCGGGGTAAAGGGCTGATGCTGGCGGTTGAGCTGGAAAGTTTTGAGGTAAATAAGAAGATCATTGACCGTTGTATTGCCAATGGTGTGGTGGTCGACTGGTTTTTACATTGCAGTAATTCCATGCGTTTGGCCCCGCCGCTAATCATTAATGAGGAGGAGATTAGGAAAGCTTGCGGGGTGATAATAAGTTGTATGAACCAGAATTAAACGGATTAAGCGGATTTTCAGGATATTTATTACTATTTAAAACTTTGTCATTCTAAGCGGCAGCGAAGAACCTGTGTTCATGTATTGCGAACTATGCATAGCTGATTAACAATAGTTTGCAGGTGCTTCACTACGTTACCCATGACAAAAAATGTCATTTCGACGAACCAAGGCTGGGTTGTGTGATAGCGTGAGGAGAAATCTTTTGCGCGGGACAATCCATCGGGCATGGCGCAAAAGATTTCTCACCTGCCCACTTTTACCGGCCATGCGCATGCAGGTTCGAAATGACATGGTTTTTTATTTGTCATTTCACCTTCAGAGGCCGCCCGGATTTTACAACTCAGCATGACATAGTTAGATTATCAGGATAATCTTTTAAATGGTAATAAATATCCTGAAAATCCGCTTAATCCGTTTAATCCTGGTTCAGACAATCCCGCGTTAGATTCTGGAAAGCCCGCAGCGCAGCGAGGACTTGCAACGGAAAGCCCGACCCGAAGGGAAACGCCCAAAACTTCAATCATCATCTCCCTGTAACATTACCCTAACCATTTAACAAATAGGTTAAAATGGTATAATTTCTGCGTATATTATTGGCAGATGTACAAACCTGTTGAAAATATGCGTTAAACGCAGCTCCCGGGCTAAAAGTGCCCTCTTTTTAAGTCATACAGTGTACATTTTACGTTGCCGATACCCGGTTAATAATGAATACTACAACATCTGCTAAAATCGCTATGAAGATCGCTTATATATCTACCTATCCACCCCGTGAATGCGGGATCGCTACTTTTAATTTTAACCTGATGCGCGCCATCAACGCCAATTTCACTAACCGTAAAATTACGGACAGTGGCTTTGTGGTTGCGCTGACCGATTCCGAAAAAATTGACGAATACGAATATCCTGAAGAGGTAAAATACGTCATCAGGCAAAACAGTCAGAAGGATTACATCCGCGCGGCCAATTACATCAATAACAGCACAGTCGACGCCTGTATACTGGAACATGAATTTGGCATTTACGGCGGCGAGAGCGGCATTTATATCCTGCCGTTGCTCAACCGTATTGAAAAACCACTCATCTCCATCCTGCACACCGTTTTGCGCGAGCCGAGCTATGTGCAGCGGATCATTATCCGTGAGCTGGCCGAGCAATCATCAAAGATCATTGTGATGAGCCGCCGTGCAGTTGAGTTCCTGACCACCATTTATGACGTGCCTGTTGAGAAAATACAAATTATTGAACACGGCGTGCCCGATGTTGAAGCGCCTGCTGATAACCCGGTTAAGAGCCTTTCGCAGTTCAAAAATCATCGTGTACTGCTAACCTTTGGCTTACTGAGCCGTGGTAAAGGTTTGGAGACGGTTGTAAAAGCTTTGCCGAGGATAGTTGAAAAACACCCTGAAGCCATGTATGTAGTGCTGGGCAATACGCACCCGGGGGTTATCAAAAACTCGGGGGAGGAATATCGCGATCACCTGAAATCATTGGCAAACCAGTTGGGAGTTGCCAAAAACCTGTCTTTCATCAACCAGTTTGTGGAGGAAAATGAGCTGGTGAATTACCTTACCGCCTGCGATATTTATGTAACGCCTTACCTGAACGAGGCGCAGATCACAAGCGGTACTTTGTCGTACGCCGTTGGCGCAGGCGCGGCAGTGGTTTCTACACCTTACTGGCATGCTACCGAATTGCTGGCTGATAACCGCGGCCGCTTATTCGACTTTAAGGATAGTGACGAGCTGGCTGATATTATAATAGAACTATTAGACCAGGAGAGGATTTTGAATGAGCTAAAAACCAATGCTTACGAATATGGCTTAGGTTTACGCTGGCCGGTTATTGGCGCTGAATACATTAAGGTGGCGCAGCAAGCCAGCCAGAACCACGATTTCAGCGATAAGATCTTACGCAACAGCATTGTCGATCCGGAAATACTGCCAAAATTCAGTTTAACGCACGTGATCCGTTTAACGGATGATACAGGTATTGTGCAGCATGCTAAATACGGTATCCCGAACCTGAAAGAGGGCTATT
Organism: Bacteroidota bacterium; assembly: GCA_013289045.1. GTDB lineage: Bacteria > Bacteroidota > Bacteroidia > Sphingobacteriales > Sphingobacteriaceae > Mucilaginibacter. The sequence continues at coordinate 29,635 of JABDAU010000009.1, read as the reverse complement.
GTTTGGATGATAACGCCCGCGCGCTGATCATGGCGCTGATGGCTTACCAACGTAATAAAAGCCGCGAGGCCTTTGAATTGCTGCCGGTTTACCTCAGCTATATCCACTATATGCAGCGCGAAGATGGCAATTTCCGCAACTTTTTAAGCTTTAACCGCGATTACCTGGATGAAGTAGGCTCGGAAGATTCTTTCGGCCGGACGATTTGGGCGCTGGGCCATTTGATAGATTGTGCTGCCAGCCATTCGTACCGCGAGTTTGCGCTGGAATTGTTCCATCGTTCCGTACCGCACTTTAAAAATTTGGTGCATTTGCGTGGTATGGCTAATACACTTATTGGTATAAGCCTGTACCTGAAAGCCATACCGACAGACGAAGGCATGATGAACGAGCTGGTTAACCTCACCAAACCGCTTTTAGCAGCGTATGAAAAAACCCGCAGCGATGATTGGGAATGGTTTGAAGATAAAATGACCTATGACAATGCCATTTTACCGTTGGCGCTGCTATATTCTGCAGAGCTGACCGGCAACGAAAAAGCACGTGAAATTGCAATGACAACCATGGGATTTTTGGATAAGCTGACCTTGTCGGGCGGTTACCTGAGCCCTGTTGGTAATGAAGGCTGGTATCACCGGGGTGGTGAATTCCCTCTATACGACCAGCAGGCGATTGAGACCATGGCAATGGTGCTGATGAACTTCCAGGCTTATGAGCTGTTTCGCAAGCCGGAATATATTGAGAAGATGTTCCTGTGCTACAAATGGTTTTTGGGCGAGAACAGTATGCGTGCCCCATTATACGATCACGAAACCAAAGGCTGCTGCGATGGCTTGCTGCCAACCGGCATTAACCGTAACCAGGGCGCGGAAAGTACGCTGGCTTACCTGATATCGCATCTTACCGTGCTGAAAGCATTCGAGTTGGAATACGAATACAACAAGTTCGGCCAACGTATGGAGATCTGCTAAATGAAAGTTGCCGTATTAGCTCCTGTAGCCTGGCGAACACCGCCCAGGCACTATGGCCCGTGGGAACAGGTAGCATCCAACATTGCCGAAGGCATGGTGAAAAAAGGCGTTGAGATTACGCTTTTTGCCACCGGCGATTCTATCACTACCGGAAAGCTGGATGCCATTTGTGAACAAGGTTACGAGGAGGATCGCTCGCAGGATGCCAAAGTGCTGGAATGCCTGCACATCAGCAACCTGATGGAAAAAGCCGGCGAGTTCGACCTGATCCATAACAATTTCGATTTCCTGCCCCTCACCTATTCGGGTTTGATCAAAACGCCTGTCATTACCACTATACATGGGTTTTCGTCGACGAAGATCATTCCGGTTTATAAAAAGTATAATTCGAGGGGGCATTATGTGTCCATAAGTAATTCAGACCGCAGCGCTGAATTAGATTATTTGGCAACCGTTTACAACGGCCTCGATACAAAAGACTTTAAGTTTATTGAGCAACCCGAAGATTACCTGCTATACTTCGGCCGCATACATCACGACAAAGGCTGTTGGGAAGCCATCCAAATAGCCCGGAAAAGCAAACGCAAATTGCTGATAGCCGGCATTATACAGGATGAAGGTTATTATCGTGATAAAATAGAGCCAGAGTTGGATGAGCAGGTAGAATATATCGGCCATGCCGGGCCGGATAAGCGGAAGCATCTTTTAGGAAAAGCTTCTGCTTTGCTACATCCCATCAATTTTAATGAACCTTTTGGCATGAGCGTAGCCGAAGCCATGCTTTGCGGCACGCCGGTTATCGCTTTCAACAAAGGCTCGATGCCTGAACTGATTCAGGATGCAAAGACGGGCTTTTTGGTAAATACTGTTGATGAAGCCGTTGAAGCGGTTAGCCGGATCGGCGATTTAAAGCGGACTGATTGCTATGATTGGGCAAGCTCGAAATTCTCGTGCGAGAAGATGGTGGATGATTATTATAAGTTGTATCAGCAGATATTGGGGTAAAACGCTAACTTGGTTTTAATTATTAACACAATGGCCGAGGTTGGAAAATTTTTAGTTAAAGATACTTTTAACATTACTCACCGGGGAATAGTTTTGCTTGGACAAATTCTTGAAGGCGATATATGCAAAGGAAATCATATCAGTATTAATCAGGATACTCAATTTAAAATTTTAGGTCTTGATTTTCCACGGAGTCAATCCATTCCTCTTCAACTCGGTTTAAGTATCGGGAACGTAATCCAAAAAGCGGATCTCGAGGCAATAAAAAATCAAATATTAATTATAACAGATTAATATCAATAAAATATCAGGCCGTCAACCCAATATCCTGCGAATTGGTATCATTATTTTCCGCCTCGCTGTTTAAAATCCTGATCTTTGAAGTGCCTGGAAACTCTGTCGGTGCTTCTTCGGCAGGTGTATAGCCCTGCAGCTCTTCCTCGCGTGAGTATTTGTAGCCCAATCTTTTGTTTTCCTCTTCAATAAACGCAAACAATTCGCCTAAGCTGGTGTACACGCTTTTCAAAAACTTGTAATCCGTTGAATTAAGGCATTTGCCCGAATCTTGTGGCCCTTTGCCTGGTTCGCAGAAATTAAGTTTTGAGATAATACCGTTTACCAGTACCACCTCAAACTTGCCTTCGTTGTGCCAGGTTAAAGTATTTTTTATTTCTCTGAAATGATCCATTGTTTTAATAATTATTTTATCATAGTCTACTGTAACTTACACATTATTAGTATGATAAATGCTCAATTAGCACATGCAATGTATATGCCAAATGACCCGCATGTTTAAAACTGCACAGAGTGAATCTTGCCAGAACGTTTAGATTAACTTCAACTCTATGCTTTTTCACTTCAAGTTAACAATCCTGAATTTTAGATGAAATAGCACGCTTATACGCTATACAAAAAGTGTATAGCGTTTAGGATAGCCCGTGTAAATTTTGGATCAAATAAATGGCGGTGACGCATTTGATGGACATAAACTCATACCTTGCATTGCACAAAGATCAACCCATGCCGGAAATTGCCTCCAAACTTGAACGCGGCCTGTCGCTCTCACAAGCCACTGCCATTAACATGATCGATATGGTGGGTATCGGGCCGTTCATTACCATCCCGGCTATCGTTGCCGCCATGAAGGGGCCGCAATGCGTGTTTGCCTGGCTATTAGGCGCTTTGCTGGCTTTTATGGATGGCTCGGTATGGGCAGAACTCGGGGCCAAATGGCCTATGGCGGGCGGCAGCTACGTTTTTTTGCAAAGGGTGTATGGCGAAGGTAAGTTTGGCAAAATGATGTCGTTCCTGCTGGTATGGCAAACTATTGTACAGGCTCCGTTGGTAGTTGCCAGCGCCGCAATAGGCTTTTCGCAATATCTTAATTACCTCATTAATCTTAACGAGATCCAGCAGAAAATGGTAAGCGGCGGATTGGTGATCCTGGTAACCATCCTGCTTTATCGAAATATTAAAAGCATTGGTAAGATATCTATCTTATTATCCATCATTACCGTAGGCACGTTTGTGTGGCTCATCGGTTCCGGGTTCATGCATTTTAACCCGCATATGGCATTTTCTTTTGGAAGTGGCGCATTTAGCCTGAGCGGGATCTTTTGGGTTGGATTAGGGCAAGCGTCGTTACAGTCGGTTTATTCATACCTGGGCTACTATAATGTTTGCCATTTAGGGGGCGAGATCATCAAGCCTGAAGTCAACATTCCCCGCAGCATTTTTATTTCAGTCGGCGGCATTGCACTGATCTATATCCTGATGCAGATCGTGGTATCCGGAAACATGCCCTGGCAGCAGACCGCCAATTCGCATTTTATCGTAAGCACTTATTTCGAAAATATTTACGGGCCGCTGGCCGGCAAAATAGCAACAGTACTGGTATTGCTCATCGCCGCCTCGTCATTGTTTGCGGTAATGCTGGGCTATTCGCGCATACCGTATGCGGCAGCTGTGGACGGCAATTTTTTTAAGGCATTTGCCGCGACGCATCCGCGTAAGCATTTTCCATATGTTTCATTGTTAGTTTTGGGCGGATTAGGATTTGCATTCAGCCTGTTATTTAAACTAACGAACGTAATTAAGGCTATCCTCGCCATGCGGATACTGGTGCAGTTTGTGGGGCAGTCCGTCGGAGTGATCTACTGGCATTGGCGTAAACCCAATGACGAGCGGCCTTATAAAATGAAGTTTTACCCGCTTCCTGCTGTAATCGGTATTATTATCTGGCTTTTTATTTTTTGTGTAAGTCCGCCGGGTTATATACTTGGGGCATTGTGTTACATTTCTATAGGCGTGGCTGTTTATTGGCTGGTGATGGTGCCGGGGAAAAGGAAAAGAGAATTGCGAGCTGAAAAATCGTAGAGACGCATACTTGCGTCTCTACGGCAGGGTTATGCGGTAACTTTTACCTCGACCGGTTTTTTGCTTTCACTTTCTTCCTCTTTTTTAGAGATATTCTCATCATCCAACAGTTTATTAAGCAGATCGTTCAGATCCACTTCCGCAAAGCCTGTTGAGGAGTCTGAAATACCATAAGGGATGATCAGTTTACCGTTGTGTACGATAGACCCGCAGGAGTACAGCACATTCGGTACATAGCCTTCGCGCTCGTCGCTATTGGGTATGATCAACGGTTCGCGCAGGCGGCCTATTTCCACTGCCGGATCATCAAGTTTCAGTAAACTTGCACCAAGCACATACCTGCGCATAGGGCCCACACCGTGGGTGATCATCAGCCAGCCGTGTTCGGTTTCTATCGGCGAGCCGCAGTTGCCTATCTGGATGAACTCCCAGGTAAATTTAGGCTGCTGCAGCAATTCGGGCTTTTCCCAAATATTGATCTTATCGGCATACATGATGTAGTTATTGCAGCCATCAATGCGCGATATCATCACAAACTTGCCGTTGACCTTACGCGGGAAAAGCGCCAGGTTTTTGTTCTGTGCCCCCGCCCCGTAAAGCGGCATGATCTTGAAGTTATAAAAATCGTTGGTTTGCAGCAGTTTAGGCATGATCAGCGCGCCGTCATAAGCCGTATAAGTGGCATAATACACCGAGCTGCCATCATCATTCCTGAACTGCACAAAGCGGGCATCTTCAATCCCTTTTCGCTCATATTCGGATATCGGGAAAATTACCCTGTCGGATATATCGGTATCCAGCGAGAAAACGATCTCGTAGTATGAATCGGCCAGCCATAAGATCTTGTCGTATTCCAGTCTTTGGATATCGCTCTCCTGCAGTTTTTGCGAATCGAGGATTACACTGCGCAGGTTGGAGTATTCGAAATGATGGTCGAGCTTGGTTTCCACCTCCTTTAACACATCAATATTGATCTGCGTAGCGACTGCCTTATCGAAAAACAGCTTTTTATTATAAACTGCGTTGCGGACGATCTCTGCTTCATCTATATAATTGCCGGCAGGCTGTACCGTAATATTGTTATCCCTGTCGATATGCGCACGGCGGAAGGTTATGGACGAAATATGCCCCTCGCCTACTGCCCTGAAGCTGATGATCACGCGCTTTTCGCCTTCTTTCAATTCGCTCTGATCGGGATCATCCACGATAGACGGGTTAAAGAAAGCCGCCGATTCGATTGAATATTCATGCGTAAAATAGGATCCGAAGAGCAGCTTGCGATAAACCGTGAGTGTATCATAATCGATATTCAGGTCGGAGAAAAGCGGTTTCAGCTTACTGCAATGGCGGTTAAGTATACGTGTAATGTTACGGTGACGCTTGGAATACTCCTGCAATAATGGCGACACTATGCCGAATGCATCATCCTCGCTGATATGCATTACGCGTTGTATCACCTCCTTCGCGCGGTCATTTCCGTTAAAAAAGAACCTGGCGATTACACGTTTCGGATCTGGATAAATCTTTATGGGTTTACGTTCAACGGGTAATCTCATATTATTATAGACAGTAACTTTATTGTGTTAACACTAATATATCAAAATTGATTTGGGCAATTTCACAAAAACAACATGCAAGAAGCAAGAGTCAAGAACCAAGATATAGTAAAAAGTAAGCTCTTTCATTTAAAAATCACAATAATTACTTATTTCTGTCTTTAATGGAAATCTAAACAAATATATTTTTGTCTTGTCTCCCGATTCTTACATCTTAATTCTATTTTTAATACCCCTGTTATGAATATTTTGATTGTTGAAGATGAAAAAAGTTTAGCGCTTGAGGTTAATGAATTTCTGAGCAACGAGGGCTTTACGGTTGAACATGCCCGCAGTAAAAAATCCGGCGAGGAAAAGATCATATCAAACAGCTATGATTTTATCCTGCTGGATCTCGGCTTGCCCGACGGCGATGGCTTCGACCTGCTAAAAATCCTGAAAAGCATTAAAAACCGCGATGATGCCGTCATTATCCTGACGGCCCGCGGTGCGGTTGACGACCGTGTACAGGGCCTGGAGCAAGGCGCTGATGATTACCTTGCCAAACCCTTCTCATTGAATGAGCTGCTCGCCCGGATCCATGCCATCACCCGTCGCAAGCATAAGCTGGAAAGCAACGAGATAGAAGTAAAAGGCTTCAGGATAAACATACAGAACCGCACCATTTATTATGGCGAAGAACGCCTCAACCTCACCAAAAAAGAGTTTGAGATATTTAATTATCTTGTACTGAACAAAAACAAGGTAATATCGCGCACCAACCTTACCGAACACGTTTGGGGCGACATACTGGAAGTAAACTCCGACTCGAACTTTGTAGATGTACACGTAAAAAACCTGCGCAAAAAACTATCGCAATTCGCGCCGATAGACTGGTTTGAGACAGTGAGGAGTATTGGGTATAGGATTAATATTTAGATACGTTCATTGGCTCATTGGTTCAATAGATCATTGGTATTGCTCACTTAGTTACGAACAAGTTTGGTAACCCAGGGAAATATAATTGATACACTTATTGAATTTTGCACCAATGAACTACTGAACCAGTGAACTATTGAACCAAAAACATGAAACTCCAAATAAAACTTGCGCTATATAATGCCCTCACCAAGCTGGCCATTATCCTGTTTACAGGTGGGCTGATACTGGTTTCGCTGGAGCGGCTTACTTATCACCATATTGAAGCAAGGCTCTCTTTAAAAAAGCGGGAATTGCTTAAACATATTTCAGAAAAGGAAATATCGGCTTTTCTTAACGAGCAGAAAAGCTTTATCGATTATACCATACTAAAGGGAGAATATATTATCATTAAACCAATAAGGTACCAACCCAGCCTGGCAGATAAGGATGTATTTGTTACCGGGGCGCGCACTATCGACCAAAATACTGAAAGTTACAGCATTCTAAAATCAGCCTTTAATTTCACGGGGCACACTTATTACCTGGAAATTGGCGAAACGATGTATACAGTTGATGCCTTAAAAAGCACTATTAAAGGCTTTGCGCTGCTTATGCTTTTTATAGCGCTTACGCTTACTATGCTTATTGACCTTACTTTTACCCGTTTCCTGTTAAAACCATTTTACCAGATCATTGACCGTAAGCTGATAAAGGTGAATGATCCGCTAAACTTCGATTACGAAAAGGTAGAAACCACCACGCAGGATTTTGAGCTGCTGGATAGCAGCATCAGCTCGCTCATGGCCAAGATCAGCAACCTGTTTATGCTCGAAAAGCAGTTTATTGCCAATGTATCCCATGAGCTGCTTACGCCGATATCCATCATCGGCTCGCGGCTGGAAAACATCCTGCAGCAGGAAGGATTGACCGTGGAAACTGAAAATAAGATCTTCGCTTCGCTGAAAACGCTCAACCGGATGAAAGCGATCATCAATAGCCTGCTGCTGATATCGAAAATTGAGAACAACCAGTTTAACAAGGCCGACCGGGTGGTGATAACGGACATCATTAAAGAAGTATCGGAAGAATTGGACGACCGGCTGGAGGATAAAAAGATCCAGTTTAACAACCATACCAGCTATACATGGTCAATGCAGGCTAACCGTACACTAATGTACACGTTGCTGTTCAACATCATCAACAACGCCATTAAATACAACAAAGAGAACGGCGGCATATTTATTACCGACACGCTGAAGGATGACAGCTATACGCTGGAGATAACTGATACAGGTATTGGCATGAATGAGAAAGAGATAGAAATGGCCTTTAACCGTTTTGAAAAGTTGGATACCGACCATAAGGAAAGCCATGGCCTGGGGCTGGCAATAGCCAAAAGCATTACCGTGTTTCATAACATCGGCGTGCAGATCATATCCGCAAAGGATAATGGTACAACTTTCAGGTTGGTGTTTAACAAGTAGTGTAAATCACTAAGCCGTCATGCCGAGATATAAGAGCGGAGGCCTCTGTCCAAAAGGATTCCTATGGAAAAGGTGAAGTGACAATAAAGACCATGTCATCTCGAACCTGCACGAGCAAGAGGTATCGCGGCTCGGGGCAGGTTCGAGATCTTATGCGCTATGCACGTTTGTCATATGCATGGCGCAAAAGATTTCTCTCTCACCCATTAGCACATAACCGCCCGCAGTTCGTTCGAAATGACATAGTTGTTGGTTGTAATGGATAATTTATTCCGGCGTAAGTATGGTTTACATGACGGTGCTGGGTTTAAACAACCTTACAACTTCACTAAATCTTCATACTTCAAAACGTAACTTTACGTCAGTTTTTAGTTTTGTAGTACCCCTATTACATTTAAGGCTGTCGCCTCACAGGGTACAGCCTTTTTCATTTCCGGTCAAACCATCTTATTCCTTTTGATCAGGTATTGCCTCAAAACAGTATTATATCCCTCATCAATATTCGCATCGATTATATCCACCTGGTACTGAGCGCACTTCAACTTCAACTCGGTTTTATAATGCGCCAATGATGCCAGATAAGCTTCGCGGATCTTACCCGGGTGCACTTTTACCTGTTCGCCGCTTTCCATATCAATAAAGTGATGCGGGCGGTTATCAAAATTAAAATCCTGTTCCTTCTGCTTATCCTGCACGTTGAAGATCACCACTTCATGCTTATTGTACTTCAGATGTTGTATGGCGGCAAACAATGCCTGCAGCTTATCGTCCGTCATGTTGTTTTCCAGCATGTCGCTAAAAATGACGATGAGTGAGCGCTGATGAACTTCCTGTGCTATATGGTGCAGCACATTGGTAATATTGGTTTGCGTATTGGCCTTTGGGTGCTCATAAGCCTTCTCCAATTGCGCATATAAGTAAAACAAATGCGTTGAGGTAGATTTTGCAGCGCTCAACCAGTCTATCTTATCCGAAAAAAGACAAAGTCCAAACGCATCCCGCTGTTTTTTGAACAGGTACATGAGCGATGCAGCGGCATAAACGGAAAATTGCAGCTTGTTCGTTCCTTTTTCGGGGAAATTCATGCTGGATGAAGTATCCAGGAGCAGGTATGAGCGCAGGTTGGTTTCTTCCTCAAACTGTTTTACGAACAGCTTATCGGTACGTGCCATCAGCTTCCAATCGATGTTTTTAACCGACTCGCCGCTGTTGTACAGCCTATGCTCGGCAAACTCAACCGAAAAGCCATGGAACGGACTTTGGTGCAGGCCGGTAATAAAGCCTTCCACCACCTGCCGGGCAAGCAGCTCGAGATTGGCCAGTTGGCGTATTTGCTGTTCTTCGTTTAGTTTGGGCATGTTCGTTAACAATAATAACTAAACTTTGTAAATTGCAGTATAGTATAAATGTATAAACTCAATTAACCACAGCGTGCACGGAGATTTACACAGAGAACACGGAGAAAAAAAACGCTGTGCCCTCTGTGCTTTTTCTCTCTGTGGACTCTGTGGTTAAAAAACCTTAGTGTTTAATTTATGGAACCACAAATCACCGAAATCACCGAAGACATCAAAACCTTTTACGCCCATACTTACGATGTACCGATGGGAATCCCGGCAGTATTTGATTCGTTGGCTAAAAAAGTGCCTGATATAGACGACCACCACCTGTATGGCGTTACCGCATGCACCGGCGATAAGCTGATTTACATGGCCTGCCTGAAGGAAGCAACTGATGGTGAGGGTGAAAAATATGAGCTGCCTTATTATACTATCCCGAAAGGGAAATACCTGTACATCACCCTACACGACTGGCGAAACCATGTGCGGGAAGTGTCTAGGATGTTTGATGAGTTAATGAAACTGCCTGATGTAAAGAAAGGCGCCATTTGCCTGGAAGACTATCGTTCCGACGACGAGCTTTGGCTGATGGTTGAGCACAAATAAAATCTTCAAAACCATGTCATTTCGACGAACAGCACGTGGTTGGGCACGGGGTGAGGAGAAATCTTTTGCGCCATGCAGGTAGCTTACTTTATATCGCAGAAGATTTCTCACCTGCCCCTACCGCGCAAACCTTATGCTATTGCAGGTTCGAAATGACATCAATATTTTAAAATAGAAAAAGCGCCCCGAAATAATCAGGGCGCTTTTTGCTATATAGCGGATCGATAATTTTTTATTACAGTTGCGCGGTAAGCTTGTTTGCCAGTATTGATTTTGGCACAGCACCGATCTGTTTGTCTACAATTTCGCCGTTTTTAAAATACAGTAAAGCCGGAATATTGCGAATGCCATATTTCATAGAGATGCCAGGATTGTTATCAACATTCACTTTGCCCACAACAGCTTTGCCTGCGTAGTCTTTGGCAATTTCTTCAACTACCGGGCCAACCATCCTACACGGACCACACCATTCAGCCCAAAAGTCAATAAGTACCGGTTTGTCTGATTTTAATACAAGCTCTTCAAAGTTTGCATCGGTTATTTCTAAAGCCATGATCTTAATTTTTTATTTTTTGAATTACAAATATATACTATTCAAATTGCTTGCCACAATGGTTTGCATGACAATATGGCAATGTGACAAAAGGATGAAATGTTGATAAGTTGGTGGTTCATAGATCATGGTTGATAAGTAGTAAGGACTTTGCTGTAGGCAGTTATCAGTTTGCAGTTATAAAGCAGCAAACCGTCAACTGATAACTGCAAATAAAAAAGAGGGCGTTGCCTGCGGCCCGGGCTATCCGCTCATACTGCACACGGCCTTAGCCACCAGGCCGGTATCCGCTGCTATCCCTAACGCATTTTCTGAATCACAGATTTTTTGGATTAATGGATTACACAGATTTTTTAAAATCATCAGCGAAATCATATAATCTGTAAAATCAGTGATTCAGATAAAATGCGTTAGGGATAGGAAGGGTTTAGCCCGCAGGGCCGCAGCGCAGCGGAGCCCTGGATAGCCCGGCCGCTTCGGGGGCCTCAGCGCGGGCTGCGGCAACGCCCAAAACACGAGGTTACCTTTTAACCTCCTTAGGTATTAAACAAAAAACGGTTATGGAATTATTCCTCATCGCATTGGCCCCTGTTTTACAGATCATACTTTCCATATTGCGGCTAACGGGTACGATCAAAATACCTATTGGGGCAATAGCCGTTTTGGCGATAATAGCCGGCGGCTTCTTTTCTATGAAAGCCGGAAGCCTGGTAATGGATTCTATCGTTGCAGAATCGCCCGGGCATGGGCATTGCGGTATGCCATTTGCTGCATTTTTTATTGGTGGCACCCTTGTCGACTTTGTTGCAGCCGTCATTATAGGCGCAATTTGCGGAATAGTTTATTATCGGAAGATCAAAAACCGCGAGGCAATTTCTCCTGCTTAATGTTCCGCTAGGAACTATGATCCATCAACCATGAACTAACCTAAAACAAATCCGGAGTAAACCAGCTTACTACTACATCATGATAGGTTTACCGGAAATAGCTATCCGTTTAGGCGCAGCGGCCCTTTTGGGCGCCATTGTAGGCAGCGAGCGCCAAAAGCACGAATGGACCGCAGGGCTGCGAACGCATATGCTGGTTTGCATAGGCTCGGCGCTGGTAATGATCGTATCGATGCACGGTTTTTATGATGTGGTGGGCGAAAAAGGCATCACGCTCGATCCGTCCCGCGTGGCGGCGCAGGTAGTGAGCGGGATCGGCTTTTTAGGTGCCGGCACCATTATTTTTATGCGCAACCAGGTAGTACGCGGATTAACCACGGCCGCCGGCTTATGGACGGTAGCGGCCATCGGCCTTGCGGTTGGCGGTGGGTTGTATTGGGCCGCAGGTATCACCACGGCAATGGTGTTTATTATCCTTGCCATACTTAAGCCGATTGAAAAACGGATGTATAACCGTAATAAATTCAGCGGCGTAACGCTGAAGCTGGAAAAACATCACGTAAAGATGGAGGATATCGAGTCGGTATTTAAAACGCATGGCATCCGTTACAACCAGATCAGTTTGTCGCCCTCAAATGATGAGGAAGACGTGGACGAAATAAAGGTAAGCACCCAAAAAATGAATGAAGGCAAAAGCGGCCTATTGGAGATTGCCAATGATCTGCGCAAAATTAAAGGCGTACGGGAGGTGGACTTTATGCGCTAAAGTGGTGCGTTTTGAGTGGTGCGTTTTGAAAAATGGCGCAATAATATAGCATTTGACAAGATTCTGCATTTGATTATCAACAACTTAAGTGGTGCATGGTGGACCAGGTGGTGCAGTGCTCCGCGGAGCACCACCGTAAATGCATGAATTAAATAATCAACATTTTTCCCTAAAAATCATTTAATTTGCCAAAATATATAATTATCAATGCAAGACCTTAGAAAACTGATTGAAGACGCCTGGGACGACAGGGCGCTGTTACAACATACCGATTATATCAACGCAATTGATACCGTTATTGAGCGCCTTGACAAAGGCGAAATGCGTGTTGCCGACCCTGTAGGCAATGGCCACTGGCACACTCACGAGTGGATAAAGAAAGCGGTTATCCTTTATTTCCCAACCCGCCCGATGCAGGAGATTTCGGTAGGCCCGTTCGTTTTCCATGATAAAATGAAGCTGAAAACCGATTACCGCAAAAACAATGTTCGCGTGGTTCCGCATGGTATTGCCCGTTATGGCGCGCATCTGGCCAGCGGCGTTATCATGATGCCGTCGTATGTAAATATCGGCGCTTATGTTGGCGAAGGTACTATGGTTGATACATGGGCTACTGTTGGTTCATGCGCGCAGATCGGCAAACATTGCCACCTGAGCGGCGGCGTGGGTATTGGCGGCGTGTTGGAGCCTGTACAGGCTTCGCCGGTTATTGTGGAAGATAACTGCTTCTTAGGTTCAAGGGCTATTGTTGTTGAAGGCGTTCACCTCGAATCGGAAGTGGTTTTAGGCGCCAACGTGGTGCTTACTGCATCAACCAAGATCATCGACGTTACACATGAAAAACCTATTGAATATATAGGTCGCGTACCGGCGCGTTCGGTGGTGATCCCGGGTACATATCCTAAAAAATTCCCCGGAGGCGAATACCATGTTCCATGCGCGCTTATTATTGGCAAACGCAAGGAATCAACAGATAAAAAAACCTCGCTTAACGATGCGCTGCGCGAAAATAATGTAGCGGTTTAGTTTAGATTTGAGACGTGAGATTTGAGATGTGAGACTAAGAAGCAGCTATCTCAAATCTCATGTCTTAATTTAGATTTGAGACTTGGGAAAACTGATTGCAGCTCATCTCATATCTCAAATCTCATATCTCACATCTAAAAATGAAAATAGGATACGATGCAAAACGTGCTTTTTTAAACAATACCGGGCTGGGTAACTACAGCCGCTGGCTGATAAAAAGCGTGTCGCAATTCTATCCTGAAAACGAATTCTTCCTCTATACGCCCCGTGTAAAACAGGGCTCGCGGGCTGATCTTCCTGAAGAAAACGACAATACCCATATCATTACCCCAAAAGGCAAACTGCTTAAATCATGGTGGCGCAGCAAAGGGATCACTAAAGATCTTAAACGCGATGGCGTTGAGATTTTCCATGGCCTGAGCGCGGAGCTGCCGGGTGGATTGAAGAAAGCCGGCATCAAATCAGTAGTTACTGTTCATGACCTTATATTCCTTCGCTTCCCGCAATATTATGGTCGGGTTAGCCGCAATATCTATACGGTAAAGCTCAAGCACGCCTGTAAGATCGCCGACCAGGTGCTTGCCATCAGCGAGCGTACCAAATATGATCTGATTAAACTGCTTAATGTTCCAGCCGAAAAGATCAGCGTGATTTACCAGGGTTGTGATCCATCGTTCAAAAAAGTTTGCACGCCTGAAGAAAAACAGGCTGTCCGTAAGAAATATGGCTTACCATCGGATTTCATCCTGAATGTGGGTACCGTTGAAGAGCGCAAAAACCTTTGGGTATTGATCCGCGCGTTGAGTTTTTTGAGCGATGTAAAACTGGTAGTAACCGGCAAGCAAACATCTTACGTCGATGAGATCAAAAAACACCTAAGCAAACACCAGTTGAACAATCAGGTGATATTTCTTAATAACGCTGATTTTGCCGATCTGCCGGCTATTTACCAATCGGCTAAACTGTTTGTATACCCATCACGTTACGAGGGCTTTGGTATACCCATACTGGAGGCGCTGGCATCAGGCACGCCGGTCATTGCGGCCACAGGTTCATGTTTGGAAGAAGCAGGCGGCCCGGATAGTTTATATGTGGAACCGGATGACCATATCGGCTTGTCTGAAAAGATCCACCAGGTATTGACTGACGATGAGCTGCGCAAAAATATGATCGTCAAAGGCTACGAATATTCGCTTAAATTTGACGACGAAAAGCTGGCGGCACAGGTGATGCAGCTATACCAAAATTTATAGAACCATGCTTAGAGACGAAGTTGCAAACGCGTTTAAAGTAATACAGGATGGCGGTATCATCCTCTATCCTACCGATACTATTTGGGGCATAGGCTGCGATGCCACCAATACCGAGGCCGTAAAAAAGATCTACCGCCTTAAACAGCGCGACGAGGCCAAAAGCATGATCATTTTGCTGGATACCGAAAATAAGCTGCAAAGCTACGTAACTGAAGTCCCCGAGGTCGCCTATGACCTGATCAACTACGCCGAAAACCCGCTTACGCTGGTTATGCCCGGTGCACGCAACATTTCCCCGGCTCTCATCAGCAATGATGGCAGTATAGGCGTACGCATTGTAAAACACCAGTTCTGCGAGCAACTGATCCAGCGTATGCGCAAGCCATTGGTCTCCACCTCGGCAAACATCAGCGGCAAGCCGTCGCCACAATACTTTTCACAGATAGACCAGGAAATCATCGAGGGTGTGGATTACGTCGTAGACATCGACCAACATAGTATGGAGATCAAAAATCCATCAACTATTATGCGGTTGGAGCCAAATGGGACGTTTGTGTTTTTGAGGAAGTAAACAATAACCTACGTCATCCCGAACTTGACCGCTGGCGCGAGTTTAGCGCAGCGTAACTCGTGCCACAGCATGGTTAAGCTTCCAGCTTAATCAACAAAATCAAACCCATCACCCCAAATCAACGGTTTTGCTTACTTTTGCCTTGTAATGAAGCAGCATCTTACCCATCCCGTTTTCAGCATCATATCAAAAATAGCAGGCGAGAATAATTTGCAGGCATATGCCATCGGCGGGTTTGTGCGCGATATTTTCCTAAAGCGGCCCTCGAAGGATATTGATATCGTGGTACTTGGTAACGGGATAGACTTCGCAGAAAAAGTCGCCCAAAAGCTTAAGGTTAAAGTGGCGGTTTTCAAAAACTTCGGCACAGCACAGCTTAAATATAAAGACCTCGAGATAGAATTTGTAGGCGCCCGTAAAGAGTCCTACCGCCGTGATTCACGCAAGCCGATTGTTGAGGACGGCACACTGGAGGACGATCAGAAACGCCGAGATTTCACCATCAACGCGCTGGCTATTTCCCTGCATCCGGATACTTACGGAGAACTGCTCGATCCTTTCGGCGGCATGGATGACATGGAACACAAACTTATCCGCACACCATTAAATCCGGTGGAGACCTTTTCGGATGATCCCTTACGTATGATGCGCGCGATCCGTTTCGCTTCGCAATTGAATTTCCGGATAGATGATGTAGCTGTGCAGGCGATAAAAAATAATGTCGACCGCATCAGCATCGTATCGCAGGAACGGATAACCGACGAGTTGAACAAAATCATCCTTTCGCCAAAACCATCGATAGGCTTCAATTACTTGTTCGATACCGGTTTATTGCACAAGATCTTTCCGCAGATGACTGCGCTTTATGGCGTGGAGTTCATCAACGGCAAAGGGCACAAGGATAATTTTTATCATACACTACAGGTGCTGGATAACATCTGCGAGACCACTGATGACCTTTGGCTACGCTGGGCAGCTATCCTGCATGATATTGCCAAACCGGCTACCAAGCGTTTCGAAGCGGGCCATGGTTGGACGTTCCACGGGCACGAGGATAAAGGCGCGCGAATGGTGCCCAAGATATTCGCACAGCTCAAATTACCGCTGAACGAAAAGATGAAGCAGGTGCAAAAGCTGGTGCTATTGCACTTAAGGCCGATCGTTTTATCGCAATCCATCGTGACGGATTCTGCGGTGAGGCGTTTACTTTTTGAGGCAGGCGATGATATAGACGGGTTGATGTTGTTGTGTAAAGCGGACATCACTACCAAAAATGAATACAAAATAAAAAAATACCGCCAGAATTTTGAACTCGTGCAACAAAAGTTAAAAGATGTTGAAGAGCGCGATAGTATAAGGAATTGGCAACCACCAGTGACCGGTAATGATATTATGCAGCTATTCGGGTTAAATGAGGGCCGCGAAGTGGGAATTATCAAAAACCAGATCCGCGAAGCCATCCTTGAAGGCGAGATTACGAACTCGCGCGAGGAGGCGCTTGCCTATACAATTCAAAAAGGCGAAGAAATTGGCTTAAAAGTTGTGGCGAAACTGTAGTTTTTTCGTATACTATCAACAATCTTAGCCGAAATCATCTATTTGACATAAAAAAAATAACATTTTCATTAATTTTGCTAAAATCTACTTAAACAATGGCAGTTTACCGCTTCAGGATCGCTTTTGAAGACTACGACGATGTTGTCCGCGAGATCGACATCAAATCAAACCAAACATTTGAAGACCTTCACCGTGCTATTCACCAAGCTATAGGTTACAACCCGGATTATCCATCGTCCTTTTATATCAGCAATGATCAATGGACAAAAGGCGAAGAACTTACTTTTATGCCCAATCAGCGCAGGATTGACCGCGGCATAGCTTTGATGGAAAAAGTGAAGCTGGCCGCTCGTATCGACGATCCGCATCAGAAATTCTATTATACATTCAATTTCGACCGCCCGTTTGATTTCCACGTCGAGCTGATGAAGATCATACTGGAGGATGCACCTGGCGTTACCTATCCATCTGTAGCACGGGCCGCCGGCGAAGCGCCTAAGCAGTTTGGTAATGTATTTAACCCTGTTAGCCTGCCTTCAACCGCCGAAGAATTTGAATCATTTGACGATACGGGTTTTAACCCCGAGGAAGCAGAAGACCTTACCGAGGTTGTAGACGAGGAAGATGTAGAAGAAAGCGACAAAATAGTTGGCGCAGACGAAGAGGAAGAAGAGGATGAGTTTGGCAGCGAGTTTTCGGATAACGAAGGCTTTGATGAAGAGCGCCATACATCGCATGATGATTATTGAGTAGTCCATAGACCATAGTCGATAGTCCATAGCCAAAGCCTGGACCTTTAATAATTTCTATGGTCTATGGTCCATCGACTATGGACAATAAACAAAAAACCCTCATCGTCATTGCCGGGCCAACAGCCGTGGGGAAAACCGACACCGCTATACAATTGGCGCGGCATTATGACACGGTGATTGTTTCTGCAGATTCAAGGCAGTTTTATCGTGAAATGTCCATAGGCACGGCCAAACCAAATGCGGAAGAACTGGCTGCGGCTAAACATTATTTCATCGATTCGCATTCCATTACCGAAGATTTTACTGTGGGTGATTACGAGAAACAGGCTTTGGCTTTGCTGGATGAGCTCTTCAAAACGCACGATAAAGTAATTCTGGCCGGAGGGTCGGGCTTGTACATCAGGGCAATATGCGAGGGTTTTGATGAGTTTCCGGATGCGGATCCCGCTATTCGCGAGCGTCTGAATCAGGAATTTGCCGAAAAAGGCATCCAATTCTTACAGGAAAAACTAAAGGACGCTGATCCAGAATATTACCAGCAGGTCGATCTAAATAATCCCCAGCGCATCATGCGCGCATTGCAGGTATTTGAGAGTACCGGTAAGCCATTTTCCTCCTTCCGTAAAGCCACAGTAAACAAACGCCCGTTCAATATTGTTAAGTTCTGCATTGATTTACCAAGAGAGGTTTTGTACGACAGGATAAACCGCCGGGTGGATATAATGGTTGAAGAGGGTTTGATTGAAGAAGTGAGGGCATTACTGCCTTATCGACAGTTGAACGCGTTAAACACAGTAGGTTATAGCGAGTTGTTTGATTATTTTGACGGCAAAACGGATCTGGATACCGCCATCAGCCTCATCAAACAAAATACCCGCAATTTTGCTAAGCGGCAACTTACCTGGTTTAGGAAAGATAAGGAAATGCATTGGGTATCCCCGGGCAATCTTAACGAAATAACCAACATTATTGAACATCAAGTTAATACTTGAAGCATTAATTTGTCCGTTTAATAGTAAACCACTATCTGTTTTAATGGATTCAAGAAGAGAGTTTATCAAAAAAGCGGCGCTGCTAACGGGTGCTGCCGGCCTGTCGGGCATTTTGCCGGCATCCATTCAAAAAGCTTTAGCTATCAATCCTGCTCCCGGAAGCACTTATCTCGATGCTGAGCACATTGTTATCCTGATGCAGGAGAACCGCTCGTTCGATCATACCTTCGGCACTCTGCGAGGTGTACGCGGCTATAATGACCCACGGGCGATCAATCTACCCAATAAGAACCTGGTTTGGCTGCAATCCAACAGCGAGGGGCAAACCTTTGCCCCATTTCACCTGGACATCAAAAACACCAAATCCACCTGGATGAACTCGCTGCCGCATACATGGGCCAACCAGGTAAGCGCGCGTAACGATGGCAAATTTGATAAATGGCTCGAATCCAAACGGTCATCAAACCCGGCCTATAAGGACATGCCTTTAACGCTTGGCTACCATAATCGCGAGGATATTCCATTCTATTACGCGCTCGCAGATGCCTTTACGGTGTGCGACCAGCATTTCTGCTCATCGCTTACCGGCACCGGCCCGAATCGCCTTTTCCTGTGGACAGGTACAGTCCGCGCCGAGCAGAATGAAAATTCACGGGCTTTGGTATGGAACGACGATGCCGATTTTGGCGACCTGAAGTGGACAACATTCCCCGAGCGCCTGGAAGATCATGATATCTCATGGAAATGCTACCAGAACGAAGCAGGTATCGATATTGGCTTAACCGATGAAGAATCACAATGGCTGTCGAATTTTTCGGATAATGAGTTGGAATATTTCGCCCAGTACAATCCGAAATTATATAAAAAGCATGTCGACTGGCTGCAAAAACAAGCCGCCGATCTGCCTGCTAAAATTGCAGACCTGCAGCAACAGCTTAATAACCCGCAAACTGCAGGCGCCGCAGCACTACATATAAAAGGGCAATTGAAGGAAGCGCAAAAGCAATTGGACGATGTAAACAAAGAACTATCAAACACCCATCCGGATGATTTTGACAAATTATCACAACGCTCAAAAAACCTGCATAATAAAGCCTTTTCATCCAATGAGATCGACCCTCATTATCATGAACTAACCACACTGGCTTACGATGACAACGGCACGCGCCGCGAAATGAAGGTGCCTAAAGGCGACGTGCTGGCACAATTCAGGAAGGATGTATCGACAGGCAACCTGCCGATGGTATCGTGGATCACAGCGCCTGAGAATTTCTCTGATCACCCGAGCGCGCCGTGGTATGGGGCATGGTATGTATCGGAAGTGATGGATATTCTCACCCATAATCCCGAGGTTTGGAAGAAGACCATTTTTATCCTCACCTATGATGAGAACGATGGCTACTTTGACCATGTGCCGCCATTCGTAGCGCCGCATTCGCACAAGGAGGGCACGGGTAAAGTTTCAAAAGATGTCGATACCCGTCCAGAATTTGTTACGCTTGCGCAGGAGCAGGAACGCAATGGGTTCCCCGAACCGGATACTGCGGAAAGCCCGATAGGCCTGGGTTACCGTGTGCCGATGGTCGTGGCGTCGCCGTGGAGCCGTGGCGGCTGGGTGAATTCAGAAGTGTTTGACCATACCTCTTCGCTGCAGTTTCTTGAACATTTCATCCGTCAAAAAACCGGAAAACGCATTACCGAAACCAACATTACCCAATGGCGGCGCACCGTTTGCGGCGACCTTAGTTCTATCTTCCGCCCTTACCATGGCGAGAAGATCCAGGAACCGGCGTTCCTGCATAGAGACACTTTTGTAGAAGGCATCCATAAAGCGAAATTTAAAAAACTGCCATCGGGTTTTAAGGCACTCTCACCTGCCGACATCAGTCAGATCAATCATACGCCATACCTGTCGCCCAATATGCCGCAACAGGAAAAAGGGATCAAGCCATCTAATTCCCTGCCCTACCAGCTATATGCCGACGGCAATCTGGCTGCAGATAAAAAGTCCTTTAAGATCAATTTCCAAGCGGCGAATACTGTGTTTGGTAAGATGGCAGCCGGCTCGCCTTTCAATGTGTACGCGCCGGGGAAATTTAAGGGTGAAACCGTACGTACCTGGGCTTATGCGGTAGAACCGGGCGACACTATTCCCGACCAATGGCATCTACACGATTTCGACAATAAGAATTATCATTTACGGGTTTACGGCCCCAACGGCTTTTTCCGCGAATATGCCGGCAGCAATGCCGACCCGGATATGACCATCACTTGTGAATATCATAATACACCGTCAGGCAATGAGCTTTCGGGCAATATCGAGCTAAAATTCACTAACTGGAGCGACAGGAATAATTACCATGTGCAGGTAACAGATAATGCTTACAAGGCCAATAATTTAAGCAAGCTGATCAATCACAGCAGTGATAGTTCCATGGTGCTCGATCTGAAGAACAGCCACAACTGGTACGATTTTACCGTTCATGTAACCGGGGCTATAAACTTCATGAAACGCTACGCAGGTCGTGTAGAAACCGGCAAACCAGGCCACACCGATCCGTTTATGGGCCGTATTATCTGATCAATTTGCGGTGATCAACGGGTTATTCATGATTCCTGCAAATAAGATAAGGCCACTATTCCGCTCGCGTATTGCGAAAATAAACGGGCGGTTAATGTTATAATCATAAACGGGTGCAGCAGAAGCGCCCACACCTACCGATGTTACTGCGGCAGCCTCAGTGCCATTTTCGTCAACAGCAACGTAAGTCTTATGTTCTACGTCGGTTATCTCCAGCTTTTCGTTACTTATTTTTGAAAAATCGGCCCCACCGCTAAAAGCAACACCCATACCTAGTGCGGTTAGTTCATCCTTTAACGATATGCTATAGTTGTACGTAAATTTGGGCAATGTCACTTGTCCCCGGGCAGAGTTCAGGTTTGTCATCCAGTTCTTCCATGACTGATCCAGGCCTGGCATTATATCAGCAAGCGTTTTATCAGTATGCGGCTCAACAATCACCATACTAAATTTATCACCTGAGTATGGCAATTCTACAACGGTCACATTTGCATCAGTGTAGCTATTCATGTCGATCATGCCGGTCATGAATGGAGCTTGTACCTGGTTGGATGCGTCAACGTAAAAGGGCGCTGCCTTTGTGTCCGATGCATTAAATTTTTCCTTCCATGTGCTTTTAAAATAAAGCGCATTGATCAGGTACATCACCTCATTTGAAGGTATACTATTGACGATGCTGGTTATTTTACCGTTAGTATTACTGCTCACCCAATTATTGATGGTATTTACTGCCGATGGCGATGAAAAATCAAGCGATTGAACTGTTGCCTTGTAGTAATCGCTGTTTGTGGTGATAAACTGGGGTAGTACGCTGAATCCCTGTTTGTACCATATTGAATTAGCGATATCGAATGTGGTATTAGGGTCGAGCTTGGGTAGCTGGGTGATGAGCTTGTTATAGTAACTATTCAACTCAGCTTGCGTAAAACCATTAAAATTCATGGTGCTGTCAATTGCTGCCAGTGTTTGGCCATTGGCGCCATTGCTGGTCATCGCCATTGCAATGCTCACACTCAGCGGTGATATGAACAGGTTACCATCGGTGCTGTTTACCGGGGCAAGGCCATTAAACAATTTAAAAGTGAAGGCATTATCGGTGACCGCTTTTTGCTGTTCTGTAGCATCCAACACCAATGTACTGCCGGGGTTATTAGGTTTCGAACCGCCCTTTTTACATGATGCAAAAACGGTAAGCAGGATTAAAACGGAGAAGTAAGTTTTTAGGCGCATGGTTTAATATTTTGGTTGTAAATACATTACTTCATGATTACGCATCGTTCAAATCCTTCGCTACAGCATTTACCAATTATTTTTTATCCTGCATCCTTTTTAGGAAGATCTGGGGCGCAGGCAGGTTTACTGCTATAACCAACATGTTGTTAAGCACATTTTTACGTGTACGTACGTTTAAAAATTGAGGCTTTAACCGCGTTATCGGGTAATCGTTCACACTGAAGATCTGGGTATATTGCCAGCCTTTTGCGTCCAGTGTTTTTACCTGCTCTTCAGATATATATAGTATAAAAATATTTTTAGGTGGCGTTTTTATCGTATCCGGGTCGATAACCGACACAGGCGAATGCAGGTAAAATTCCAGCGGCCAGTTATTGTCCTTATAAAGCATTACAGGATATTTCCGCTTGTTATATTGGTTAATAAACCGCCCCGCCACACTTCCTGCCTGGTACTCGACCAGTGATGGGTAAAACGCCAGGTTTAAATAGATATTGACGATAAATGACAGCACAGCCGTGCTCACCACAACCTTTTGCAATATGCTGTTACTGATCATATCCGGCACAAATACCATCGTGATATAAAGGATACAAATTAATATGATAACCGGTAATTTCAGATGATCCGGCACAAACTCATATTCCAGGAAACCGAGTGTGATCAGCACCAATCCCATCACAATAAATTGTGTAATCCTGATGGCTTTAACGCTCTTATCCGCCTGCACATTGAACAGGTATTGCGCCGTAATAATGGCGAAAAACGGGTAAATGATATTGGTGTAAAAAGGCAGCTGAAACTTTGACGCCGAAAAAACCAGGAAAGTAAGCAGCCCGCCGCACAGGCAATACCACTCATGCGCCTGTATGTTTTTTACACCTTTCTTTATCGACTGGTATACTGCCGCAAACAGCAGCAATGACCATGGCAGGAAAGCCCAAAGTGTGGTATGGATAAAAAATGTAGGGTCACCGCTGCCTTTTATAGGGCCATTGTTAAAAAACCTGCCGAACTGACTTCCCCAAAAGAAAAACCCGATACCCGAAACACCTTTCTGCCCGAAGATCACTTTCTCAGGGTGCAGGTCGAATTGCCGGTAAAGACAATATAATTCAGGCGAGATGAGCAGCATGGTAAGCACTATGGCCACCAACCAGCGCCAGTTGAAAAGCTTGTTCCATTGCTTGGTGATGATCAGGTGCCCGGCAATCGCCCCTCCTATCGGTATAACCACAAACATCCCTTTGGTCATAACAGCGCAGCCGGCAAAAACGCAGCCCGCCAGCAGGTGCCAGCTATTCCGGGTATAGGCTTTATAAAAATGATAAACGGCAGCAATGATCAACCCGGTTAAATAAGGCTCGGCGCGCACGTCGTTATTGGAGATAACCAGTTGCTCGGCAGTAAGCAGTATCAGCACCGACCACATTGCCACCTGCTTGTTATAAAGGCTTTTGGCGAAGTGATAGGTATAAACCGCGCCCATCATCAAAAACAGCACAGCAGGCAGCTTATAGGCCCAGGTAGTAAAACCGAATATATTGAATGACAGCGCAGCCATCCAGAACGGAAAATGAGGCTTATCCAGCCAGTCGTGCCCGTCAAGCACCATGTTCATATAATCATGCCGAAGCACCATTGTTTTGGCAATGGTTGCATATAAAGTAGCATCAGGGGCCATCAGCGTAACAAAAAGCCCCGTAATGTTTACTGCTACCGCAGCAGCAATAAACAGGCAAAGCCACTTTAACTGTTTCGCCGGAATAGTTTGATCCATAAATAGTAAATTGCTTTAGGTATGCCAAATATAAGGCAATAGCATCTGCCAAAAATAAAAAAAGAATGGATGCCTGTGCGATAAGCGCTTTGCATTTTCCCCAGAATTTATCCTAACTTCCGTTAATTTTCTGACTAATTATTATGAAGACCTTCGCTGCATCTATCTTAATGCTACTTTGCATTTCCGCTAAAGCGCCTGAAACATCAACTACGCTACTGCAAAAAATGTATACACGCTATCATGGCAAATGGGCAAAAACATTGTCGTTCGACCAAACCACCGAGCGGTACCGCAACGATAGCCTCATCAGTACTTCAACCTGGTATGAGCGTATGGCTTACCCGGATAAACTGCGTATCGATATCGGATCAGCCAACAGCGGTAATGCCATTATTTTCAGGAGCGATTCAACTTATCGCTTTAAAGACAATAAACTGATCAAATCATCAAAGGATGAAAACGAGCTGACCTTCTTTTTAGGCGGCCTGTATTTCATGCCGTTTGATGAGGTAAAGGAGCATTTTGCCGATCTGCATTATGATCTCTCCAAATTTCACGAAAGCACCTGGAAAGGCAAACCTGTATATGTTATTGGCGCAAATACGGATGATGAGAAAGCAAACCAGCTGTGGATAGATAAAAAAGACCTGTATGCCGTACGTTTTATCAAATACGATAACAGTACCAAGGAAGAAGGCTGGTTTGAAAATCAGCTTGCCGAAAAAGGCGGCTGGAGCGAAACGTTATGCACTTTCTTTATTAACGATAAAAAACTACAGGTGGAGAAATATCACAACGTAGTTACCGGCGAGGAGGCAGATGAAAATGTGTTTGATGTAACGAAATTCGGGAAATAGCGTCACACCCACCCCTGCCTGATCGCCTTAACGATCAACTCACTCGTGTTTGCAGCATTACATTTAGCCAGCATATTATTGCGGTGCGTATCAACTGTTTGTTTGCTGATATGCAATATCTGGCCGATCTCCTTGCTCAGCTTTCCTTCCATAATTAGCAGCAGGATCTGCTTTTCACGTTTACTTAACAGTTCCTTGCTAACAGTGAAAACGTTTTCTACATCCACATTAATATAAGATGGTTCCCCTTCGAGGCCGATAAATGAAAGTGTAGGTTTACCTTCTGGTTTTATATGGGTAATATCGGTCTCGAAACCTAACGTCCGCATGATCTGCCCATTTTCATCATGCTGGATGATGATGGCCTGGTGCAGCAATCTTACATATCGACCGTCCTTTGCCTTCACTCTAAAGTCATGTCTTACCTTGTATTTCATCAACTTTTCTATAGGTAAGGCAGAAAGAAATTCAAGCGCTTTGTTCTCAAAATTGAGGAAATAAGGCCGGTCGTCTGGATGTACAGCATCCATTAGCATTTCCAGGCTAAATTCCGCTTTCTGGTAGCCCAGCACCGCCGTCATTTCGTCGCTTACCATATCAAGACAAAAGTTCTGCAGGTTAAATATCCAGTAGAAGTAATCGCCCGCCTGGAAAAAGTTCAACAGCTTTTTATACAGGTCTATTTCCACCTGCAATTGCCCGCGCGGCACATCGCTGGTAATCCGTTTCCATATCTTGCTTGCTTCGGTATTAAACAGCTCTGTTTCCATTTCACGTCTAAGAAAAAATCAACTAAGGTGCCTTAAATATAATGCTTTGCAAGAAAAAATCCCTATAAATAGGGATTTTTTAATTTGCTAAATGCTGATATTTTAGGAGTACCTAATTTTTTAGTATACGCGTAAGGTCAGCGGACTTAAACCGTATCACAATGTGACAGAAGGATCCTTTAATTTCTTTTAGAAGTTCCATCATCGCGCAGGCTTAAACAGCCTGCGCGTGCTTTTTTACAAAAACTTCAGAACGTCTTCTGTAGTCCCTGTTTCCCCTATCCTTGGGAAAATGTGCTTCAAACTATATTCATGTGCCTCAGCAGATGTATCGGTCATGACATCGCTCACAAAAGTGACGTTATAAGCCTCTGCATTAGCCTCACGCGCAGTAGTGTCTACACCAATACTGGTTGATACGCCACCCAACACAATACCCGTTACCCCCAGCGCTTTTAGTTTTTCGTCAAGGTCGGTAGTACCAAAGGCACCCCAGGCTGTTTTAGTTACATGAATATCGTCAGCATTAACACCTAATTCTTTAATGATCTCAATCCATTCATCCTGGATCGGCGGCATTGAGAAATTAGCAGGCTCTTTGCGAGTGCTGAAAGCTTTTGAGTTACGCGGGTCGACATTTACAGCTACAACCGGTAAGCCGGCTTTGTGAAAGGCTTCAACCAGTTTGGCGGCATTGGCAATAATGTCTTTTATTGGGTGCACAACAGGGAAGTTTACAATTCCGTTTTGCAGGTCGATGAGCACAAGGGCTGTGTTTTTATCAAGGGCAGTTACCATGGTATTTTATTTAGTTAACAATTTATTAATTTAATAAGGTAAACTTACAAGTTTAACTTATTATGCCAAAAATATTGTGTCATGAAATAAACATTTTAGGCATTTGGATTATTATGTATGTACACTTAAACAATTAGAATCATGAAATACGCATTTGTGATGGGCAGCAGTGCTTTTATAGTACCGAGTGGCGTAATACGCTACGCTGATGACGATAATAATAACGAAATATTGAGGATTAATTCCCTTTGGCACGATAACGAACCGAACTCTTATTTCAGCATCGACCTGGATATAAAAGACAAAAACGGCAATGGTGTTATCGTAAGCAACAACAAAGCATTAGGGACCGGTGTAAGCGTTATAGCGGATGGCAAAAGTGTACAAGTTCTGGATGAAAGCGGCGTAAATATTATTAAGGTGATCCAGATGGATGACCACACCGCTATGGGCCTGGAACACAACATAGTTGCCGAGTTTGAAGTAAATATGCCCCTTGCCGCCATACGCATCTTCGGCGATTTTAAAACGCACGACCTGCATATCCTGGCCGAGAATGAAAAATTTTACATCAATGATGATGGTTATGCTACCTCTGCGCTGGCAGGTACTGATCTGCGGTTTACTGCTGATGGGGTGCTGCTATAAATAGCTGAGCCACCATTGTTTGTGTGTGCGCTTATAGTTACTGAACCACCGGCATGGAAAGTAAAGAATTGTTATTACTGTTAACCACACCAGGTACACCACCCATAACGGAAAACCATAACCAGGCGGTTCAAACAGGAATGACCCAGGCACAGCGATCTGGCTCGTGGTAAAACCTGATGCAAAAAACATGATGATGTTGATGATGCGCAGCAGAAAAAAGTGCGGTACGTAATAGAAGAACGGTACATTACCATATACCGTTAGGAATTTGGTAAAACGGTTATTGGCGTGCTCGGTAAGCGAGAGCAATAATAGCGATACGCCAAGCGTCATGAGGCAGTACAATAGCGATGGCGGGTACTTGCTTACATTTAAGAAAGACATAAAGGTATATAAGCCATTTTTCTGTGTTGACCAGTGCGAAGGATCGCCGTAATCGTTAACCAGCCTTAGCGCTACAAAAAGGCATAGCGCACCGATACCTGCATAGCGAAGTATTTTTCTGCGTTTGTTACCATCATAATGGGTGCGGTACATCGAGCCAAATACATAACCGAGCAGCATAATACCTGTCCACGGCAATACTGCGTACATATCGAATATTCCATGGGTCCTTCCCAATGGTATGAAAGTAGCAAAGGCAGTTAAAAAAATAGATTCGACATCAAACCCCGCACTGCCTTTTGCAGGAAGCGGTAATCCATCTATTATATCATGACCAAAGAAAATAAGCGCACCTATTATCCCGATATACACTAATGGCAATCTTGACAAAAGCCCCAGTATTATCATGCTAAATCCTATGGCCCACAAAACCTGCAATATCAGCACATGATAAAATGGGTCGGCGGAAATGGCGAGCGTGAGAACTACAATTTCAATCACTATTAGCCATAAACCCCTCTTTACCAAAAATGCCATCAACTCATTTTTTGTACGACGTGTACCGGCTATATATGCCGATACCCCGCTCAGGAAAACAAATGTAGGTGCACAGAAATGGGTTATCCAACGGGTAAAAAACAAAATGGCCGTGGTAGTGGCCATATCGGTGGGGAGTGTACCCGGACCGGTGAAATAAAAGAAATCCCGGCTATGATCAATAGCCATAATGAGCATAATAGCCCCCCGCAAAATATCGATAGAGCGTATGCGCTGTTTTAAAGTTGGCGAATCGGAATTGGTCATATAATAAGATCAGGTGCTAAAATATCATTTTTAACATATCTTAAAAACATATGACTGTGAGAATAATGTAATGTTACATCTAATTGTCATTTCTAAGCGTGAAGAAATTACGCATTAGATAGGTTTTGAAAATTTATTACTTTTTGCAAAGCAATTATACTCTCAATAATCCAGCTCATAACAATCAAATCCCGCCTCGTTCAGCATCGACTCCACCTTACGCGGTGAGAGTTGATTAGATACTACGCGCAATATATGATCGCAATCTTCCAGGTCGAAGTTCCATTGTGCTATTGCCGGAACGGATGACAATAAAGGCTGAACCTTGTTAACTGCCTTACTGTCGCAAACACTTGTTACAAATACCAATACGTCCATAATTGTTGTTGTTGTTGTTGGTTATCTCAAAAGCTAAGAATCAGGAATCGGGGTTTGTGCTATATTTTATTCCCGACTCTTGATCCCTGCTTCTTGCTTCGTATTAAATCAATTTATTCGATGGGCTGTTTAGCCTCGTTAGTTTCCTCAAACCAATCCGGTCCGAATCCTCCCCTGCCGCCGAACTTATTACCAAAGCCGCCACAGCGTTCGCTCCATTTCTGTTTAAAGCGCTCGCGCTCTTCAGGCGACATGGTGCGGTACTTTTCTTCCATTTTGTAGCGCATCCAAGGAGCAGGCCCGCCCCTGAAACCGCCTTTCGGGCCGCCCTTGCCAAAGCCAAATAGCACTTTGCAAAGGATGAACAGGCCTAAAGCCTGCCAGAAGGTGATGATGCCCAGGTGAAATATCACAGGCATCAGGGCGTTCCATAACAGCATCACCACAAAGCCGGCAAGCGCTGCAACGGCAGCTATGCCAAGCGGGATGAAAATAAAACGTCCTTTATAAAATACTCTTTTCATGTTCTTTTTATTTTTAATATTGTGTAATCTCGTCATACAATTGTTTAAGCCGTTTGCGCAGGTGAAGCACCGCGTAACGTTTTCGTGTAACCAGCGTCTGTACGTTTTCCCCGGTCAGGTCGGCCATTTCGGCGAAGGAAACGTCTTCCAGCTCATTCCAGATGAAAACCTTTCGTTGTTTTTCAGGCAGTTCGTCCAGCGCGTTGAAGAGTTCTTCCCAGAAGAGGTTACGCAGGTATTCCGTCTCAGGCGTTTTAGCCTCGGTCATTAAAATTTC
>JABDAU010000008.1 GCA_013289045.1 Bacteroidota bacterium | reverse complement strand
ACCATCCGCCCGCGGTACCGAAGTCGAAAGTAATGGTGCCTGATGATCCACTTAAGGTGTAGTAGTCATCATAATCCATGGTCAGATTTGTAGAAGTATAGCCCGATAGCGCGATAACTACGACGTTGCTACGCGATTGGATGATGTTATCAAATACATTTAAGTGGTCGGTATTTTGGTACTCTACTTCGCCACCGTAACCACCTTGTGAAAAATTGTCATAAAATGTATTGCCCGATAAGGTTGAGTAGGTAACCTTGCTGCTTGCCTGGTTCGATCCGTAGATGATACCGGCAGTTACGTTGTTGTAGATAAAGTTATCGCGTACATTAATGCCCGTAGTAGTGTAGCCATTGTTTTCGCAACCTACTGTCATACCCGCGCCGTTACCATAGCAGGTGTTGCCTTGTATATTAATGTAAGAACCGCCATCTACATAAATGCCGCCTGAAGTTGCCACCTGCGATACACAGTTGTAAACGGTATTATAATTAACGTTTCCGCCCATAGCATAATTTACACTGTCGGGTGCGCCTGTGTAGCTGTAATGGCCCGACATATCAATACCAATATTGGTAATATCATGCACTACATTATGCTCCAGCAAAAAGTTGTTTACATTACCTGATAAGGTTACTGCCTCGCTATAACCGGTAGCGCAGCCATAAACGGTATTGTACCCAATATAAACGTTGCTGTAAGCTAATGCCCTTGATGCGCCCGTGCCTTCTATAAAAATGGCGTGCGCGTTGTTTGATGACGTAGGTATGGCTGTCTGGCTGGCTGTCCAGCCTACGTTGTGTATAGTGCAGGCATTTATTTGCACATCAGTACCTTGCCCAACAACGTTGATACCAACAGCAAAAGAGAAGATGTTATTTTGAACACCGATACCATTGATATGAATGTGGCTTTTACTGCTAATGTTGATCATATTGGCATTGGCGCCGCCATTAGTACTGGTGCCATCCAAATTAACAACAGCGCCGGAATAATTTGTCAAAGTAATTGGCAAAGTGGAAGATGCACCTGAATGCGGGAAATTGATCCGCTCGGAATAAGTACCTGCGAGTACATTGATGGTTGCGGCGGCGCCTTCGGTGGTTTTGTTTAGCGCTGCCTGAATGGTTTTAAGCGGAACGGATGTGGAAAGCCCGGTGTTTGAATCGCTACCAGTTGAACCGTTGACATAATAATTAGTACCCGCCCCGTTCAATGCGATTTTTGTGGCGCCAACTGAGGGCGTTGTTGGTTTTACAACCGATTTGGTACAGCCTGCAAGCAATGCAGCAGCCGCCAAAAACAATGATAGTTTTTTCATAAAAGATAAAGTTTGATAAGAAAAATGGTTTAATAGTGTGTTCGGATACGCAAGAAAGTTTAGGGTCAGCTAAAATATTTTTATATTCAATTACAATCTCAAATACCTTTAAATCAAATGTATAAAATAATTTTGCGTGTTCGTACACATTTTTCAAAATTTATTTTTAGTTATTTTTTTAACTATCTCTTAAAAAGGTTTTAGCGGGTAGGAAATGGCAGAAAATCGGGAAAGTGAAATGGTAGAAATCAGGCTTCAAAAATGTGAAACTTAAGTATATTTAGGATGCGGGCTTTGCAGTTTCTGTTTTTGAAGCAATAACCTTGTCGGGGGTATAGCTATAAACGCCCGAAATGTCTTGCAGAGTTGATGAGTCCTAAACATGTCCCTGTGGAGATTAACCTATCCGGTAAAGAGTTTATTTTGAATGTAAAAAGGGATAGGCATCCGGTTACATTATCTAAAGAATTGGGCGTGCCAATAGTTATTTGCACAGATGATGGAGGGGGGTATTAAGAGCCGCGCTGTCCGAAGTTTATAAACTTCGGACGGCTGTACCTGTAGTCTCCGACTACCGAATATAAAACAAAAAAGCCTCAAATCTTTCGACTTGAGGCTTTCTCTTTGTAGATGATCCTCCTGGCGCAAGCCATACAAATCGCCGAGCGACTTCCACAACCCCGCTCTGATCCGGACGTATTTCACGCCGGCAAAACACGGCTCAGCTTCTTTAAGTAAGGCGATCTTCTCACTTAGCTGCTTGTCATCATCTGTATTTAGATAATCTCCTTTTTCCAGCAAGGCCTCACCAAGAAAGTAATTGCCAGGTTTTTTCCGCAGGAACGTGAGCGCTAAGCTATCAAGTCGGCTGGCGTCGTTGCGCAATCCTTTTTCCTTGCTGATCAGGGCTGCCAAAAACAGCAGCTCCCCATCAGCTGTGCGGATGTTAAATACTTTAATAAGCTGTTTTCCCTGTTTTAAGTAAGTTGATGCGCTATCGATATTCCTTGGATCTTCTCCGGGTTTATTGATGTAAAATTGCCCCTGGCGAACACATGAAAGCACGCGGCTTTCGGGGCTATTGCTGTTATCATTTATAATATGGTTCAGAGAATCCACCGCTCTTTTATCCTGGGCCATTCCCCGCGACCAGATGCCGATTATTAACCAGATAAAAATGAACTTTTTCATTATAACTCAATTCTTGGTTTACCATTCATTGTTAGCCTGATAAAAGCCCAACCCCGGATTGATCGCGATTCCACTCTTAAATTTATACATATTCTCATTTAATGAAAAATATAATTACTTGACATCGCGACTGATAAGATTTTTATATTTCAGCCTTGTCATATTGTTGTTTGGCAAATAATTTATCTTATGAATTATTGATATTTCAACAAAACAACTCACATAGCCCATTAATAAGCTTATCTCGAAATTTCTATATCCCGGCATTGGCCCTGAATTTCAGCTTAAAAGGTAATGATTCTTAAGTATTTAAAGTAAATCACAACGCTTTTCAAAAACAAACCACGGACCAAGATCATCCTGACTATAAAAGCGCTACACCGTTTAGGGCCTTTTATCGTTTAAAAACACGAAAAGACTTAATAATTCTAGAAGTTTAGGATTCATATACGTGCGTGCATATCGTAACAAAAGATAATTTTTACGATATCTGATTACATCGCGACGCGAGTGCCGATTGTGATAAGGTTACTCTAAAAATACAGAAAGAATCGTTTCATCTAATTTCCATAATAGTTCGCAGAGTCAACAAAACGCTATTGCTTAACTTGCTTTAATATCACAATCAACGCACATAAAATAATGTTTTTAATCTACTACTGACATAGGGTTGTCACTAGCCGCAAATTTTTTTGTATAAAAACATGAACTTATGAATATTACAAAAGCGAAAAAACTTAATACAGTGCCTGATCACTACACAACAGTAACACCTTGGATTATTTCTTCGTCCTCAGCCAAATTAATTGAATTTTTAAAGGTTGCTTTTGATGCGGAAGAGATTCCTCACAGCAGAATTACGAACGAAGAAGGGGTTATCATTCATGTAGTCGTAAAAATTGGAGATGCTATGATTATGCTTTTTGATTCAAGAGAAGGCTGGCCGCCGACCCCAAGTTTTCTAAATTTGTACGTCGAAGATGTTGAAGATGTTTATCAAAAATCAATAAAGCTTGGAGCTAAATCAGTAACCGACATTACTGCTCTATGAAAGCCAGACTTCTCTTGTTTTGCTATTAAAGTTATCAGCATACCAAATCTTACTGTCAGAGTTGACCCAAACTGTCGTTCCATCCGGTAACTTGATATTTGTTTTAGAACCTTCTTTTGTTGCAATCAAGTTTGAAAATTCCTTTTCATGGTTATTAGCCAAAAAGACATATGCTACAGTCGATCCAATTATTAGTAAAGAAGCGGCCACACCGATTAGGGGCCTCATATATTTTATATAGAAAGGAAGCCGAATTACACTATTTTCAATTTCAACTTCTTTTTTTGGAAGAACCAACTGCATTTTAAGCATGTGGAGCATATATGCCTGCTCAGATTTGACTTGCTCATCTTCAGTTGTATTTGCTTTGTTATAGTTCAGTTCATGATAAAGTTTATCCCATTCAGAATTTTCTTCCGTTAGCTGTTTTAATTTTTTTAATTCCCCAGATGTTGCTTCGCCGGCAAGCTGTCTGGATAAAAGCTGAAAAAAAAGTTTTTCGGACATGGTAACCCTTGCTTATTTAATGTTAAGACAATATTAAATAACAAAACCACCGGTCTAAATGAAAATATTTTTTAGTAGTGTATTTACAAGGAATCTAGTGAAGATATTTCCGGAGAGTATCGCTTATCTTTTTGATCGCTAAAGTCATATGGCCTTCTATGGTATTCACTGATATACCCAAGATCTCAGACGTCTGTCTATAATTAAATCCATCTTCCCGAATTAAACGATAGACAAGTCCGCACTTAGGGGGGAGTGACTTAATTGCATCATTTATCTTCTTGTCAAACTCGTCTTTTAAAAAACAATCTTCAACTGAATAGGTGCTATTATAATCGTCTGGAAGATCGTCTAACGAAGAAATAACTATTTTCTTCCGTGCTTTCAACTCATTGAAAGCTGCATTACGAATCAGTGTATATAAATATTGTTTAAGATTTTCAATTTTTGCTAAGCTTTCCTCCATCAACCATATTTTTATCATTACCTCCGAATATAAGTCTTCTGCGGCTTCTTCAGATTGAATAATTGCCCCCCCAAATTTGATAAGTGGCTGGTGAAAGTTTATAAATAATTGACGATAAGCAGCTTCATCGCGATTAATCGCAATTGCATTTTGTAATTTAATGATATCCGCTTGAACCAATATTCTAATATGAAACGCTAAGTTAGTCTATTAAAAAAAAATAACAAATATTTAATGATCTGCGTATTTGCATCGGAGATATTGATAAAAAGCGTGAATTTGAGATGTTGTATTCCTGATAAAAAATGGGTACTTCGATCCGGAAGGGTAAACGAGGCTATAAGGTATATCTATTTGATGAACAGTAAATTATCGGGCAAAAAAAAGACAAATCAGAATGGCTTCTGATTTGTCCTGTAAAGTCGTCTTGACAGGACAATTTTCGAACCATTTTTTGCAGGATTTGAAGAAATTAGCATCACTCATCATATGCTTACATTTAAAAACTACCCGCCTGAATATAAAAGCGATTTCCTGAATGAGGCCTTTGCTACGATATTAGATGATCTGATTGCAGAGACCACACCGGATTGTTGGATTTACGGGCATTGCAATATTCCTGAATTTAAGATAGGGCATACCAAAATGCTGACCAATCAGCTTGGTGGGGGGAAGGGGCGAAATCCCGTTTTTTCATTTCAAATCTAAAACCATGAACCATGAAAAAGAAATTTGTTATTTCGAAGTATTCAGAGCATTTCAACTCCCATTTCCGGAGGCCGCCGTATTGCTATAATTTAAAAATTAAGCTGGTTCTCGTTAACGGGATAAACTCAAATCAATTACATTATGGCTTGGAATTTAACACGACTTTTGTACATTTATAATAGAAAAAGATGCCGCATGGGGCGGCGTCTGGCTGACCAGCCAAAGCGTTATTTCCAATATTGTTTAAACATTGTTTTTAACAAAAAAAGAAAGGCAGTTACTGTCTAAAGTAACTGCCTCATTTTCAGGTAGCGGGAGCAGGACTCGAACCTACGACCTTCGGGTTATGAGCCCGACGAGCTACCAACTGCTCCATCCCGCACTCTGTTGTTTGTGGTACACCAACCTTTCAATCGGTGAAATCCCTTTCAAAATCTGTGAAATCCAAATTTTAATTGGGACTGCAAAGATATAATTCGTTTCTTTGCAGTCCAAATATTATTTTTTATTTTTTTTATGGACCACAAAGCAGGTTTCGTAAGCATCATCGGCAAACCAAATGCAGGCAAATCAACCCTGATGAATGCGCTTGTGGGCGAAAAAATGTCCATCATCACGCCAAAAGCGCAAACTACACGTCACCGTATACTGGGTATTGTGAATGAACCCGAATACCAAATTGTGTTTTCAGATACGCCCGGTGTGATCAAACCACACTATGCGCTGCACGAAAGTATGATGAACATGGTGGAAGGCTCTATTGTTAATGCCGACCTCATCCTGCTGGTTACCGACATTAAAGAAGAATTCGACGAAACCGACGTGCTGAAAAAGCTGGAAGGCTCGCTGGCGCCGATAGCGGTGGTGGTTAACAAGATCGATATATCCGACGAGGAAACTGTAAAACAGAAAGTGGCTTACTGGGAAGAGAAATTGAACCCTAAAGCTGTTTTTGCGATATCCGCCCTGCACGATCATAACATAAAAGCCATAATGGATTTTGTACTGGAGAACCTGCCCGAGCACCCGGCCTATTATGAAAAAGACCAGCTTACCGACCGCAACGACCGTTTCTTTGCTTCGGAAATGATACGCGAACAGATATTGAAGCAATACAAAAAGGAAATACCCTACAGCACCGAAGTGATCGTGACCGCTTTTAAGGAAGAGCCGAAGCTTTACCGCATCAGCGCGGAGATCATTGTGGAGCGCGATTCGCAAAAAAATATCATCATCGGCAAAAACGGCGAGATGCTGAAAATTGTTGGCACTTATGCCCGCAGGGCCATGGAAGATTTCTTCCAGCAGAAAATTTTTCTCGAAATGTTTGTAAAAGTTATACCCGACTGGCGCACTAAGAAAAATTACCTGCGTAAATTTGGGTACGAAAGTTAGTTAGAGATTAGTTAATTAGAGATTGGAGATTAGTTGAATTTCCGGGTTGGTATTCTTATCCACTAATCTCTAATCAACTGGTCTCTAATCTCTAATCTAAAAAGAATGAGCAATATAGTAGCTATAGTTGGCAGGCCCAACGTAGGTAAATCAACCTTATATAACCGCCTTACCGAAAGCCGCAAGGCCATTGTCGACGATTTTAGCGGCGTTACGCGCGACCGTCACTATGGCGTATCCGAATGGCTTCACCATTCTTTTACCGTGATAGATACCGGCGGCTACGTAGCGCATTCGGAAGATGTGTTCGAGGCTGCTATCCGCGAGCAGGTAATTATTGCCATTGAAGAAGCTACCGTTATCCTGTTCATGGTCGACGTAACCACCGGCATTACCGACCTTGACGACGAGATCGCCACCCTGCTGCGCAAGGGCAGCAAACCTGTTTTTGTAGTAGTGAATAAGCTCGACAATAACTCGCTCCTGGCAGATTCCATGGTGTTTTACAGCCTGGGCCTGGGCGAGCTTTACAATATCTCATCCATGACAGGCTCCGGTACCGGCGAATTGCTGGATGAAGTGGTAAAGCATTTTGAAGATGTAGCTGTTGAGGAAAATAACCTGCCAAAATACGCCATTGTTGGTCGCCCTAATGTGGGTAAATCATCCATCATCAATGCGCTTATCGGTAAGGAACGTAATATCGTAACGCCAATCGCCGGCACTACGCGCGATTCCATCCATATCCATTACAACCAGTTCGGTCACGATTTTATGCTGATCGATACGGCAGGGATGCGTAAAAAAACCAAGGTAAAGGAAAACATCGAGTTCTATTCCGTAATGCGCACCATCAAGGCGCTGGAAGAAGCCGATGTGATCATCTTGATGATCGACGCGGTAGAAGGCATCGAATCGCAGGATATCAATATTTTCCATCTTGCCGAAAAGAACAAAAAGGGCATCATGATCGTGGTGAATAAGTGGGATTTGATCGAAAAGAACAACAAAACCAGTAAGGTTTTTGAAGAGCTGATCAAGGAAAAGATAGCGCCGTTTACCGATGTGCCTGTTGTATTCACTTCGGTTACCGAAAAGCAAAGGATCATGCGTGTGATCGAAACCGCCAACAAGGTTTATGAGAACCGCGCCCGGAAGGTTCCTACATCCAAACTGAACGAGGTAATGCTGCCCATCATTGAGGCATATCCACCGCCATCCATCAAAGGCAAATATGTTAAGATTAAATACGTAACACAAATTGCAGGATCATCGCCCATGTTCGCGTTCTTTTGCAACCTGCCGCAATACGTTAAGGAGTCCTATTACCGCTTTATAGAAAACAAACTGAGGGAAAACTTCGATTTCAGCGGCTCACCGATACAGGTGTGGTTTAGGCAAAAATAATTGTCTGAACCAGGATTTGGGGGGATTAAACAGATTTTCAGGATGGTGTTTTGATTGATATACGGCCATTTCCCATATCCTGTAAATCCGATAAATCCGTTTAATCCTGGTTCAGACTACTCTATCGCTGCTACAGCCTTTTTAAGGCCCAAATCCTCTTTATTCACCGTTTGGAAGAATGCTGCATCGCCCCATTTAAAGCGGGCTGCGTAGGCTTTTAACAGCGTTTTGATGGCTTTTTTGGATACCATGATATCGCTCGGGTCCATTTCCTTTATGCTTTGCGAGGCATATATAATAAAATCGCCAAAGGTATCATCGGTTACCGTGTAATCTTTAACGAAAGCGTCCTCGTCATTATATTTCTTTATCGATGGTTGCAGCCTGTCAATCACAAAGGCAGTGAACAGCTGTGCATCATCCATCTCCTGTACCAGGTTGGTGTCCTGTGCGCTGTCGGCAGGCACAAAAATATCCGGCATAATGCCGCCGCCGCTATAAACCTTACGCCCTTTTACTGTATGATATGGCGATGGTCTGCGGAAAAGGCTATCGTTAAAACTGTTCTGTGACGAGAAAAGCTCACCCTTTTTCATGCGCTCGCTCAACTCATTGTGATAATTGTCCACGCCGCCGGCGTATGATTTCTGTATCGATCTGCCCGATGGTGTGTAATACCGCGCAACGGTCAAATTCACTGCCGAACCATCCTCAAACGGGAACTGTTCCTGCACCAAACCCTTGCCAAATGAACGGCGACCAACGATCACCGCGCGGTCCAGATCCTGCAAGGCGCCGGCCAGTATCTCGCTTGCCGAGGCTGAATATTCGTCTATCAAAACCGCCAGCTTACCTTGTTGAAAATTGCCCGAATCGGTCGCGAAATAATCGGTACGCGGCTCATGCGTGCCTTTGGTGTAAACGATCAGCTGTCCTTTGGTCAGGAATTCATCCGCCAAAGCGGTAGCCGTATTCAGGTAGCCGCCGCCATTTCCGCGGATGTCCAGCACCAGCTTTTTCATGCCTTTATCCTTCAGTTTGCTCAGGGCAAGCCTGAAATCATCATCCGTGGTCGAAGCAAATTTGCTGATCTTGATATAGCCCACATCTTCGGTAGCCATATAAGCAGCGTCAAGGCTGGTCAGGTCGACCGTGCCGCGTTGTATGTGATATTGCCGGGTTGCCTTGCCGTCCGGCCCGATAACGTTAAAGGCTATGGTATTATCTTTCTGGTCTTCAAAAAGCTTGTCCACCAGGTCGGCGGTCAGCTTGCCGGTCAGTTTCTTGTTATTGATGCCGATCACCTTGTCGCCGGTAGCCAAACCTGCTTTTGCAGCCGGGCCATCGGGATAGATCTGGGTGATGAACAGCGTATCGCGCAACACCTGGTATTCCAATCCGAAACCATCAAAGCTTCCCTGTAATTTTTCGTTTATGGCCAGCGCCTGTTGCGGCGGCAGGTACATCGAATGCGGGTCGAGGCCTTGAAGCAGGTTATTGGCGGCAACACCCTCCATGCTGTCGGCATCCACAGAATCCACATAATTACTTTTAACTAATTGCAGTACTTTTTGCAGTTTGCTATGCCTCGCAGAGGAGAATGCGAAGTAATGACCGCTAAAATTGTTATCCGAAGCAAAGAAGCCAATAGCCACCCCCGCCATCACCAACAGCACCGATCTGAATATTATGCCTGCTCCCTTTTTCATAAATTAACTAGTTAATCCAAAGTTAATTAAATAGTTGTACGCAAAAAAGAGCAATACGGTTATTTTTTATTTACCGTCATAACTTTTTTACCAAAAAATATTAAAAACATATTTATTGGATGAAGGTGTTGCTAATATTATACTTTTTTCAGGGTTCGGGCGTTTCCCTGCGGGTCGGGCTTTCCAGGGCTACACTGCGCTCCGGCCCTGCGGGCTAAACCCTTACAATCCCTAACGCGGTTTGTCTGAACCATGATTTGTAGGATTTAAAGATTACCCTGATTTTTGACTGTTAAATACTCCACCAACATAACCATCACCCATCTCTGTGCCCTCTGCGTAAATCTTCGTGCCCTCTGTGGTTAAAAACCTCAAATCAAACACAACGCTCCGAAAAACACAAACTGCATGCCCAACAGTACCACCGCAACCAAACTCTGCTTCTTAAACTTAAATAGCTCGAAAACAAAAAGCATCACAATGCTCACCATAAACCAACCTAAATAGTTCTTCATTGGCACAATACCTCCCGACCAATGCCAGTAATCAAAGCGCATGGCTACAGGTTCAATCAGCAGATCAAGCAACACCAGTGTTACTGAACCGATGATCACCCGGAAAAACATATTCTTTATACGGCTCCATTGCATCAGCACGCCGGCGCAATAAATAAGCAGGAACCAGGTAATGCCGATCACCAGCGGGATATCCCACAACTTTTGCCCCATGGTATGGCCGTAATGATAATTGCCAAAGAAAAAGTTAGTATGCACGCCCACCCATTCGGCGAAGAAGGTAAGGGTGTAAGTCAGTATGAAAAAGAATAGGAACCTTTCATCAAAACGCTCATGGCTGATGATAATAAATATTCCCATCAGCAATAAATGCCAGGGCACCAGCAGCATAAAAACATGCTGAAGGGCAGGTATGGCAAAGCCGAGCATCCCCACCAAATTAAAGATGATGATGAGCCTGATCAGTTTGGCTTGTTTGGGTGTTTGGCTGGGGATGTGCGGTTTCATATCCGGCGGCCCTTCCATACGTTGGTATGCGTAAGATGGCGTTGGATAGCCAGGAACGCGATGATGGTAAGGTTAACCATTTGCAGCGGGTGCAGTACCAGGTTAAGCAGCGTATTCTGTTTTGCCGATAATGATACCATCACCCGTGAAAGGCCGATCAGTCCCGCCATAAAAAATATCAGCTGCAGGTTCATGGTCATGATCACGATCATCGGCCCGCCAATCACGATCACCAAATAAAACAGCAGCGCCATCACACTGTAGTTAAACGCCGCCAAAAAATTCTTGCTAAAGCCGTCAATTGCTTCCTTATACCCGGTATACATACGGCAGCTGATCATGCCGTTAGCCAGCAGCGCTTCGCCGTTTATCCCGGCCGCTTTTACCATGCGCATAATCTGTACATCTTCCACCACTTTTTCCTTTGCGGCTTTATGCCATTGGTATTCGCGGTAAATGTTGGCATCAAACAGCATAAATTGTCCGCTTGCGGCAGCTACAGCGCTGTTTTTTATCAAAAAAACCAGTCGCAAGGGTAACAGGTTGAGCAATATATAATGCATCAGTGGTACCACGCTATTTTCGCCCAGGGTTTTCATTTCCTGGTTGGTGAACAGGCTCAGCAAACCCAGGTTGAACACATTCATCCGGTGCACGGCGCTTGTGAGCAGGCCGTTATAAACGGTTTCATCCGCATCCAGGAACAGGAAATAATCGCCCGTCGCTTCAAGCGCCAGCTGGTGGCAGGCGTAGTTTTTGCCCAGCCAGTCCTGTGGTAATTTTTTGCCTTTAATCACTTTGAATTGGTGATGATGTTCGGCAAAATCCGCGCAGAGCTGGTGAGTATTGTCAGTCGACCCGTCATCTAACACGATCACCTCATAATTCTCATAATCCTGCTTATAAATGGATTCCAAAAGATTGAGCATATTCTCCTGCTCGTTACGGGCAGGGATGAGGATGGATACTTTATAAGGATACAGCCGCTTTACATGCGGAAGCTTTGGGTTAGAAATAAAATTAAACACCGTTACCGTGAAGCGCAGGATAATAAAGAAAAAGGTTACGGATATGGCTGCTATCACTGTTCTGCGTCTATTTCGGTTTGTTCAAGTTTCTTTTCGTCGTAAAATTGCTGGTAGGCTGCCTGCAATGCTGTTAAGGTTTTATCTGCAAAATCTTCCGCTACAGTTTTTAAATAAACGGTCGCGGTGGGTTTTGTACTTCTAAAGTATTGTATGAACGCAGCGGCAAACACCAACTGAAAATCCCCCGCGGCTTTTTCTATAACCCGCATTACGCCTTTTTCAAAATTAACCCTCGTTACAAAATTTGAATACAGCTTGCCCTGCGGATAGATCAGCACCAGGTTTTTGGGGTCATCCAGCAATTTCGCCGCATAATCCAGCGACCTGACCACTTCCCTCGAACCTTTCCTCACCGAAAAAGCGCCTGCGTATTTAAAGGTAGGGTATTTATGCATACTTTCTTCCAGTATCATTACGTGCATGTTCTTTTTCAGCAGGCGGCCATTCACCGTGTACAGGATCAGCGCATCCCAAAAGCTATAATGGTTGGCAATAAGTAGCACCGAGCGGCTTTTATCTAATGTAATATCATTAAACCTTATCTCCCTGAAATGCCAGGTAAGCAGGAATTTCACATACACTTGCATGCCCCAAAGGATGAGCCGGTTTTTTTGGGGATAGATCATCCGTTTACATATTGCATGATCGCATCCGTAGCGCCTGTATTCTCCCGCACATAATCCTTTATGTTTTTGCTTATAACATTATAGCGTTCAGCATCCTCAACCAAAAACTTAACCGTGTTTTGCAGCTCGGTTTCGTCGTTTATACTGAAACCACATTCCAGTCGTACCAGGTCTTTTGCTTCTTTAAATCTACTATAGTTTGGCCCGAAAATTACCGGCAGGCCAAATGCTGCGGCTTCTAAAGTATTGTGGATACCCACGCCAAAGCCACCGCCGATATAAGCGATCTGCCCGTATTGATACAGGGAAGAAAGCATACCGATGTTGTCGATGATTAGTGATTGGTGATCGGTGGTCAATGATTGGTGATCAGTGATTTGTGAATGACGTATTGCAGATCCTTCAGGCAACAGGCTTACCAGTTTATTAATCTTTTCCTCGCCAATCTCATGCGGAGCGATGATGAATTTCCAATCAGGATAAAACGCGGGCAGGCTTGCCAGCAGCTTTTCATCCTCCGGCCAGGTGCTGCCTGCTATAAAGGCTTTGTGGCCGTTGATAAATTGCTCAATCAGCGGCAATTGCTTCGGCACCTGCGCATTGGCCCAAACACTGTCGAACCGGGTGTCGCCGCTGATGGTTACATTACTGATGCCGATGGTTTGCAGCAGTTGAACGGATTGCTCATCCTGCACAAAAAAATGGGCTACAAAACTCAATATGCGGCGGTGCAGGCTGCCGTACCATTTGAAAAATATCTGATTCGGCCTGAAAATACCCGATATAATGAATAAAGGCATTTTCCTGTTATGCAGCTCATTAAAAAAGTGGTACCAATATTCATATTTGGTAAAAATGACCATTTCGGGGTTAATGGCATCAATAAAGCGGCGCGCGTTGGCGGCGGTATCCAGCGGGAGGTAGTAAACAGCATCGGCGAGCGGGGTGTTTTTGCGGATCTCGTATCCTGATGGTGAAAAAAAGGTGACCACTATCTTTTTCTCCGGATACAGCTCCCGCATTTTTTCCAATACAGGGCGACCCTGCTCAAATTCGCCCAGCGAGGCAAAATGGAACCAGATACTTTGCGCGAATTTGGTGTAATTTTTATCGCTTCGCCCCGCTATCCATAACTCCGCTTTTTTGTTAAAAAACGAAGCTGCCCAGATGCATAAAAAGTATAATTGTAAAGCGATATTATAAATTGGCAGCATTTAATATGA
This sequence comes from Bacteroidota bacterium, assembly GCA_013289045.1. Lineage (GTDB taxonomy): Bacteria > Bacteroidota > Bacteroidia > Sphingobacteriales > Sphingobacteriaceae > Mucilaginibacter. Next base: position 55,941 of record JABDAU010000008.1, on the reverse strand, counting down.
ATGTTTATCTTAGTCGGGATAAAAGTAGCAACAAAAATTACAAAATATCTCTATGAAAATAGCTGTAGTAGGTACCGGGTACGTAGGCCTGGTAACCGGTACGTGTTTAGCAGAAACGGGCAACCAGGTGATCTGTGTTGACATCAATGAAGAAAAAGTAAAGATGATGAAGGCGGGCCGGATCCCGATCTATGAACCCGGCCTTGATATTTTATTCAACCGTAACATAGGCGAAAACAGGCTGCAGTTCACCTCCGACCTTGCTGAAGCGATAGCCGACGCCAAGATCATTTTCCTGGCCCTGCCAACGCCCCCGGGTGGTGACGGCTCTGCCGATCTGAGCTATGTGCTGGGTGCAGCCAAAGATATTGCAAAGCTGATCAAAGAATATAAAGTGATCGTAACCAAATCAACCGTTCCGGTAGGTACGGCAGATAAGGTGACCAAAGTACTGAAAGACAATACGGATGTAGAATTCGCAGTGGTATCCAACCCTGAATTCCTGCGTGAAGGTGTTGCCGTGGATGATTTTATGAAACCTGACAGGGTAGTGGTAGGTACCACCGATGAACGCGCAAGAAAATTGATGGGCGAATTGTATGGCCCGTATGTGCGCCAGGGCAACCCGATCATCTTTATGGATGAGCGCTCATCAGAACTGACCAAATATGCAGCCAACTCCTTCCTTGCCACCAAGATCTCGTTCATGAACGAGATAGCCAACCTGTGCGAGATGGTAGGTGCAGATGTGGATATGGTAAGAAGAGGCATAGGCTCGGACGAGCGCATCGGCAAACGGTTCCTGTTCTCGGGGATCGGTTATGGCGGCAGCTGTTTTCCGAAAGATGTGCAGGCGCTGGCCAAATCGGCAGAAGAGAACAAGTACGATTTTAAGATCTTGAATGCGGTGATGGATGTGAACTACATCCAGAAAAAAGTACTGGTGCAAAAAGTAAAAGCATATTACAAAGGCGACCTGAAAGGCAAAAAGTTTGCCATGTGGGGCCTGGCCTTTAAACCGGAGACGGATGACATCCGCGAAGCGCCTGCCTTGTACATCATTGAAGAGCTGCTGAAAGAAGGTGCATCGGTAATCGCTTTTGACCCTGAGGCAATGCCGAATGTGAAGAAGCTGGTAGGCGACAAGATCAGCTACTCGGTGAACCGTTATGAAGCATTGGAAGATGCTGATGCATTGCTGGTAGTGACCGAATGGCCGGTATTCCGCACCCCGGACTTTGAGTTTATGAAGGAAAAGCTGAAAGCGCCTGTTATATTTGACGGCAGGAACCTGTATGACCTTGACCGCATGAAAGAAGGCGGCTTTTATTATAACAGCATTGGCAGAAAGGTAATTAAATAATATAATGGCACGTAAACGTATACTGATCACCGGTGCAGCCGGTTTCCTGGGCTCACATTTGTGCGACAGGTTTATTAAAGAAGACTACCATGTAATTGGCATGGACAACCTCATAACCGGCGATCTGCGCAATATTGAGCATCTCTTTAAATTAGAAAACTTCGAATTTTACAACCACGACGTTTCCAAGTTCGTGTATGTACCCGGCGAATTGCATTACATATTGCACTTTGCATCGCCAGCAAGCCCTATCGATTACCTGAAGATCCCTATCCAAACCTTAAAAGTGGGTTCGTTAGGCACGCATAATCTTTTAGGCCTCGCCAGGAATAAAAAGGCAAGGATGCTTATTGCTTCAACATCTGAAGTGTACGGCGACCCTAACGTAAACCCGCAGCCCGAAGAATACTGGGGCAACGTAAACCCGGTAGGCCCGCGCGGCGTATATGACGAGGCCAAGCGTTTCCAGGAAGCGATAACAATGGCATACCATACCTTCCACGGGCTGGAGACACGTATTGTGCGTATCTTCAATACCTATGGCCCTCGTATGCGCCTGAACGACGGCCGTGTTCTGCCTGCTTTCATAGGCCAGGCATTGCGTGGTGAGTCATTAACCATGTTTGGCGATGGCTCACAAACACGTGCATTTTGCTATGTTGATGACCTGATAGAAGGCATTTACCGCCTGCTGCACAGCGATTATACACAGCCGATGAATATTGGTAATCCCGACGAGATCACCATCCGCGAGTTTGGCGAAGAGATCATTAAACTTACCGGAACAGACCAGCAGCTCATCAGTTTACCATTGCCGACCGACGACCCTAAACAGCGCAGGCCGGACATTACCAAAGCCAAAGCGATATTAGGCTGGGAACCAAAAGTTTCGAGGAGCGAAGGCTTGAAGATCACATACGAATACTTTAAATCGTTACCTGAACATGAGATCAAGCATAAAGACTTTACCTATTATAATAAATAATTAATGGCTAAAATATTAGTAACGGGCGGTATGGGCTTTATCGGCTCGCACACCGTTGTAGAACTGGTGAATGCGGGTTATGAGCCTGTAATAGTTGACAACCTGGTAAACTCGCATCCTAAAATATTGGAGCAGCTTACGCGGATCCTTGGTTTTAAACCTGCTTTTTACCAACTGGACCTTTGCGATGAACATGCCGTAAGGAGCCTGTCTGTAGCTGAGCCTGACATAGAAGGCATCATTCATTTTGCTGCTTTTAAAGCAGTTGGCGAATCGGTGCAATTACCATTGAAATATTACCATAATAACTTTTCTTCCATGCTTAACCTGCTGGAAGCTTATTATGGCAAGCCGCTCAACTTTGTATTCTCATCAAGCTGTACCGTTTACGGCCAGCCGGATCACCTTCCGGTTAACGAAAATGCCCCTGTAAAACCTGCGCAATCGCCTTATGGCAACACTAAACAGATAGCCGAAGAAATTTTGCAGGACATGATCGCGTCCGGAAGCAATTATAAAGTCGTATCATTACGTTACTTTAACCCGGTGGGTGCGCATGATTCGGCGCTGATAGGCGAGCTGCCTATCGGCGTGCCGCAAAACCTGGTGCCGTTCATTACACAAACGGCTATAGGCAAACGTGAAAAGATAACTGTTTTTGGCGATGATTATAATACGCCGGATGGCAGCTGTATACGCGATTACATCCACGTGGTTGATTTGGCAAAGGCGCACGTAGCCGCGTTAAAACTGATGGAGAAACCTGATTACAGCGGTTATGACGTTTTTAATATCGGCACAGGCAACGGTACGTCGGTTTTGGAAGTAATACATGCATTTGAACGTGCAACTAACGAAAAGCTGAATTATCAAATAGGCCCGCGGCGCGGCGGCGATGTAGAGCAGGTTTGGGGCGATGTAACCAAATCAACCGAAAAACTGCATTGGAAAGCCGAGCTGGGTATTGACGAAATGATGTCATCAGCATGGGCATGGGAAAAATATTTATTCGAAAATCCTTTATAAATTAGATACTTGTAGCCACTATTACGAAAAGAGAGAAAGAAATGCTGGGGTTTTTTAGAAAGAAGAAGAGTAAACTTAAAAAAGAGGTCACTTTTAATTATGAAACGATAAAGGTCGACATGCATTCGCATGTTTTGCCGGGGATAGACGATGGCGCCACTACGCCTGAGGAATCGCTCGTACTCGTAAGAAAAATGATGGAGCTGGGTATTGAAAAGATCATTGCCACGCCACACATCATGGCTGATTATTACAAAAACACCCGCGAAACAATTAATAATGCTCTTGAAGTATTGAAAGAAGCCCTCGCAAAAGAAAACATCGATATAAAGATAGAGGCAGCAGCCGAGCACTTTTTCGATGAAACTTTTGATGACCGTATCGAGCGCGGCGAGCTGATGATCATGGGCGGCAAATACGTATTGTTTGAGTATTCATTCATTACGCCTCCGCCCAACGCCATCCCCACCATACAAAAGATAAAAGATAAGGGCTATCAGCCTATTTTAGCCCATCCCGAAAGGTACCCGTACCTCGACCTGGAACAATACCGGAACATTCACGACTGGGGCTGCGATTTTCAGCTCAATACTATTTCGCTAACGGGATATTATGGGCGTGATGTAAAGGAACGTGCAGAAATGCTGATCGATAACCAGCTGATAGATTTTATATCGAGCGATATGCACCACCCAAGGCATGCCGCTGCATTTAAAGATGCCCTGCGCACAACTTATATCGAGAAGATACTTTTCGATTATCCCCTGAAAAACATCATGCTGTTTGATTAATTCCCGGGCAGCGAAGGTTCGTTTTACCGATGGCAATGTCATTAAGATAAGGAGTGTATGTTAACAAAAACGGCCGAAACGCTGCTTTCCAACCTATCGCGCTCCGTTTACCTACCCCGACGTCGCTAAGCCGCTTGTCGGCCCTCCCTTTGTTTCGCACAAGGAGGGCAAGCACATTTTCTTAACTTGATGACATGAATTACCCGATAGGTTAGACAAAGATGTGTCCATATAGCAGGTCGTTATTCGTAACGCAGCGCCTCTACAGGATCGAGCTTGGACGCCTTTTTTGCCGGGTAAAAACCGGATAACAGCCCGATGCCACCACAAACAAGAAACGCGCTGATGATTGCCAGCCACGGTATTACAAAGCTCCCTTTGGTAAGCAGTACAATGAGGTTGCCTATCAGTATCCCCAATATAATACCTGCTGCACCGCCGATGAGGCATATTACGATAGCTTCAATTAAAAACTGCTTGCGGATGATAGCCGGCGTGGCGCCTATTGCTTTTCGCACACCTATCTCGCGGGTACGTTCGGTTACCGAAACCAGCATAATATTCATCAAACCGATTGCTGCGCCGGTAAGGGTGATAATGCCGATAACTATACCTACTAAAGTGATCACCGCCAGGTTTTTGGACAGCTGTTTTTGGATAGAGTCGCTTCGGTTGATCTCGAAATTGTTCTGATCGGTAACCCGCAGGTCGCGAATATTTCTGAATGTAGAGATCGCTTCGTCAACTGTAGGGTCTAACGTTGTGGGGCTGGTGGCCTGAACGGAGATGGTAAATGATGGGTTACTGACAGTATCCATCTGCTTGGCTTTTAACACAGGGGTAATACAGATCCTGTCGCCGCCATTGCCGCCCATTGATGAGCCTTTTGCTGCCAGCACACCGATCACCTTAAAACCACTGCTGCCTACGGATATAGATTTGCCCAGCGGGTCGACGTTTTTGAACAATTTCTTTTTCAGATCGTCGCCCATAATGATCACGTTTGAGGCGTGCTCCATTTCCGATGATGAAAAATTACGGCCTTCGGCAAGTTTATAACCGTTGGTGAACAGGTAATTATCATTGCTGCCGACGAGCTGTGTATTGGGGTTGGTTTTTTTATTGCCAAATTCAACAACTGCGGTGCCGCTCACCATAAGGTTTATAGAAACAAGGGCAGGTGTTTTAAAAGTTTCCATAAAACGGGCGCCCTGCTGATAGGTAACTGCCGGATATGCTTTCACATGGCCGCCATTACCAAAATTCAGGTCGGCGCCGCGGTTCTCGATAGTGAAAGAATTTGCGCCCAGGCCCGCAAAAGCCTGGTTTGTTTGTTGTGTAATACCGCCTATGGCCGTTAAAATACCTACCAGCGCCATAATACCTATGGCAATGATCAGTGCAGTGAGCGCTGTGCGCAGCCTGTTTCCGCCAATGGAGTTCAGCGCGATGGAAATATTTTCCCTGTAAGTAGTTTTTACCGGCATGCTGTAATATTACGATTTGATTTTTAGACTTTAACGTATAGCTATTTGTTACAGCTAACGCCAACTATATTGCTTACCATACCTGCGCCACTTTATATCTTTTCCCGTTCAGCTCAAATGCGTCGCCCGCTTTCAATCCTTTCAGCTTTAAGCCGATTGGCGATGCCGGCGAAACCGCAATATAGCTCTCGCCATCTACTACAATATTTCCTGCACTAATAGACAGGTAAAATTTAGCCTGATCAGTGATCACCAAACTCCCGTTCTCAGCTACCGGTGAATTGCTTTTTGTACCGATATGGTTGAGCGCCACCATCAGCTTATTGGCCTCGTTGGCTTGTTTGGTCATCCGGTCTTTTTCCTGCTGCATCATTTCACGGCCGGTTTCGTATTTATCGCCGGCGCTGCTTTTGGTGTCGTCGTTGGCGGCTTGTACTGCGTCTTTAAAAGCATTTTCGGCTTCCTGCACACGTTTTTGCACGTAGGCTACGCATTGGTGATGGAGGAGTTCTTTGATGTTATCTGGCATAAGGATTCAAATATAAAATAAAAGCCCCCTTACACTCGCTGTTTGGGGGCTTTCAACCTAAACCTTATCACAATGCAGGCGAAGGATCCGCCTGCACATTGTAAACGTAGTATTTTGCCTATTAAGTATACAGGGTATAAAGAAAATGCACAAACCGGCAAGAAAACTTTGAGTATCAGCATGATAATTTTTAACTTAAGCTTTAGTTACAGACAGGTTCGCCACAAAAAACTGTAAGCTGTCTATCACATGCTCCGCCCAGTACGACCATTCGTGCCCGCCTGCATATTCATTATACACGTGCGGTATGCCTATTTTATCCAGTTTGCTGTGCAGATCGCGGTTGTAACGAAGCAATGAATCGCTCGTTCCGCAATCAAAACGTATCGGGGGCAAATGCTCGCGATAATGTTTCATGGTGGCGAAAACGTCCTCGTCAACCACCTCATTCTGCGAGTAATTTTTCAGGGCTTCCTCCACAAAAAATTTGATCTGCGGCATGCTGGTAATGGATGACATGCCCGAAATAGCTTTGAATAGTTTACCATATTTCGCGCCAATGCGCAGCGCACCAAAACCACCCATCGACAACCCCGAAATAAACATCGGCGACTCAGGTTTCGCGCCTTTTATGGTTTCACGAACTGCGGCAGGTACATCCTCCACTATCCATTTTTCAAAATTGAGGCCGTTGTGTTGCATGTAGCCCGAGCCATCGCCCCATAAACCGTCCGACGGCATGGCGAGGATCATTGGCGGCAGTTCGCCTTTTTTGATCAGCTCATCTACCTTTAGGTGTACACCGGCGCTCATCGGCCAGTTCCAGGCGCTCCCGTAAACGCCATGCAGTAGTATCACTATTGGCAACGTCTGCGTATTACGCGTATCAGTGGGTACGTACACGCATATATCACCACGGCCTTTTAAATTAGGGGTTTTTACAGTTATAAATCGTAGATTATTACTTTCAAATTGTGGGTCGGAAACTTCTATTGTTCTAAATTTTGACATTTCTTAATTAAAAACTATTACGCCTTTTGCGTTTCGGCCTTTCAACATGTCGTCGAAGGCTTTATCCAGGTCGTTTAATGTGTACGTTCGGGTTATCATTTCTTCCAGCAGTATCTCTCCGCTCTCATACAGGCCCACGATCTGTGGGAAATCTATTTGCGGCCTGCATTTGCCGTATAGTGGGTTCATATAGATCTTGTCCCACTCAAAAAGCCTCATATCAATGGTAATGTCTTCTTCAATGCCGCTTACCTGCATGGCAGTGCCGGCATTGCGTACCATAGCCAGCGGGGCAGCGCCCAGCGCCGGGATGGCGGTACATTCAAAGGCGTAATCAGCGCCGCGGGTGGTCATTTCGCGCACCTGTTGGGCGGCGTTCAGCAGGCCGGTATCATCGCGATCGGCAAGGACGGTGTGCGTAGCGCCGAATTTTTTAGCCATCTCCAGCCGGGTAGGGTTTACATCTATAGCGATGATCATACCCGCTTTAGCCACTTTAGCGCCCTGTATTACGTTGAGGCCTACGCCGCCGGTGCCCAGCACCACCACCGAAGCGCCAGGCTTTACTTTAGCAGCATTCACCACCGAGCCATAGCCGGTCATCACGCCGCAGCTGATAATGGCCGCAGCCGGGAAGGTCATTGTTGGCGAGGTATTTTTTACTACCGCGCTCTCCTTCACCAAAGTGTATTCGGATATGGTGCCGATATTGAACGAACGGATCACAGGCACGCCATCCAAAGTACATCCTTCCAAATGGGCATGACCGGGCGTATAACCATTCGCACCGGCAGCTACCGGCGAGCATACCTCGCAAATATGCTGGTTACCTTCAAGGCATTGGAAACATTCGCCGCAATGCATAGCCCAGCTCAATATCACATTATCGCCCGGCGCAACGCTGGTCACATTTTTGCCAACCTTTTCCACCACGCCTGCGCCTTCATGCCCGATAACCAGTTGCTTGCCCCAGCTTAACGAATCGTAATCGGTATGGCAAAGCCCTGCTGCTTTTATTTTAACCAATACCTCGTCGTCGTCAGGATCACCTACAGCTATCTGTCGGATAGCGTAGGTGCCGTCTCCTGCGGTTACTGCAGCGTTACAAAGAATTGACATCTGGGTAGGGGTAATTATTGAATGAGTGAGTTATTGAATTATTGATTTGTTGTTGTGTTTAAATATTTAATCGTTCAGACCTTTCAAGTTCCCCTCTCGACCGCGTGCCGCCTTAGCTTTAGCGGTGGCGCAGAGGGGGTGCGCAGCCTGTGCGGCTGCAGGGGTGTGTTAATCCGCATGCACTCATCTCAACAATTCATGTTTCAAATAATTCGCGCTTTGCGTAATGCTGGCATCCCAGTCCATCCCAAAATTCTCCTGTTCTACAAAGGCATAATCCAGACCGGCCAGTTTAGCGTTGGCGAAGATCTTTTTAAAGTCGATCGTACCGCTGCCTACCTCTGTGTTGATCATATGATTGGCCTTGTCCATATCCTTCACATGGAACAGCTTAAACCTGCCCGGGTACTTATTGAACAGCGTAACCGGGTCGGCCCCGCCGCGCACTATCCAGTAAATGTCCATCTCCATCATTATCAGTTTCGGATCGGTATTGGCCAGGATCAGGTCGTAGCCTAATTGTCCGCCGCCCATATCCGTAAACTCGAAGTTGTGGTTATGGTAGGCCAGGTGTACGCCCGCCGCTTTGGTTGCCTCGCCGGCTTTATTCATCTTATCGGCAAGCACCTTGTAATCATCCGCCGTTTTGCGGTATTCCTCGAAGATCCATGGGATCACCACATATTTTTCGCCGAGGATATTGGCCACGTCGGCAAAATGCTTCAGGTCGTCCAGATCCTTTTCGCCGCCGATATCTATCCCGTACAAACCGCTGGTGGTGATCAAATTGTTCGCATCCAGTATGGCTTTGAATGCCTTCGCATCCATCCCCCAGAATTTATCCTTGCGTGTATAACCGTTCGGTTCCACATTGGTATAACCCGCAGCGGCAACCTTCGCCAGCACACCCGGTACATCCTTGGCTATTTGCTCGCGAACGGTATACAGCTGCAACCCCACGTTTTTATGAAAGCGCGGCGCTAACGATGGCTTCATCATCAGCCCTGCCGATAGCAGGCTTGCCTGTTGGATAAATGTCCGTCGGTTTGTTTTCATGTTGTTAATGTTGTTGTCTGAACTCGAATTTTTGGAATTGAATGAATTTTTAGAACCCTTTTTGGGGAGGGCTCAAGAGAGTTTCCCCATTCGATTAATTCCTTCAATTCTATAAATTCGAGTTCAGACGATTTTGGGCGTTGCCGCAGCCCGCGCTGAAGCCCTCGAAGCGGCCCGGGCTGTACGCTCATACTGCGCAAGGCCTTAGCCACGGCTTGTCACACTGAGGCCCTCGAAGTGCCGGTATCCGCTGCCATCCCTAACGCGAACGCGACCCGGTGGACTCACCCCGACGAGGCTTCGCCCGTCGACCCTCTCTTCGCTGCGCGGAAAGAGGGTAGCTGCATCATTTCGCTGGCGCTCGTTTTTTTGATCCCCTCTCGACCGCGTGCCGCCTTAGCTTTAGCGGTGGCGCAGAGGGGGCGTGTAAGCCCTGTGCGGTGGCAGGGGTGTGTTTATGCACCATGCGATTATCGCTTTGTTAAACACACCCCTGCATTTGCGCGCTTTTCCTGCACACCCCCTCTCGAGAGGGGATCTAAGCTGCATTCTCAACGCAGGCATAGTTCATTACCTGTCGCTTCATTTTACCCCCTCCGTCTCCCTGCGGTCGACACCTCCCCCTAAGTTTAGGGGGAGAACGCGCGCCTATGCGCTGGTTTTTGGATCCCCTCTCGACCGCGTGCCGCCTTAGCTTTAGCGGTGGCGCAGAGGGGGCGCGTAAGCCCTGTGCGGTGGCAGGGGTGTGTTTATGCACCATGTATTAGTCGCTTTGTTAAACACACCCCTGCATTTGCGCGCTTTTCCTGCACACCCCCTCTCGAGAGGGGATCTTAGCTGCAGCCCGGCATATCAAACCCCTCCCTGCCTTTGTGCTCTTTCCAACCGCACCCCTCCCGAGGGAGGGAATGAAAAAGCTTTATGCTTTTATCGGTGCAATCTTCCCCAAATCGGTGGAATCAAATATTTCCCTTTTTCAACTCCGCAGCGGCATAATTAGCTGCCCTCGCTGTTAGCGCCATGTATGTAAGCGACGGGTTTTGGCAGGCGGTTGAGGCCATTGCTGCGCCATCGGTTACAAATACATTCTTCGCGTCCCAAACCTGGTTCCATTCGTTTAGTACTGAGGTTTTGGGGTCGCGGCCCATGCGGGCGGTGCCCATTTCATGTATCGCTGCTCCCGGATATGATTCTGCTTCGAATTTTGCTACATCCTTCAACCCGGCTACGGTGAGCATTTCCATGGCATCATTCACCATGTCCACCCGCATCTTGCGTTCGTTCTCGCCTGTTTGTGCATCGATAGCCAATACCGGCAATCCCCATTTATCTTTCTTATTCTTATCCAGCGTAACCTTATTGTTGTGGTCGGGCAGCATTTCGCCGAAGGCGGCCATGCCGAATGTCCATTTACCCGGTTCGCCCAGCGCATCTTTATAAGCGCCTCCTATTTCCATTTCAGCGATATCGCGGCCCCAGCCTTCGCGGCTCGCCAATCCCTGGTAGCCGAAACCACGTAGGTAATCACGCTTGTCGCCATCCACATTGCGGTAGCGCGGCACATAAATGCCATTCGGCCTGCGACCGAAATAGTACCGGTCCTCAAAACCTTCCACCGTACCATAGGCGCCTACGCGCATGTGGTGGTCCATCAGGTTGTGGCCCAATTCGCCGCTGCTACTGCCCAGTCCGTCAGGCCAAACATCAGTAGCCGAGTTCATCAATACCCAGGCGCTGTTCAGCGTTGAGGCATTCAGGAAGATTACTTTTGCGTAATACTCGTAAGTTTTATTCGTTTGCGCATCGAGCACTTCAACCCCGGTCGCCTTCTTTTTGTCCTTGTCGTACAGAATCCGGGTAACGATAGAATATGGCCTCACCGTTAAATTACCCGTTGCCATAGCGGCCGGCAATGTAGACGACTGCGTGCTGAAGTAAGCCCCAAACGGGCAACCCATAGCGCATTTGTTGCGGAACTGGCAATGGCTGCGGCCCGGTAATGCTTTGGTAAGATTAGCCGTACGGCCGATGATGATCTTTCGCTTGCCGGCGTAGTGTGCGTTCACCTTGTCGGCGACCGATCGTTCGGCAACATTCATATCCATCGGCGGCAAAAAATCGCCATCCGGCAACTGGTGCATGCCTTCTAATGATCCGCTGATGCCTGCATGCCTCTCCACATGGCTGTACCATGGGGCAAGGTCTTTATAGCGGATGGGCCAGTCTACGCCAACACCTTCTTTCAGGTTTGCTTCAAAATCCAGGTCGCTCCAGCGGTAGCTTTGACGCCCCCACATCAGCGAGCGACCGCCAACATGGTAGCCCCGGAACCAGTCAAAACGTTTCACTTCTACGTACGGACTGTCTTTGTCGCTTGCCCAATAATCAAGGTTGGTTTCGTTGAGGAAGTACTCGCGCCCGAGTACCGGGTAGTCTTTGCTCATCTGTTGCGTACGGCCACCGCGATGCTCGAATTCCCAGGGCGCTTTTAGCGCATTGGTGTAATCCTTCACATGCTCAATGTTGCGCCCGCGCTCAAGCATAATGGTTTTCAAACCATTTTCGGTAAGTTCCTTCGCCGCCCAGCCCCCGCTGATCCCGGACCCGATTACAATAGCATCATAAGAGTTATTTGCCATAGCTGACCCTGTTAAATGCTTTCCGTTTACACAGCTGTTCCAGCCTGCGAATTACGGAATAACATTTTGTTAAAAGAATGAGTATTTTGGTTAATTATTGGTGAATATTATTCGAACAAATTAACATTTTGTCAAAATGTACATACAAATATAAAGCTTGCGAGATAAATTGTGCCAGTAATATAGTAATTTCATCGTTGTTTTTTGCAAAAACGTTGCGCTATTTTGGCAGCGTAAAACCTGGTTATGAAAGATCTTAAATTAATGTATGTGGCAGCACTGTACTGCCTGGCTATTTTTTCAGCACCTATCGCGCATGCGCAAAAGCGGCAAAGCACTGATAATGTGAAAGATGAGGTGATCTATCACGTATTCCAGCGCAGCTTTTTTGACAGCAAAGGCGACCAGCATGGCGACCTGAACGGCCTTCGCCTGAAACTGGATTATTTACAGCAATTGGGCGTTACTGCCATACAATTAACGCCATTGTACCAATCTGTGTACTATCACAACTACTTCGCAAGCGATTTTTATAAGATCGATCCGCGATATGGCGACCTGCACGACTATTTACTATTGGTTAAAGAAGTGCACCGCCGCGGGATGAAAATTTACCTGGATATGGAGACGCAATACGTGGCCAGCGATCATATCTGGTTCAAGGATTCGTACAATAATCCCAAATCGAAATACGCCGATTACATTGTTTATACCGACAAAACCAATGCTACCCCGATAAAAATTGTAGGCGGCGTGAGCGATTTTAGCGGTTACGATGGCGTTACCCGCAAGCTGGTAATGGTGAACCTGGACAATAAAGAAGTGCAGGAATACAATTACCGCTTTTTTAAATATTTGATGGACCCGAATGGCGACGGCAAATTTGACGATGGCGTGGACGGCTTTAGGCTGGACCATATGATGGATAACCTGGATAACATGAACCGCCTGCCGCACCTGTTCACCAGTTTCTGGAACCCGCTGATCACCCGGTTGCATAAGGTTAATCCGAAGATCACCATCGTGGCGGAAAATGCCAATTGGGGCGGCTTTGGTATCGATTACCTGGAACAAACTAAAATAAACCGCGTGTTTGATATGCGACTGGCCTTTGCCATCCGCAATATGAGCAAAAAGGAAATTGAGAAAATGGCCGATTCCACCCTGCTGAGAACGCCGGCTGGCAAACAGCAGGTGGTATTTATAGAGAACCACGATATGAGCCGCTTTGCATCAGCAGCAAAAAGCGATCCTGGTAAGCTGCGTATCGGCTGCGCGCTGAATTTGCTTATGGGCGGCGTGCCAGCCATCTATTACGGGCAGGAGCTCGGTCAGACAGGCGAACACGGCAACTGGGGGCCGAATGATGGTAACGATATCCCCCAGCGGCAATCATTTGAATGGTATAAAAGCGACGAGGGCCCGGGCATGACCTACTGGTACAAGAACGGCCCGTGGTGGACGAAAGGCAATACCGATATCCCGAATGACGGCATTTCGCTGGAGGAGGAAAAGGATGATCCGAATTCGTTATGGAATTATTACCGGAATATTATCCGCTTAAGGCGCGAATATCCGGCGATCATTGATGGGGGCTATAAGAATTTGGAGAATGACAATGATAAGGTGCTGACGTTTGAGCGCGACAAAGATAACGCACGGGTAATTGTGGCAGTAAATTTATCCGACAAAGAGCAGAAGGCTACCATTGAAACCGATGTAATATTAAAAAGCATTTGGGGAGATGTAAATCTTACTGCTAACGGCGTTAAGGCGAGTTTTAGCATCCCTCCGTATGGCGTTGCAGTGTGGGTGGTAAAGTGATTTTTTAAAGCAGTATTGAGTTTGTAGTGTAGCGCTTACGCTACGGGCCACACATAAAAACGCTACGGAAAGCATACAAAACGCTACACTTTTGCTACACTTTATATTTACCAACTAATTGATAATCAATAATATAAAATTATGGCATATGCTTTAATCATGCAAGTACAGCGCTACACTTTTTTGCTCAAAAACAGTAGAAAATGGTAAATCCGGACGCATTTTTATGCATTTTCAGTTACCTTCATAACGTGCCAACTGGCAATTAATAGCGGGGAAACGAACTATTTATTCCTAAAACATCTTGAAAATCCCCCCATCCATTTAACCTTGGTTCACAATTAATTTCACTATGTTTAGATGAAAATTTAAACCCCTTTTATATGACTAACAAAAAAAACTGGCATATGAATATTACGAAAAACTGGCACCAAAGACACACAGAAGAAATGACTTTCGGGCAGCGACTGGCGGATACCGTTGCTACAGGCATGGGCTCATGGCGATTTATCATCTGGCAAAGTATTATCGTGGTTTTGTGGATGACGTTAAATGTCATCGGCATCATGCACCATTGGGACGAATACCCGTTCATCCTGCTTAACCTGCTCTTTTCAACCCAGGCCGCCTATGCCGCGCCGATCATCATGATGGCGCAGAACCGCCAGAACGAGCGCGACCGTGTACAGGCAGACGAGGATTTCCGTACAAATGTTGAAGCTAAAAAAGAGATAGAAGAATTACAGCTGCGCCTGAATGCTATAGAAGTGGATAAGCTTGACAAATTGATGGAGAAGATTGATAAGCTGATGTCGAAGCTGGATTGTGAGTAAATTAAAGAAGCAGGAATCAGGATGCAAGAAACAAGACAGGAGTTTTCCCGTTAGTATTTTGATTTTCGATTCTTATATCCTGACTCTTGCATCTTGATTCTTGAATCTGTAAGCTCGAATCTATTATTTTTGCCAAATGGGAAATACTGCCGATGAATTTCTGGTTGCCGCCGAGGAAAAGGCATTTGATACAGACCACCGCCGGGTGATCAATTACAATATCGGCAAATATGATGCTGCGGTTGAGCGCGGCCTCTCGCGGTTGATCAACCTGGATACCGCCAAGAAGAAGGGCCACGTGATCAAGTGGAAAATGATGGAAACGCTGGACAAGATGTTGCCGGAGTTTGAAGCCAATTTCCAGAAACGCGGCGGTAAAGTGATCTGGGCGAACGATGCCGAAGAGGCTAATCGCGAGATCCTCAACATCATGCAAAAAGCCGGCGCCAAAACGGTGGTGAAGTCCAAATCGATGGTTACCGAGGAGATCGAGCTGAATGAGTTCCTTGAACATCATCATATCGAATCATTGGAAACCGACCTCGGCGAGTACATTGTACAACTGCTGGGCCAGAAGCCATACCATATTGTTACCCCGGCCATGCACCTCAGCAAAGAGGACATTGCCAAACTGTTCCATGAGCGTTTCGGTACACCACCGGATGCGACGCCCGAACAGCTCACCCAAAAAGCCCGCGAACTGTTACGCGATAAATATGTGCAGGCAGATGTAGGCATTACCGGCGCCAACTTCCTGATCGCCGATACCGGCAGCATTGCCATTAGCGAGAATGAGGGTAATGCGCGATTAAGCACTTCATTCCCGAAGATCCATATTGCCATAGTAGGAATCGAAAAGATCATCCCATCCATGGCCGATCTCGACCTGTTTTGGCCGATGCTGGCCACGCATGGCACCGGGCAAAATCTCACTGTTTACAATACCATACTGAGCGGTCCGCGGCAAACCGGTGAACCCGACGGCCCCGAGGAAATGTATGTGATCTTGCTTGATAATGGTCGTACAAACCTGCTTGCCCAAAAGGAACAGCGCCAGGGTTTATATTGTATCCGTTGCGGCGCATGCCTCAATGCCTGCCCGATATATAAAAATATCGGCGGCCACAGTTATGATACCACTTACCCCGGCCCGATCGGCTCCATCATCACGCCGCATATGAAGGGCATGGAAGATTTTAAGCACCTGAGCTATGCCTCCAGCCTGTGCGGCAAATGCAGCGAGGTATGCCCGGTGAAGATCGATATCCATAAAATGCTATTACTTAACCGCCGCGATGCGGTGAACGAAGGCCTGGTGCCCAACAAAGAGCGCTGGGGATGGAGCTTCTGGAAAAAAGGCATGCTGAAACGTAAAACGATGGATTACTTTAGTGGAAAAACCAAAAACTGGATGCTGCGCACCTTCTTCAAAAAAACATGGGGCCATTACCGTGAGATGCCGGAAGTTGCCGATAAATCTTTCGCGAAGCAATGGCAGGATAAGCATTCGGGAGAATAGTTTGCTGTGAGCAGTTTGCTTGTTGCCACAACCTGAGATAAATAAAATCGTTAAGTGGGATAATATCGAACCAAACCGTTATGCCAAAAAATGTCTATGTCTTATTAACGATAATCGCGTTAGCTGCATTGAATTTTAACGCTACAGCGCAGAAAAAGCTGGTAGATGCATTAAACAGACAGCTTATTACATTGAATACCCTCAATCCCGATTCGAGTTATAGCGACCTTGATTCGCTTAAGCCATATCTTTCCGGTAAAATGATCATCGGGCTGGGCGAGGCTACGCATGGTACGCATGAATTTGTAGTGTTCAAACATCGCATGCTCGAATTTTTGGTGAAAGAAATGGGCGTGAAGGCATTTGTAATAGAAGATGATTTCGCGGCTTCTCAAAAACTGAATGATTACATCATCAACAATAAAAGTCCGATAGAGAACGGGATAGACAGCGGGATGGTGTTTGGCATTTGGAAAACCCGCGAAATGATTGCCTTATGCAATTGGTTAAAAGCATATAACAATACACAGAGTGCCGAAAACAAGGTGCGGTTTTTTGGGTGCGATATGCAATATGTTACACCGTTGTTAAAATCCTTAAGAAACTATCTGCAACCACAGGGAAAGTTTACCTCTGAGATGGAACTGGCGTTAAAAGCATCGCGAAAACCCGTAAAGGAAATTATAGATGGCGATACCGACAAAATAGTGCTGAAAAATGCGGCTGACCAGCTTTCAAAGCTAAAATTTACCATCGGCGATACTGCGCTTTACAATCATTACGTGCGCGAAATGCAGCAATTTATAACGTTTGTTACCCCAAGTGGTTTTTCGCCGCAACAATTTGAATGGCGCGACAAATGTATGGCCGAAAATATCGAATGGATATACAATTACACCAGCCATAAAAAGATGATGGTTTGGGCGCATAACGCGCACATTAGCAAAGCAAGCGGCGGTATGCGGGTGGTATCCATGGGAGAAAATCTTTCCAATTATTTTGGCAGTCAATATTACGCCATGGGTTTCGATTTTGAAAAGGGTTCCATGCGTTCTTATAACCTGGCACTGGGGAAATATGAATGGCCAGAATTACCGGAAGCAGACAAAATAAAAGGATCAAGCGGCTCAATTTTTGCAAAATGCCGGGCACCTGATTTTATTATCGATACCAGATCTGCATCAGAAGCAGCTCCTGTAATCGCCGAATTTTTCAATAAAGATGTATATTCTATATCAATAGGCTTAACTTACAATTCTAAAGGTGGATTAGGCCAGATGTTTGTCAACAACAAACTCGGCAAAGCATATGATGCGGTGATCTTTATAAAAGAGACTACCCCCGTGCATAATATGAATAATTGAAGCGATTGGCAAACCGTTCAATCACAGATTACTTAAACACTACGCTCCCTTTACGGCCAATAACCGCAGCCTTTTCTTCTTTACCCAAAACAGCCTTAATTGTCTTATAAACATTCTTACCTGAATATATTCCGCTTACTTTCCAGGTCAACGTTTTGGTTTTATCGTTCCAGTAATAAGCGGTTGTGCGGGTACTGCCTTTGGTGTAGTTATACGATGTACCGTCATCTTCAACCATTTTAAAACTACCGTTTTTGCCCGGGTAGACATGGATCTCGAGCGGAGTATTCGAAGCTTGTTCTGAATATTGAATAACAGGGCCTAGCGGAAGTATAGTGCCTTCATACACATACACCGGTACTTCATCCAGCGCTTTTTGTACTGCGATTGTCTTCGGGCCTTTGATCACTTCACCCGTGAAATAATCATACCAGGTGCCGGCAGGCAGATAAACATTTCGCTTGCCGCCTTCATTTAGTACTGGCGCAGCCAGCAATCCTTTTCCTAACAGCCACTCATCGGTCATATTAGCAACCGCTGTATCTGCCGGGAATTCCATTACCAGCGGCCGAATAATAGGCACGCCGGTGCTGTAAGCTTCGTGGCCCAAACTATAAGTATACGGAAGCAGCCGGTAGCGCAGATTAAGTGCTTTACGAATAGCCGATTCGCCATCCTCGCCCCAGAGAAAAGGGAAACGCGCAGTGGTGCCAATGTCGGAATGGGAGCGCATGATCGGGAAAAAAGTACCTGCCTGGAACCATCTCACCAACAATTCCTTAGCCGGGGTGCCGTGGAAACCGCCAATATCGCAAGCGCCGTAATACATGCCGGCCAAACTGAAATTAAGCAGGTCTTTAGGTACATCGGCTAAAGATGCCCAGTTTGAATAGATATCGCCGCTCCAGGTACAATAGCCAAAGCGCTGGTTGCCGGGACTAAATGCCCTGTTCAGCGTAAAATGGCGGTAATTTGGCCGGGCTTCCGCCAACAGATCATATTGCGTTTTGTTCCACCAATAATAGCAAGTATAGTAGGATTCACCTTCATCATCCCACCAGGCATCTACGCCATCTTTAATTAGCGGTTTGTTTTTTGCTTTATACCAGGCTTGCAGTCCTAGATTTTTAAAGTCCAGATCCCTGTCGGTTTTAGGGTTGCTCAGCCAGCCATTATTACGGGCGGTATCCAGGCTCAGGTTATTACCCAATCGCGGTTTGCGTATGCCGATAAATTTAATATTCTGGTTTTTCAGTTCGGCTATCTGTTTAGCCGGATGAGGGAATAGTTTGGGGTTGAACTGAAAATCGGTAAAACCTTCCTTGCCTTCTTTTTTAACCGTGTAATCGGGAGTAGTGGTATACCATTCAAAATCGAAAATGAAAGCATCAACCGGTAATTTATGGGTGCGGAATTTGGTAGCAACGTCGGCTATATAGGTGCTATCGTCCCATCCCCATTTACTTTGCAGGTAACCAAATGCCCATCTTGGCGGCAGTTTTGGTCTTCCGGTAAGTTTTACATAGCCGCTTGCGCCATCTTGCATGGTTTTAGCCGGCCACAGGTATAAGTTTGCTGCCTTTCCGGCAAACTTCCAGGTTAATGTCGCTTTGTCCTTTGCTCTGTCCCAGGTTGCCGGTTTGTTATCATTTACCGAAACAGCAAAAGCGCTGTAACCACCGGTGCTCCAGAAATAAGGAATGCCTGCTGTACCATTGCCCGACGCGGATTTTGACTGATCTTTCTCCAGCGATTTTGTGGCCTGGTTACCCGAACCATATAACAAGCCTTGCGAAGTATGTGTGATCTGTATGGTAGAATCGGTAGTTAAAAAACCACCGGCGCTAATAAGCACACGACCGGCGGCATCATACAACGACCAAATTTTTGTATCGGTGTTGATCATTAATTTCCCATAGGTTGTTTTAATACCGTAGGAGGGCGCAACAGAGATCACCGTATATGGAGTAACGATGTTTCCCTTATCGATAAACACGCTTTTTATGACTGATGGTACACTGGAATTGTTCAGGCTCAGGCAAAACAGTGAACTTTTAACGGCAGTTAGTCCCACCTGGCGGTCGCCCACTTTAACCAGTATTCCGTTTGAAATTTTACTTACTTGTGCGTAGCCTGTAAAAATCACGGCTGATTGCAGCACAGCGATCAGCAACAGGATCAGTTTTGCTTTTTTAGTGTTCATCTTTTGAGAAGCGATAGGACTTATCAGCCTAAAGTTTATCGAAGATATAAATAATCCGCTAAATCGGTTTTTTGGAAAATGATTTTTTTGAAAATAACGATTGACCTGTTTTAAGTTAGCTTGGGAATATTGCGCATTGAAGCAAAAGGCTGGACAAAACCAAACTGCTGAAAGGTAGTTCAGAGGAGACTTCTAATCTCTAATTCACTAATCTCCAATCTCTAACCCTCAGTGCTTATTCCCCATGCCAAATTCCCTGTAAGTATTTGGCATTTCGTTGCTGCTGCTGAAGGCGAAGGAGTAGGTTGCCCTCCAGCTTTGAAAATCGGCGTTTTTATCTTTTGATACAATAAAGTGTTTGGCGCGCAGAATATAAACACCTTCCCGGCTCAGTTTAAAGTAGATCAGTCCGCCGGCATCGCTGCTCAGTTTCTGCGGGAAAACCAATCCGTTTACCGTACGTACAAACAAATCTACCTCAACATTTGCAAGCGGTTTTCCCTGGAAAAAGATCTCGCCTGTAATGTCATCGCCGTAGTTAAACTTATAAGGGTTCTGCTGTATCACTATCTCAAACTCATCGCCCTGTGGTTTTTCAAAAACTTTGCCCTCATTCTTTTCAACCGGCAAAAGCGTTTTCATGTACGAAGTGTAAGTCTCTTTATAATAAAGCTGGTTGCTGTTCTTCACTTTTTCGGCAATATTATCCGGGTCACCCTCGTCCAAACCACGCAGAAATTTGGCGCGGCTCATTTCGTTCGAGGTTGTTGTAGTAACCATATCTATCAGTGCCAGGCCATCGTCTGATGCCTGCATGCTGATCACTGCACCGGTATCTTTTGCCATCGGTTTCAGATCTATTTTTTTCTTGCCCTGATACAGTTCAAATTTTGCAGTTTTGTCGGCCTGAAATTTAAAGTCGCTTTGTTTGTTAAAATCATCGCTTTGCAGTAAACGCAACTCTATCTTTTGCCCCTTTTGCACATAAAAGTTTTCGGGCAGCAAAAAATAGCTCTGCGCGTGAACAATAAAAGCAGGGGTAGTAAGTAACAGAAAAAGCAGCGTACGTTTAAATTTCATACTTTTAGAATTGATACCGTAAACATACAAAGATTTAAAAACTTCATTCGTTTAGCTATATGATTTTTACGAGAAAAGGCCTCAGTAACGACGAATTAACGGCATTTTACAAGCGTTTATTGCTTCCACGGTTAATTGAGGAGAAAATGCTGATACTATTGAGGCAGGGCAGGATAGGGAAATGGTTTTCGGGTATAGGGCAGGAGGCGATCTCGGTAGGATGCACACTGGCTATGCATGTTGATGAATATATTTTACCCATGCACCGCAATCTCGGTGTATTCACCACGCGTGGTATCCCAATTTCAAGGCTGGTGGCGCAATGGCAGGGTAAGGCATCGGGCTTTACCAAGGGGCGCGACAGGTCGTTCCATTTCGGCACGCAGTATTATAAGATCATCGGGATGATCTCTCACCTCGGTCCGCAGCTGGCTTTGGCCGATGGTATCGCGTTAGCTGATAAACTTAACCATCGTAAAAAAGTAACGCTTGCCTTTACCGGCGAAGGGGCAACGAGCGAAGGCGATTTCCATGAGGCGCTCAACGTAGCTGCTGTATGGAACCTCCCGGTGATATTTGTGATAGAAAACAACGGCTACGGCATCTCTACCCCAACCAATGAGCAGTACGCATGCGACAGTTTGGTCGACCGCGCAATTGGCTATGGCATGGAAGGCCGCCGCATTGACGGCAATAACCTGCTTGAAGTTTACCATACGGTGAATGAACTGGCTACCAGTATGCGCAATGATCCGCGCCCTGTTCTGCTGGAATGTATGACCTTCAGGATGCGTGGGCATGAGGAAGCTTCAGGAGTAAAATATGTACCGCCGCACTTGTTTGAAGAATGGGCAGAGAAAGATCCGCTCGCCAATTTTGAGCAATATCTGATAGATGAAAAGCTGCTGAAACCCGAATGGCCGGAGCATATCCGCAGTGTTTTCAATAAGGCGATAGATTCAGAAGTGGAAAAGGCATTCAGCGAGCCGGATATCATCCCTGATGAAGAAATTGAACTGGCGGACATGTATATGCCGTATACATTTCAGCCTGAAAAGCCCAGGCTATCGGTAAAAAAACGGTATATCGATGCCATCAGCGATGCCATGCGATTGAGCATGCGCAAACACGAGAATTTAGTGATCATGGGGCAGGATATTGCCGAATATGGGGGTGCATTTAAGATCACGCAAGGCTTTGTTGAGGAATTTGGCCGCGAACGGGTACGCAACACGCCTATTTGCGAATCGGCCATTGTGGGTGCAGCGATGGGGTTATCCATTAACGACGGCAAAGCCATTGTGGAAATGCAATTTGCCGATTTCGTGACCTGCGGTTTTAACCAGGTAATAAATAACCTGGCCAAAACTTATTATCGCTGGCAGCAGAATGTGGATGTGGTGATACGCATGCCGGCAGGTGCAGGAACAGGAGCAGGGCCCTTCCATTCGCAAACCAATGAAGCATGGTTTACTAAAACCCCGGGACTGAAGGTAGTTTACCCGGCTTTCCCGGATGATGCCAAAGGCCTGCTCATGAGCGCTATCGACGACCCGAACCCGGTGATCTATTTCGAGCATAAACTATTATACCGCAGCCTGAACGGCAGTGTGCCTGAAGGTGATTATTATGTGGAGATAGGCAAAGCGAAGATCCTGGAAGAAGGGAATGACGCCACCATTGTCACCTATGGCTTAGGTGCACATTGGGCGCTGGAATATGCCGCTAAACATAGGGATCAGTCCATCGAGATCATCGATCTGCGCAGCTTGCAGCCCTGGGATAAGGAAGCTGTTGAGGCGAGCGTTAAAAAGACAGGCAGGGTATTGATCCTGCATGAAGATACCTTAACAAGTGGTTTTGGTGGCGAGATAGCCGCCCATATCGCTGAGCATTGTTTTGGCTATTTGGATGCGCCGGTGATCCGTTGCGCGAGCATGGATACAGCCATCCCGATGAACAGAGGGTTGGAAGATCAGTTTTTGGCGAAGAGCAAATTGGAAGAGAAAATGGCAGCGCTGTTGAACTATTAGGAACCAGGATTTGAGGGGATTAAACAGATTTTCAGGATATAAAAATCTGATCTTACATCACATAAATCTGTTTAATCCTGGTTCATCTACTGTAAATCATACGTAAATATCACATTCGGCAGCATGGTAACCTGCCCAAGCGGCACTTCGTTGGCGGCGGTGATCTGCCTGCGTTGGGAGTAAAACTTGTAGAACTGTTCTTTCAATTCCGGACTGGCGTTATCCGGCAAGTTGAAATATATGGTGAACGATATTACGTAATCGTATAGTTTGCGGTTACCGGGGATCGCCCATTGACGATTGGATTTATTCAGCGCATCAATTACGGGTTGGGTAAGGCTCACATCATCGGCATAATACACTACAATCTTTGAAATACTGCCATTGCCATCGGCCGAGAATTTGAGCACAACGGTTCCTGTGGCTTTCCTTGCCGCCAGGTCGGGAGAAATATTAATGCTATCCCTGAAAAATTTGTTCATCGCTTCACTTCCCGCCTTGAACGGGAATGGCGACTGCGCTTTGCTGCATATCGAAATCAGCAGCAGGGCAATTATAATGAGGGTGCTTTTTATATGATTTTTATTCCTGGGGTTCGCGTTTTGTGCCTTCATATAGCTCGTACTCAAATAAGCGGCAATCCAGCTTGCCATTGTAAAACTCTATTTTGCGCGACGCACGTAGGCCTATCTTTTTGGCCAGATCGGGGTTACCCGTAAACACGTAGCCCCTGTAGCCTTTGCATTGCTGTTTCAAAAAGTCGCCAATGCGTTTGTACGTAATTTCCAGTTTGGTATGCGTACCTAAACGCTCGCCATATTCCGGGTTAAACATCACTATCCCGGCATCTTCAGGTACATTCGTGTCTGCAAAATCACAAACAGCAAAATCTATCAAATGTTCTACCCCGGCTGTACGGGCGTTCTTTTGAGCGATATCTATCGCATCATCAGAAATATCCGTTGCGACAATTTTAAACCCAATTTCCTTTTTGGATTTATCCTTCAGCTTGCGCCGCTCTACAAAAAACACCTGCTCATCGTAACCGATAACATGCATAAAGCCATAGTTCATCCTGAACAAGCCCGGCGATTTATCCGTCGCCAGCAAAGCCGCCTCGATAGCCAGCGTACCCGAACCACACATCGGGTTAACGAACGAACTCTTCCTGTCCCAGCGGGTAGCCATGATGGTTCCTGCCGCCAGCGCTTCCAGCATCGGCGCTTTGCCCGGCAGTTTGCGATAGCTGTGTTTGGCAAGCGTTTCGCCTGAAGTATCTAAAAATATCTCAGCGCGATCATCCTGCCAATAAAGATGGATGACGGTTTTATTTGATTCAGGACCGGAATTCGGGCGGATGTCTTTTACCGATTTTATCCTGTCGACAATAGCATCCTTCACTTTTACATTCGCAAAAAGCGGGGTAAGGATATGCTCGTTATTAACGTTGGAGGTAACAGAAAAATAGCCTGAAAAATCGATCAGCTTTTCCCACTCTATCTTTACCAGGTTATCGTAAAGTTCCTGTGGGTCGGCTGCTTTAAAGCTCTGTAGCGAATACAGTATCTGGCTGGCGCAGCGCAGGTTAACATTCAGCGGGATGGTGTCGGTAACGGTACCTAACAATTCAACGCCTGTTGAAAAAACACGCACAGGCTTAAAACCCAGTTCCTCAACTTCCTGTTGCAGATAGGGCGACAATCGTTTATTGCAAGTAATGATGATCTTGCTTTCAGTGTGGAAAACTTCCATGAGATTGTGCGAATTTAAACATTAAAAGCATGGCAATTTAATTTCTTACCATTAACTTTACATTTCAATAGTTTTTTATAACGAAATGGAAATTAAAGGTAAGATACATGAAGTGAGCCCAACCACACAGGTTACGGAGTCGCTAAAGAAAAGGGAACTGATAGTAGAATACGTTGAGAATCCTCAATATCCTGAATATTTAAAGTTTGAAGCCATACAAGATCGCTGCGCTTTGCTCGACAATGTAAAGGTTGGCGACGATGTTGAAGTTTTCTTCAACCTGCGCGGCCGTCCGTGGACAGACAAAACCGGCAAGAAAAGCTATTTCAACTCGCTTGTGCTTTGGAAGATAAACGTATTGGCCGGCACACCGGCATCTGCCCCTGCACCACAATATGCACCACCTGCTGATATCAGCTCAGCACCTGAGGATGATGATCTGCCGTTCTAAGGTGAAAGTTTTCGGTTAGCAGTTTGCTGATTGGATAAGAAATTAAAGGCCCTTGCAGATTTGTGAGGGCTTTTTTGTGTGATTTAATTCGTATTTTCGTGAATATTAGAAGTGAGTTATGACACATTTAACCATAGATAATAAGAAATATGTACTGCTATCTGAGGAGAATTATCAGGAATTACAGAAGCAGGCTGCATTAAAATGGAAGCCTGAGAAAACATTTTCTGTAGAAGAAGCCAGATCATACAGTAAGAAGCTCATAAAAAAATGGGCTTCAGAAAAGTAGTTGTTCGCGAATCAGCGGCTGCAAGTATTGCTGAAATATCCTGGTATATTGAATCTGAAGGATTATTAGTCGCAGCTGAAAAATTTACAGATGATACTTATGATTTTATAGAAGGATTAGGCGATTCCCGAAAAAGTTATCGTTTATGCCGGGATCCTGAAAGAAATCTGATTGGTTATAAATGCATATCCTTCCGCAAAAAATACACAATCGTTTTTATCGAATTGGAGGATGAAATCATTATATGCGAATTCATTCCATCAAAGCTTATTTACTGGTAACAATAGATATGTGGGAGTTTACACCGTCTCATTACTCCGCTCAATGATCTCAGTGTAGTAATTCTCGTATATCGGCAGTATATTATGCAGGTCAAATTCCTTAGCGCGTTTCAGCGCGTTTTCTTTGAATTGCGCCAGTCGTTGTGGGTCTTCCAGGATATAGATAGCGTTTTCGGACATGCTTTTTACATCGCCTACGTCGCTTAAAAACCCGGTTACACCATCAACATTCAGTTCGGGTAAACCACCTGCATTACTACTTACCACAGGCACCTTACAGGCCATGGCTTCCAGTGCGGCCAAGCCAAAGCTTTCATTTTTGGACGGCATCAGGAACAGGTCTGCAACAGACAATATTTCCTCTATCGCGTCCTGCTTGCCTAAAAAACGGGTATCGCCGCTTACGCCCAGGTCGCGGCACAATTGCTCGCAGTCGGCGCGTTCTTTACCATCTCCTACCATTAGTAGTTTGGCCGGTATTCGCTTCACTACCTCGGCAAATATGCGGATCACGTCATCCGTACGCTTTACCGAACGGAAATTGGAGGTATGCACCAATATTTTTTCCCCTTCAGGCGCTATCGCTTTCTTAAAATGATCTTTCGCCTTCAGGCTGAAACGGGTCAAATCGATAAAGTTGGGTATAACTTTAATCTCATTCTCGATAGCAAAATATTTATAGGTGTCCTGTCGCAGATGTTCGGAAACGGCAGTCACGCCATCCGATTTATTGATAGAAAAGGTAACAACTGGTTTAAATGTACGGTCTTTGCCAACCAGAGTAATATCAGTACCGTGTAATGTGGTCACCACCGGGATAAAAATGCCGTAAGTGAGTAAGATCTGCTTCGCCATAAACGCCGCCGAAGCATGCGGAATAGCGTAATGCACGTGCAGCACATCCAGCTTTTCAAAGCGTACCACATCCACCAGCTTACTGGCAAGCGCAAGCTCATAAGGCGGATAATCGAACAAAGGATAGTTGGAAACAGCTACCTCGTGATAGAAAAGGTTGGCCGAAAAGAAATCGAGCCTGGCCGGCTGATTATAGGTAATGAAATGTACCTGGTGACCGCGATCGGCCAAAGCTTTACCAAGCTCGGTGGCCACCACGCCACTCCCTCCAAAAGTTGGATAACAGACTATACCTATTCTCATACAGCTTTAGATGCAGAAACTGTGCTTAAGTTACTGTGTTGCAAGTTTAACAGCATTTTATGTGAATAGTGTTAAGCGGATGTAATTTTAGTTGGCAGGGAGTGGCTCATTATTTCAAAACCATATCGCTGTAAACCGGGTAATGGTCCGATAGCTTTTGCTTCACGATATCGTAATTCATGATATTGAATGCCGGGCTGGCCATTACATAATCTATTTGGAAGTTCGGAAAATCGCCGTTGTAGGTAATGCCCAGGCCCGAGCCTTTTTCACAAAAAGAATTTTTAAGCCCTTTCTCCATTTGATTTACGCTGAACGAGCCCGGCGTATCATTAAAATCACCCGCAATAATGTATGGGTGTGGGCATTGGGCCGCATGCTGTTTTATTAAAGAAATCTGCCCGCTTCTTTTTATAAAAGCTATTTTCAGCTTGCTCCACATCCGTTTGGTTGAATTAACATCTGTTTTGCCTTCGGCTGCCACCTCATTCAGGTAGCTATAGTCCTTAGGGTCGAACTTGATCGATTGCAGGTGCACATTATAGATCCTGAATATTTTATCGCCCTTTTTTACATCGGCATAAAGGCATTGGTCATCATTGCGTTTACTTTCAGAGATCTGTATAAAACCCGTATCTACAACAGGCAATTTTGAGATGATGGCCATCCCGAAAAACCCCACGCTGGGCGCATACCGCCGCTCATAATGCTTGCGGAATACTTCGTGGTAATTATAAGTTGTGTGTAAAACTGCCTGCAACGAATCCAGCACATCGCGCGGACCCTGATCATAGCTAAAAAACTCCTGCATACATACAATGGTGGGCTGCTGTTGATTGATGATATCCAAAATATCATGCATGGCCGAAAAGTCGGTTTTTGAGCCGTATTTTTGAAATGAATGCACATTGTAGGTCAGCACACGGATATTATTGGTATCCCTCGCAGCGTCATAGGATGGGTGGGTACGAAAACCGATGCTCTCGTTCATTACTTTCCAGCCTGCCAAAATGCAGATAACCGGAAGCAGTACCCAGATGCTCCTGCGCAAAAGCCAATAAATAGCCATAACCGCAACCGCCGGCAGCAATACCGGGTAGGCCAGGCCGAAAAAAGCGATGAGCCAATAAGATGAAGGATCGCAATATGGCGCGAGATAGGAGATGAGGATAGAAGCGCACAGAATTACGGTGAAAAGGAAGAAGAGCTTATCAAAAAAATTGAACTTTCTTTTAGTTTTCATTTTTGCTGGCGCGAAATAGTATTTCTTTTTCTTCTTTGTTCAGGCTGTCATAGCCCGATACGGATATTTTATCAAGTACGCGGTCGATCTCTTCCTGCCGTGGTTTTACCGGGCCTTTTTTTGCACCGTTACCGGCAACTACTTTCAGGTTTGACATTTTGGGACCGCGTTTAAATACATTGCTGATGGTTGCCACCCAATCGCTGCCTTTTTGCAGGCGTTTGATGTAGACAAAACCTAATAACGCACCGCCAAGGTGGGCAATTTCGCCGCCCGGATTAGACTGTACGATCATCAGAAAATCCAGTATTACCAGGAACAATGCGACCCATTTTAATTTTACCGGGCCTATAAGTATAATAGAGATTTCATAATTGGGTAAAAGTGTAGCGGTAGCCGCTGTAATAGCCATTACACTTCCAGATGCACCTAAAAGAACACTCACATGTACCAGATCTCTAAATGCAGGTAATAAATTAAAGCTGGCAACATACAACAATGCGCCAGCCAGTCCGCCCATTAGGTAAAGGCCCAGCACGCGTTTGTCGCCAAGGTATTCTATAAATATCTGTCCCATCCAATACAACCATAGCATATTTACGGCGATGTGCCATATACCGTCATGCATGAACATGTAGGTGAGCGGAGTCCAAAAGTGGGTAGGCAGCTTATGGATGTCGGCAGGCAGATCGAGATATTCGTTTGCGAAATAGCTAATGTATCCCGAGTGTCCGCCATTCACCATCCATTCAATAACAGCCGGAATATTGATAGCCAAAAATACAGCCACGTTGATAGTGATCAGCAAGTAAAGCCTGCTGCCCGAGCGTATCCTGTATGTTATGTTATCCCAAAGTGTCATTTCTTACCTGTAGATGTTATTATTACGGTTGATGTTCCACGTCTTAACCACGATATACCCGATAATTGCTCCGCCGATGTGCGCAAAGTGGGCAACATTATCGCCTGCAAACTGGCCAAAGCCAAGGAATAATTCCACTACCACGTAAACGGGTATAATGTATTTTGCCTTTACCGGTACAGGTATAAACAGGATCATCAATTCCATGTTTGGATAAAGCATACCGAAACCTATTAAAATACCAAATACGGCGCCTGATGCCCCCAAAATAGGGCCGCTATATATTGCACTTACTTTGCTGATGGTTATCGCATCGGCATGATAATCAAGCGGCACTATAAAGTGACCGGTATAATGATACATCTCGATAGCCATTACCAGCAACTGAAAAAGGGCCGCGCCAATGCCACTGATAAAATAGAGGTTAAAAAATTTCTTTGAACCCACCGTATACTCTATTATCGGCCCGAATGAGAACAAAGCAAACATATTGAAAAATATATGCGGCCAACCGCCATGCAGAAACATGTAGGTGACAATTTGCCATGGTTTAAAAAATGGTGAGCCAAAATAGAAAAGGGCAAAATGCTGTACAGCAAGATCATCATATTGCTGTGTGCTAAAAAATATATAAGGCAGAAAACAAAGAATATTGATAATAAGCAGGTTTTTTACAACCGGTGGAATGTTGGCGAAAGGTGATTGCATTTAAGTTCTTTTATTAATTTAAGCTGAAGCTATTATTTTTCAAATCGTTCCAATAATTCGTTTAACGTAAAAGTAGTGATAACGGGTTTGCCGTTCAAAGCTAAATTTGGCATCTGGCAGGCAAAAAGCTGGTCGATGAGTAAATTCATCTCTTCGAGTGACATTTTGGTGCCGGTTTTTATCGCAGCATTACGTGCCAACGACCGTGCCAGATTATCGCGCCTGTCTAACTTTAAAATGGCCAGGTTGTTTTTAAAGCCTTCCAGCAATTGCTCCAGCAATTCGTGCTCGCCTATATTGTTCAGATCGGCGGGGATACCCTCAACCACTACCGTATTTTTGCCAAATTCGCGTATATCAAAACCCAATGCGCGTACATCCGGCAAAAGTTCTCTTAATAACTCAAAGTCGCTGCTGTTTAGTGTAACCGATTGCGGGAACAAGCTCTGCTGGCTTACGCCTGAGTGATTTTCCAATTGCTGCAAAAAGCGCTCGTACAATACCCGCTCATGAGCAGCCTGTTGACTGATGAGCATAAATCCCGATTTGATCTGCGACAGGATAAAGCGATTATGCACCTGGAACAATTGCCGCTCGCTCGATTTACTTATTTCCTGTTCCTCAACCTCTATGTTCTTTTCCTCGTGCATACGGTGCTGTACCGCCGGCTCGCGTTTGCTGATCTCGTATAGCGTATCCCAATTGCCTGGGATAGGATCTTTCCTGTGACCTGTGTCGCGTAAAAAAGGTATTTCTCTTTCGCCGGTTTTTTTCTCGGTGGCGAAGGGGTTAAAGTTTGGATTGAAGGCTATGGTCGGTGCAACAATTTCCTCAAATGGCTTGGGCGTGATGAGGTGACCGATGCTGTTCTCCTGGTCGAAATCAAGCGTAGGCGTGATATTATATTTACCAAGCGAACGTTTTACCGCCGAGCGGATGATGGCATAAATGGCCTTCTCGTCCTGGTATTTGATCTCCGTTTTAGTAGGATGCACGTTGATATCGATCTTTGCCGGGTCGATATCGATAAAGAGCACATACAGCGGGTATGATTCATCAGGTAGTAATTCCTCAAAAGCAGTTAACACCGCATGGTTTAGGTAAGCGTCTTTAATGAACCGCTTATTCACAAAAAAGAATTGCTCGCCGCGGGTTTTGCGGGCGAACTCCGGTTTGCCAACATAACCATGCAATTTGATAATGGTAGTATCTTCCTCCACCGGCACTAAACGCTGATTATAGTTATTGCCAAGCAGATGTACGATGCGTTGCTTAAGCAATGTCGCCGGCAGATGGTAAACCTCCTGCCCGTCGTGGTGCATCGTAAAAAATATTTGCGGATTAGCCAGCGCTACGCGTTGAAACTCGTCGATAATGTGGCGCATCTCCACAGGGTTGCTCTTGAGGAAATTGCGGCGCGCCGGGGTATTGTAAAACAGGTTTTTAACACAGATGGATGTGCCGGTGTTTGCCGAGCAGGCTTCCTGCTTGAGCACTTCAGATCCTTCTATAAAAATACAGGTGCCTAATTCATCCTCATGGCGGCGGGTCTTCAATTCCACCTGCGAAATAGCGGCGATGGATGCCATAGCCTCACCGCGGAAACCCATGGTGCGGATGGCAAACAGGTCGTCGGCCTTACGGATCTTGGAAGTGGCGTGGCGTTCAAATGCCATGCGCGCATCGGTAGGGCTCATGCCGCAGCCGTTGTCGATCACCTGGATGAGCGATTTACCGGCATCCTTCAGTATGAGCTGGATCTTATCCGCGCCGGCATCGATGGCATTTTCAACCAGCTCCTTTACCGCTGATGCCGGCCTTTGCACTACCTCGCCGGCAGCGATCTGGTTGGCAACGGAATCCGGTAAAAGCTGAATGATGTCTGGCATAATGATAATTTCCCTCTCGTTCTTAAACACCTCAAAGACGCCTGTAAACAGCAGATGTTATTGAGGCTGCTAAATTAAATATTTACCGCCATAACTTTTTTATGATTTATTGGTTGTAAAGAATTATGGTTTTGGGATAACGTTAAAGAAGAATTTTTTTGATCCCCTCTTGAGAGGGGCGCGTTTAGCCTTGAGCGATGGCAGGGATGTGTTGTCGAAGCGTTATGGGCGTTGCCTGCGGCCGGGCTTTCCGCTCATACGCCTGCAGGCCTTAAGCGCTAAGGCCGGTATCCGCTGCAATCCCTAACGCGGTTGTCTGAACCATGATTCATAGGAGTTAAAGATTACCCTGATTTATGCAGGTAAAATCCTTTCATCCTTTAATCAGGTAAATCATGGTTCAGACAAAATTGCGTTAGGGATTGTAAGGGTTTAGCCCGCAGGGCCGGAGCGCAGCGCAGCCCTGAAAAGCCCGGGCCGAAGGCAACGCCCAAAGCTAGACACTTAAAACAATGCTAAGTCACAAGTTACGCTGCGCCAAACTCGCAGCGAACCCGGACGCCCACTAAAAAACTTTTTTTAACTGAAATAATACTATTTTGCACCAAACATTGCGTATGAAGAAATTATGGCCCCTGCTGCTGCTGTTCGTTGCGGCCTGCTCAAAGAAGCAGGATTATAATGCCGATCTCCTTGTTAAAAATGCTGTAGTTTACACGGTAGATAGCAGCTTTTCCGTCGCGCAGGCCTTTGTAGTGAAGGATGGGAAGATACTGGCGGTAGGCGACAGCACTTCGCTGCTGCAAAAATACAGTGCTAAGCAAGTGATAGATGCCGGCGGGCATGCTGTTTACCCGGGATTTATTGATGCGCATTCGCATTTTTTAGAATATAGTACAGGATTGCAGTCGGCAGATCTGCGCGGCATGCATAGCTGGCAGCAAATTACAGATACGCTGGTGTCGTTTGCACGCACCAATACCGACGGCTGGCTGATTGGCCGCGGCTGGGACCAAAACCTATGGACAAACAAGCGATTCCCTAACAAAGCAAAGCTGGATTCACTTTTCCCTGTGCGGCCGGTGTTTTTGGAGCGGATAGATGGCCATGCAGCTATTGCTAACCAGGCCGCCCTGAGTCTGGCTGGTATAAAGCCAGGGCAAACGATAAGCGGCGGTGGAATTGAAACGATTAAAGGCAAATTAACCGGCGTGTTAGTGGATAATGCCGTAGGAATAGTTACCCGTAAAATACCGCCGATGAGCGACCAGGATGTGCAGGCGGCATTGCTTGACGGGCAGAAGAACTGCTTTGCCGACGGCCTGACTACCGTTGCTGACTGCGGCGTACCTTATACCTTGATCAGTACGGTTGCTGATGAGCAGCATAAAGGCACACTGAAAATACGCCTGTACCTGATGCTATCGGACAAACAGGAAAATTACGATTACCTGTTTAAACACGGCGCTTATAAATCGCCCGGTTTGGATGTGCGCGGTTTTAAAATGTATGCCGACGGTGCGCTGGGTTCGCGCGGGGCATGTTTGCTGCAGGATTACAGCGATTCATCCAAATGGCGCGGATACCTGCTGAGCAATGCAAAACACTTTGCAGAGATAGCGCAGAAGGTTTACGCGCATGGTTTCCAGCTAAGCACGCATGCTATCGGCGATTCGGCCAACCGGCTGATACTAAAAGTTTATGCCGGCGTTTTAAAAGGCAAGAATGACAGGCGTTGGAGAATAGAACATGCGCAGATCGTCGATCCGGCGGATATAAAAATGTTTGGAGATAACAGTATCATCCCATCTGTACAGCCAACACATGCAACTTCTGATATGCTTTGGGCAATAAAACGCCTTGGCCCTAAACGCATAAAAACGGCTTATGCCTACAAGCAATTGCTTGAGCAAAATGGCTGGTTGCCGCTGGGTACCGATTTCCCGGTAGAAAACATCAACCCGGTATATACATTTTATGCAGCGGTTGTACGCAAAAATCTTGACGGGCAACCCAATGGCGGTTTCCAAATGGAAAACGCCCTGACCCGCGAACAGGCGCTGCGCGGTATAACCATATGGGCGGCAAAGGCTCAGTTTGAAGAAAAAGAAAAAGGCAGCATAGAAGCCGGTAAATTTGCCGACTTTGTGATCCTGGATCAGGATTTAATGAAGATTGATGGCGGCCAGTTGCCAAAAGTGAAGGTGTTGAAAACGTATATTAATGGTGAGAAAGTTTATGAGAAAAAGTAAGCCGGGGCTTATCCCCGTCCTGCTGTGTTTTGTGTTGTTCCATTCGGCCTGCGCGCAAAATCCGCCATCCACGGGGATGGCTTATGTAAATGAAGAGAAGCAGGTGCAAAATTCCACCGTGCTGCTTAACAATGCCTCGTACCTAGTGCCGCTGCAGGGCCTGGAAAACCTGAAAGCCGCCAGCGTACATTTTTCTTACCAATACTCCACGGAATTTGATAGTCTACTCAATAAATACAGCAAGGTCGATACGTTTAATGGCAACGATTATCTCACCGGACTTAAAAATATCACCACCCTGGCTTTAGATCTGAAATGGTACAACACACTGATCGTGGAGCTTAGTCCGGAGGATGTGAATAATCCGCAGGTGATCACTTTCATCCAGCAAAATCAGAAACTGAAAAATGTAGTGATCGCACTGTTTGGCAACGGAAGCTCATTTGCTAAGCTGAATGATATTGGCGTGCCGGTCATCTGGTGCGAGCGGGTTTCACCGGTATCAGCAGATTTTAGCGCTGAGGCCATTTTTGGCGGTGTAGCCGTTACGCAAAAGCTAAAGGCGACCTATTCGCCGCGCTATGCTACGGGCATGGGATTTTTGACGCAAAAGACCCGGCTGCAATATACCGTACCGGAAGATGCAGGCGTGAACTCGAACAATTTATTAAGCATTGATGATATTGCACACGAGGCTATTGCTGCACATGCAACCCCTGGCTGCGTGGTGCTGGTGGTAAAGGACGGCAAAGTGATCTTTAACAAAGCTTACGGCTATCATACCTATGACAACCAGCAGCCTGACAAGCTAACCGACATTTTCGACCTGGCATCGGTAACCAAAGTTACAGCCACTACAATGGAGGTAATGCGCCTTACCGAACAGGGTGCGCTCAATATGGATTCTACCATCGGTAATTACATTCCATATGCGCATGGCACCAATAAAGACAACATAAAACTGCGCGAGCTGATGACCCACCAGGCTGGGTTAGTGCCCGACGTGCGTACGTATGAGGATCTGAAACCCAGTGACCACAGTATTGATTCATCCGCAAACTATCCGACTAAGGTGGTTGACAATTATTACCTGCGTAAAAATTACTTTAACGATATGATGTGGCCTAAGATCATGAACTCGCCATTGCGCACGCGCGGGCAGTATGTGTATAGCGACATCAGCATGGTAATAATGAAGGAGATAGGCGAAACGGTTACTTCGCAGCCGCTTAATCAATATGTTTTGCAGCAATTTTACCTGCCGCTGGGCATGCAGTCGGCCGGGTTTTTGCCATTGTACCGTTTCCCTGTTTCGCGGATCATTCCTACGGAAAATGATATGGTTTTCCGCCATGTTTTGCTGGATGGCTATGTAGAAGACCAGACAGCAGCGCTTTGCGGCGATGTATCGGGCAATGCAGGCCTCTTTGCCAATGCAAATGACGTGGCTATTTTATACCAGATGATATTGAACAAAGGTACTTACGGCGGCGTGCGTTATTTTAAACCTGAAACGGTGGACATGTTCACCGCGCAGCAATCAAGCGTGAGCCGCCGCGGGCTGGGCTTTGACCGATGGGACCCGATAACCGATCATCATTACCCGTCAGAGCTGGCTTCGCCACAAACTTACGGGCATACGGGCTATACGGGTACCTGCATTTGGGTGGACCCGAAGTATAACCTGGTTTATGTGTTTTTATCAAATCGTGTGAATCCTAAAGTGGTTGAAAAATTAGGAAATATGAAGATAAGACCAAGGATACAGGACGTGGTGTATAAGGCGATAGACAAGGGGATGTAAGTTGGTTGACAGGGGGGATAGCTCCTGGATCATAACATTGAGAAGTTAAATAAAAACTAACCAGTATGAGCACACTAAATATTCCGGATGGTTACCAACCCATCATGCCGTACCTCATTTTAAAGAACGCCGTGGCTTTTTCTAAATTTATGCAGGATGCATTTGGCGCAAAAGAGAAACTGCGTGAAATGCGCGACGAGCACCACATTAAACATGCCGAGCTTGACCTGAACGGCGGCACTATTATGTTTGCTGATGCGACTTTAGAATATCCCATACAAAATGCAGCCCTTTTTATCTACGTAGCCGATTGCGACGATTGCTATACGAAAGCCGTTGCCGATGGTGCATCCGTCATTTACGAGCCCGTAGATCAGCCGTATGGCCGCTCCGCAGGTGTGCAGGATGCTTTTGGGAATACGTGGTGGATAACTTCTGCGAGTTGATAGGAGATGGTTAATTGTTTATGGTAGCTGCATGTACGGTGATGCCGGTTTAAAGTTGAAGCCGGTGAAAGGCAGTAAGCATCGTTCGTCATACGTGCGCAAAGGTTACAAAATCATCTTCCTGATTATCACAGAAATTGTAAGTTTGCAGCATGGAACAAAAATTATTTGTTTACAATACTTTAACGCGTAAAAAAGAAGAGTTTAAGGCAATTAATCCGCCGCATGTGGGTATGTATGTATGCGGCCCAACCGTTTACAGCGACGTTCACCTGGGCAATTGCCGCACCTATATATCATTCGACCTTATTTTCCGTTACCTGAGCCAATTGGGTTACAAAGTGCGCTACGTGCGCAATATCACTGATGCCGGCCATCTGGAAGGTGATGCGGATGAAGGCGAGGACAAGATCGCCAAAAAGGCTAAACTGGCTAAGCTGGAGCCGATGGAGATCGTACAGAAATATACCGTAGGCTTTCACGATGTGATGGAGGAACTAAATATTCTTCCGCCAAGCATCGAGCCAACTGCTACCGGCCATGTGATTGAGCAGATAGAAATGATAAAACAAATACTGGAATCGGGCTACGCTTATGAGGTAGACGGCTCCGTGTATTTTGACGTAGAGAAATATAACCAAAACCATGATTATGGTATACTGAATGGCCGTAATCTGGACGATTTACTAACCAACACCCGCGCCTTAGGCGGTCAGCAGGAAAAACGCGGCAGGCTTGATTTTGCCCTTTGGATAAAAGCCAAACCCGAGCACCTGCAAACATGGCCTTCGCCGTGGAGCCTGGGCTTTCCGGGCTGGCATTTGGAATGTTCGGCCATGAGTGATAAGTATCTCGGTCAGCATTTTGATATACATGGCGGCGGTATGGACCTTGTACCTACGCACCATACCAACGAGATAGCTCAAAACATCGCTTGCTGCGGTAAAATGCCGGCCAATTATTGGGTACATACCAATATGCTTACGGTGAATGGGCAAAAAATGTCCAAATCGCTTGGCAACAGCTTTTTACCGCATGAGTTATTCAGCGGGAATAATTCTATCCTCAACAAGCCATACAGCCCCATGACGGTGCGTTTCTTTATGTTGCAGGCACACTATCGCAGTACGCTCGATTTTGGCAACGAAGCAATGGAAGCTTCTGAAAAAGGCTTTAAGCGTTTGCTGAATGCCTGGGAGCTTATCGACAAGCTAAAAGCAAGTGAAAAATCGGATGTTGAAATAAATTTGCTGATGCAGCGTTGCTATGATGCTATGAACGATGATTTCAACAGCCCGGTACTGATTGCCGAGCTCTTTGAAGCATCGCGCATCATCAATTCGGTGCATGACGGCAAAATGAAGATAGACCAGCAAAACCTTGCACTTTTAAAACAATTGATGAAAAGTTTTGTACAAGATGTTCTGGGTTTGAAGAACGAACAGGCTGCTGATGATGATCTGCCGCAGGTGATGAACTTTATCGTCGACCTCCGTAATGAAGCCAAGCAGTCAAAAGACTATGCTACTTCTGACAAGATCCGCGACGGGTTGCAAAAGATCGGGTTTCAGCTAAAAGACTCTAAAGAAGGTACAAACTGGACTAAAATTTAAAACAACAACAACTTATACTATATTTCCTGCCACAATTCGCACAAATGAAAAAAATAATATCAGCCGCTATTGCTCTTTGCATGTTCAGCGGTATAGCACTGGCCCAAAAGCCCCAAAGCGTTGCCACAACCGACCAGGTAATAAAAGCCGAAGAAAGTTTTAATAAACTGGTTGAACGAAAAGGTATTAAAGATGCATTTTTAGAAGTTGCCGACGAGGAGGGCATTGTTTTTAAACCACAGCCTATAAGGATAGTTGACTTTTACAGCAATATTGAAAAGCAACCGGGATCACTTACCTGGAAACCAAATTTTGCACGTATATCTGCAAATGGCGACCTGGCTTTTAGCGCCGGCCCTTATGTGTACCAAAACGGTAAAGACGATAGCGACAAAGTTTTCGGCGATTACGTATCCATCTGGCGTGCCGACGACAATGGTAAATTGAAATTGTTAATGGACTTGGGTATACAGCATCCGGAGCCTACGCAAACGCCTGTTAGTGATTTTACCGAACCTGACCCGGCTAAATTATCGGCGCCGGGAAAAGACCCTGCGTTTGCCGGCAAAAATATTATCATTAATACCGATAAGATCTTTAATCACTCGCTGACCATTTCAACACTGGCAAGCTATAAAGAATTTTTAAGTCCGGAAGGCCGCTATTATTTCCCTGGCGTTGAGCCGATGATTGGCCAGGATAAGGTGATGAAATTCATCGATAACGAAGGTATCAGCATCAATGCAGAAACCATCAACGCGGGCCGCTCAATAAGCAGCGACCTGGCTTACAGTTATGGTTCAGCCAGCGTAAAACAGGGTACAGTAACTAATAATTACTACTACGTACGCATCTGGGAGATGGACAAAGATCATAAATGGAATATCCTGCTTGAAGTATTTTCGGCGGTGGAGTAGTAGTGTTGGTGAATGGTTTATTGGGTTGATAAGGTGAGTAGTTTAAGTCGGAAAATCCCAACTACCTTACTTAACCACTCACCTTATCAACTTACTCACCACTAAAATAGTTGCTCAATAATATCATCAGTCGTCAGTCCGTCCGCTTCAGCATGGTAGCTGCGGACAATGCGGTGGCGCAGTATAGGTTTGGCAATGGCGCGTACATCTTCAATATCAGGGGAATACTTTCCGCTTATTACAGCGTGGCATTTAGCTCCCAATATTAAAAATTGTGAGGCACGCGGACCAGCGCCCCAGTTGAGTAATCTCTTTACATGCGCCGGCGCGAATTCACTGCCGGGGCGGGTTTTGGCTACCAGTTTCACGGCATACTCAAGCACATTATCGGCAACAGGAATGTTTTTTACCAGCTGTTGGAAATAAATGATCTGTTCAGCATTTAATATGGGTTCAACCTTTGCCTGTTGGCCACCGGTTGTGTTTTTCACCACCTGTAATTCTTCCTGGAAAGATGGATAATCCAGCGAAACATTAAACATAAAACGGTCCAGTTGTGCTTCGGGAAGAGGATACGTGCCTTCCTGCTCAATCGGGTTCTGGGTAGCCAGCACGAAGAAAGGCTGCGCCAGCTTATGCGTAATTCCTGCTGCTGTTACTGCTTTTTCCTGCATAGCCTCCAACAAGGCGGCCTGCGTTTTGGGCGGTGTACGATTGATCTCGTCGGCCAGGATAATGTTGGAAAAAACCGGTCCGGGGATAAATTTAAAATGCCTGTCTTCGCCTAAAATTTCCGAACCGATAATGTCAGACGGCATCAGGTCGGGTGTAAACTGTATACGTTTAAAATCGAGGTGAAGCGCCTGCGAAACGGTTTGTACCAGCAGCGTTTTTGCCAGTCCCGGAACGCCTACCAAAAGGCAATGGCCGTTGCTGAAAATAGAGATCAGCACAAACTTTACTACATCTTCCTGCCCTATGATCACTTTACCTATTTCGGCGCGTAGCTGCTTATAGGTTTGGTTCAGGGCATCAGCGGCCTCAACTTCTGATCGGTGCTGCATGTACAGGCTCATTTATTGTTTTACAGGAGTGGTAGTAGCCGGAGATGCAGGAGTAGTTGAACTGTCAGCAGCATCAGGCACCGCTACAATAGCAGATACCGGCGTTGCCCAGCCCTTCAATTCCTTATAATTCTGATACTGCGGATCGATACGGATGTAGGTTTCTTTCCTTCTTTTTTCAAACCACTCGCTCAACGTACGGTTGATCTTATCATTGAACGCTGCTGCTTTTATTTTAGGGAAATCCTGTTTCAGGTTAGCCTTGTGCGCGTCAATCACAGTACGCAGGTACAAAATTCTATAGCTTTTTTTACCATCAGAAGATGTAAAAAGTTGCGCATTTGATATTTCGCCAACTTTCATCGTATCAACAACCAGCGCTACCTGTGGGTCAAGTTTATCACTTGGGATAAAGGTACTGCGGTTATCCACGTTTTCGGCATTCAGCAACATACCACCGTTAAATTTGGTATCGCGGTTATCCGAGTAAAAAGCGGCAGCAGTAGAAAACGTAGGTTTGCGCAGGCCCAGTTTCCTGTCATATACGCTATCGGTTAAGATCTTGTATACGCTATCGGCTTTTGCTTTTGAACGGTCAAGGCTGGCATCTGTTATGGCAGGTATCACCAGGATATGGCGCACGTGCACCTGCTCGCCCCTTCGTTCCATTACCTGCAAAAAGTGGAAACCGAAATCTGTTTCAAATACAGGGGATATTTCCCCCGCTTTTAGTCTGAATGCCCAGGCAGAGAACTCTTTTACGTAAGTATTCCTGTCGGCAAAACCCAGGTCACCACCTTCAATGGCTGATTGCGGATCTTGTGAGTATAAACGGGCCAGCGTACCAAAATCCTCACCGTTCTTAACGCGTGTGCGCAGGTCTTCGGCTTTTTGTTTATACGCTTGTTTTTCGTCTTTGGTCAGTTTTGGCTGAAAAACGATCTCGCCCACTTCCACTTCCTTATTAAAAGTTGGCAAGCTGTCTTTTGGTATACGGTCAAAATAGGCCTCAACATCCACAGGAGTAACGTTCGTCTTTTCGGTGATATGCTGCTTCATCTTTTCTGCAACCATCTCTTCCTTTATCTCAGGGCGGATCTCGTCCTTATACTGGATAACTGATTTACCCAAAAACTGCTCTAATTTATCCTGTCCACCGGCACGCGATTCGCTTGAGCGCAAACGGCGGTCGACCTCGTTATCCACTTCATCATCCTTCACCTCGATACTGTCTATCACCGCCTGTGCCGTCAATATTTTTTGTGAAATAAGCCCTTGCAGCACCTGGCCTTTTATTGCCTCATTAGGTGCACCGCCCTGCGCCAGGTAGTTGGCATATTGCATTTCAACATCTGATTGCAGGATGATACTGCCGCCTACAACAGCCACGATCTTATCGAGCGTATGCGTTTGTGCTTTAGCTATGCTGATGGTTAATAAAATGCTTAATACTGCTATCCCAAACTTTCTCATGTATCCTTTTTAATTGCTTATGTATGTGCGGTTTCCCGCAAAGAGTGCAAATCTCGTTAAAATTTATTAAATTATAGCCCCGCTATTTATGGCGGGGGGCAAAATTATGCGAATATGCCGATAAAGCTTCAAACTGTTTAGCTACTTTTGGTTAAAATTTGTTAAAGTGAATATTGATAACCCTGCGGCACTGCATTTTATTATGCAGGATGACATTTTTTTACTGAAACGTGAGAAAGATCTGTATGAGAGAGCAAGAGAAGTTGCAGTGGCAGAAGTAGTAGCAGCGCCTGTTGTTGTCGCGACTGAGGCATCAGTTACCGCAGTATCGGAGCCCGTGAAACAAACGCCCCCAATAAAATACAGGGGAAATAATAAAAACGGCTATGTTGTACTGGTGCATTACCCAGGGATTGAATGGATGCACGATGCACACTTGTCTGCATTGGAAAATACGCTGAAGCGAAAAGGAATAGAACCCGCAGATGTTGCCATTATCAACATGGCCGTAAACGACGGCATTACTTACGAAGACTTCACCACCCAAATGAAACCGCTAAAGCTGCTGCTTATGGGGAAGGAAGCATTGCCTGCAGGTATTGCTGCAGTTAAATTTAATCAATTGCACCCGTTGCCAAACTGCACTGCGCTCTTCACCTTTAGTTTTGGTGAAATGATGGACAGCAATGAAAATAAAAAGATCTTCTGGGAGCAGATGAGGGCGTTGTAGTGAGTGGAGAATGGTTGATTGGGTGAGTAGTTAAAAATTCAAAATCACCCTGCTAATCGACTACTCATCAACACTTAACTACTCACCTAATCAACTTAATCAACCACCCACCAACATGAAACTCGTATTCGCAACCAATAACGCACATAAGCTGGAAGAAGTGGCCAA
This sequence comes from Bacteroidota bacterium, assembly GCA_013289045.1. Lineage (GTDB taxonomy): Bacteria > Bacteroidota > Bacteroidia > Sphingobacteriales > Sphingobacteriaceae > Mucilaginibacter. The sequence goes on along the minus strand of JABDAU010000008.1, from coordinate 13,979 downwards.
TAAACTTTCAGGCAGCATTGAATTGTTCGGCCTTAACGATATCGGCTGCAATGACGAGATCGAAGAAACCGGCATTACGTTTAATGAAAATGCTTCAATAAAAAGCCATCACATTTGGAATAAATACCACCTCAATTGCTTTGGCGACGATAGCGGCCTGGAGATAGATGCGCTGAACGGTGAGCCGGGCGTATATTCTGCCAGGTATGCAGGGGGGCATGGCAACCACGCTGCCAATATGGATAAGGTGCTCGAAAAGTTAAAAAGTGAAACTAATCGCAAGGCTCGTTTCCGCACGGTAATCTCGCTGATATGGGATGGCGAGGAAATGTTTTTTGAAGGGACAGTTGAAGGCACCATCCGCCACGAACGCAGCGGCAGCGGTGGTTTTGGTTACGACCCGATCTTTCAGCCGGATGGCTATACTATTACTTTTGCGGAAATGACCATGGAGGAGAAGAATGCGATCAGTCATCGGGCAAAGGCGGTAGAGAAGCTGGTAGCGTTCTTAAAGGATAAACAACCCACTCCGTAAGTAATTACTTACGGTTTCTTCACCGTCGTATCCTTCTTAGCAGGTTTTACGGCAGGCAAAGTGATTTTTACCGAATCAGTGCCCGGCTTAGTTTTCATCACACTATCACCCTTAATTTTTAGCGCCGGCAATTTTTTTAGCAATTGCGTTTTACTAGTGTCAGTAATTGCCGGAGATGACGTTTTTAATGAATCCGCAGCTGTTTTAGCACCACCCGCTTTACCAGGCAAGCCTTTACCACCTTTTGTATCATCAAGTTTTTTAGGCCGCGGCTCGCCGGCTACCGGTGGCTTGGAAGTGGCGGCAGCTTGCGTTTTCTTTTTATTATACGATGGCAATATCGATTCTTTTGACACTGGCCTATCTTTAGGTTTCCAGACAAAGTTTTTGAGGATCTTTTCATCATCCTTTACCTTCGTCATCGGTATAACGCGGTTTTCAGTCTTGGTGATCTCGCCAACCCGGGTAGCTTCGTTATTTTCCAGCATTACCCATATACGGCTGCTAAACGATCGCTGCAGGTTGGTGACTTTATTGGTGGCGCTGTCGCGTACAAAATATATCGTCTCGGCATTGCCGTCAATGTAAACACGGTTCAATTTATCATTCCGGAAAAATCCGCGCATTTTTTTACCACCAACCTGGTTAAAGTGCGTTGAGTCGGATTTTTCAATATTTACAATAAACGAATTGGGGAACATGTCCATCTTATCCAGCTTTTTATTGCGCATCATCAGGTTGATGGTATCGCCTGATAATTGCGAGCCCTCAGTCCACACCATAGGCTTGCTATAACACCGGATGGTGGAGTCGCTGCTGCTATAAAAGATGGAATCGGCCACAGCCTGCAGATCCGATTTAAATATTTTTGCATTATGAAAAGCCATAATAATACGCACATGCGTGGTATCATTCAGCACCACTTTTGGCGTATAGAATATCGAATCGGCTTTTACATTTTTCTTTGGTGTGGTTTTCGCCGCGGCCTTTTCTTTTTTCGGGGTAATTTTTGGCGGCGGACCGAAATATTCGGTATGATAATAACTGGTATCCCTTGGCCATTTTGCCTTGACCATCTCTATATATTTGGGTTGCTTTTTATATATGATGGCCGGAGCCCTCTTGGTAGTATCCTTGATATGTGAAAGGCGCTCCAACTCCTGTATGTGAACCAATTCCTTAAATGTAGGTAAACGTGTTTCGATGGTATCTGCCGACATGTATATCGAATCGTGCTTCATGCGGCTTGTATCTTTTTTACCGATAGGTATCGACGGCATTTTTAACTTGCCCGTATCCGGTTTTCCTGCCGGAAGATTCTTTATAGCCGCCCTGATCTTATTTTGAGTGCCTTTATCAAGCTTTTTGTTTAGCTGTGTCGCGGTTTTGCTAATACTGTCGGCATTTACTTTTGGCAGCTTTTTACTGAAGGAATCGATCACCGGCATAGTTAAGCGCCTGCTTGCCGAGTCGATCATTTTTTGCTGCAGCAGCGTGGTGTTAGCCGGCGGTTTGATACCTTGCACGGCCGGTTTTCCGGTTTTATTTTTTGGATTTTTTGAAGCTATTATTTTACTCAGCGAATCAGCGGTTTTTTGTGCCGGAAGTTTTTTCAGGCTGTCGGTTTTGGTAGTATCCTTTTCCTCCGTCACCATAATAATGTACGGGTCACGTGTTACAATGGTAAGATCGTTTGCTTTTGTATAGGTGCCCAATCCCCCAAAAATAGTGGCTTTTTGCTCGTTATCATTGAATACCACATGCTTTACTGCGCGGCCCTCGCCTTTCAGTCGGTCGTAAAACAGCGTATCACCTTTGAGCGATTTGGTGCCCTGCCGGTACATGTTATTTTTGGTGAAGAACGCCTGCTCGGTGTTGGTATCATAAGTACCGAAGTCGGTATCAAGCGTATCCTTGTCCTTTTTACCGTAGATATGCGATGGACCATAGAAATAATTGATCTTGCTTTGCGAATTATAGCGCATAGTATCGGTAACAATACGCGCATCCGTGGTAATGCATACTACATTGTTCTTAAAGTATGCATCATGCGATCCGGCAAAGTAATAACCATTCACGCTGGTTAGCGTATTGGTTTTGTCCACTATCTTACCACCATCTACATAAGTACCGATGCGGGTAGCCGTACTATAGGTGAAATGGTTGGTGGTTAGCCGCGCATCTTTATCAAGCATTACCACGTTATCGGTCAGGTCGGCTATTTTGGTGTTGCCGTCGTAATGCAGCTTGTCGGCATAGATGTTCAGCGTATCACCCTGGTGGATGACCACGTGGCCAAAAGCATCGAAAGAGTTTTGGTCCTGGTGAAAATAAGCGCTGTCTGACCGCATGGTGGAGAAATCCTGCCGCCATAAACCATCGTAAACCTTTATCAGGTCGACGCCATTTACCTTTACACCCTGGCTGCGTGATGACGATACCAGCAGCACTTTCGACTTTTTCTGGCCAAAGGCTGCCGAGCTCATCAGCAACAATAAAAGGAATATAACGTACTTATTCACGAATGGCAAAATTACTTTTTTGTACGGGGTTATTAAATTAATAATTTTGATGAATGCTGCCGGTTAAAAAATTCATTGAATTTGCACAACAGAACAACCTGTTCCATGCAAACAGCAAAATACTTGCCGCAGTTAGCGGGGGTATAGATTCTGTTGTGATGGCGCACCTTTTAAAGGCGGCAGGTTTAAATTTTAGCATTGCACATTGTAATTTCCAATTGCGGGGCGATGAAGCCACACGCGACCAGGCTTTTTGTAATGACCTGGCTCAGCAGTTCAGGGTGAAATTTCATACCATTAACTTCGATACATCTGCTTATGCCACCCAAAACAAAATATCCATTCAAATGGCTGCCCGCGACCTGCGTTACCAATGGTTTGAACAATTGCGGCAGCAGCATGGCTATGACGTTATCGCGCTTGCGCATCACCAAAACGATGCGATTGAAACTATATTGTTAAACCTTACCCGCGGAACAGGTATTGCCGGCCTGCATGGTATTTTACCCCGAAACGGCCACCTGGTGAGGCCGCTACTTTTTATGGGAAGGGATGAAGTGCAGGAATTAATGGAGCAGAACGGATTAAAATATGTAGAAGACAGCTCCAACGCCTCGACTAAATACGCCCGGAATAAAATTCGGCATGATGTGATCCCAAAGCTGAAGGAGCTCAACCCGTCCCTCGAAAAAACATTTGAGAACAGCTTGCAGCATTTCAGGGATATGGAGCTGTTGCTTGAATTGCGCGTTGAAGAATTGAAGCAGGAATTATTTTCTGAGAATGGCGATGAGATACAAATCGCGTTAAGCGGTTTAAAAAAAATAGAGCCTAAACGCCTGCTGCTTTTTAAACTGCTGCAGGAATATGGCTTTAATGAAACTACAGTAAACGATTTGATCGTTTCGCTGGATAAGCATTCCGGCCGTGTATTCGAAAGCGAAACTTATAAGTTAATATTAGACCGGGAAAGGCTCATCCTCACAAAAAAAGATATGGGTCAGCCGCAAACAGTGCAGTTAAATGAGGGCGACCATGAAATAATTTATGGTCGTTACCGTATAAATGTTTTGCATGATGATAGTCCGCTGATCATAAAAGACAATCCTTTGGCTGTGGCGATTGATAGTGAATTACTTATCTATCCGCTTACCATTCGCCCATGGCAGCAAAGCGATTTTTTTTACACGCTGGGGATGAAAACACGCAAAAAGCTGAGCGATTTTTTCATACAGCAAAAGATCCCATTACATAAAAAAAGCGCTATACCTTTGCTGGTAAATGGCAATGGCGATATTATGTGGATAGCAGGCCATCGGTTGAGCGAGCGTTATAAAGTAAGTGCGAAGACCAAAAAAGTTACTATATTCGAACTGTTTAAAGAGCCATGAGCGAAACACCCATATTTGTTGAGAAGCAATATTTAGGCAGGGAATTTATCCCGCTGAGTATCCGTTTGGTAATGGCGATATTTTGTTTTGCGGCTTATTTATTAACCGATATTGGCAGCAACAGTAACCAATTGCTGGCCATAGTAGGTTTTGCTATCATTATCATTTCCATCATCATGGGTTTCCTGCTTCACTTCCGTACCCGTGTGCTAAATAAGAGCATTCTGCTTGACGGCCTTTGGACGACCCGCCTGGTGAAAATAGACCTGAACAGCATTATCAATGCTGAAAAAGGACCGTATAGCCGCTACCTTTTCAATAACCCGGTTTATAACCTGCACTCTAAAGGCACCATTCGTTTTTATGCCGGCGGCCGCGAAGCTATTCATCTAACCGACCGCGATGGTTTAGTTTATGTGATCGGCTCGCATCATCCAAACGAATTTCTACGCGCCATACAAGCAGAAATGAAAGGGAACAGATAGCACTTTACCCGTGTTATTTGTCCACTTTTTGTCCCCGAAGAAAAAAATCAACTTTTAAACAGATTTTATTTCCCTCATTATCAGCTATTTGAAATTTTATTTGCGTATTTGTAAATTTTTTTTCACAAACTGAAATCCGAATTGTTGTCAATATCGTAAATAAATTTTATTTTAATCATGCCTTATTATGAACAATGACGTGCTGACCTTTAAAATTAAAGCCATTGCAGCAAATATCAGGCATAAAAGGGAATACCGGAATTACACCCAGGAGTATCTGGCTGCAAAACTGGATATTTCGCAGAATGCTTATAGCAAAATTGAGCTCGGGTACACAAAAATTACCGTTGAGCGCCTTTTTCAGATCGCCGATGTGCTGGAGTATGATGTGGTTGACCTTTTGACTATTAAGCCAGGAATGGTGCACATAGCAAAAGTGGGTTAAAAGTTACCATAACCATACAGGATTTACAGGAGTTTTATGTTGCGATGGGATTTATTTTCCATCGGAGGGGAACTCTTTTTACATTACCTTTACTATGAAAATATCAAGCTTGTTATTTACAAGCTTTTATTTTTTCAAGTCATTGGGTATTAATATGCATGTTTCCTAAACATAACATGACCAGGGTAATTGCCAAACAAAAACTAACTGAACGCAATATAGCGCCAACCGCCATGCGAATCCTGGTGCTTGATTCACTCTTACAGCAGCATGCCGCTGTAAGCTTAAAAGATATTGAGAAAAGCCTTGAACCTGCCGACAGGATTACCATATACCGTACGCTGAAAACTTTTTCTGAAAAAGGCCTGATCCATATTATTGATGACGGTACAGGCTCGCCCAAATACGCTTTGTGCCCTGATGATTGTGATGCAGATCAGCATCATGACCTGCATGTTCATTTCAACTGTACAGTTTGTAAAGAAACATTTTGCCTCCCCAACACCAAGATCCCGGAAATTATGCTGCCTGAAAACTTCAGTCCATCTGAAATGAACCTGGTAGTAAAAGGTATTTGCAGCAACTGCAAAAAATAATGCAATACCATTGCATTGCTCCACGGCTTACCTTCGCCAAAAATTAAAGGGCCGATTTTCCGGAAATTTAACTATGATATAAATATCTGATAACATTTAGACAAGCCTAAAAAAATAATTAGGTTTGCATAAACATCAAACATTACAAGAAATATTTAGTTAACATAGCATTTATACTTTTGCCGCCAATGAGAAAAGGTTTACTATTAGCTTCAATTATATTTTCCATCACACAGGTTTGCCTTGGGCAGGACACGATAAAACAGCAGCGTTTTAGTTTTCATTTCCAGGAAACCACTATTACGCAATTTAAACCATCGTTCAGTGCGCCGTATACGGGCATGAATAGCCTATCAACAGCTCAGGAAACACAAAGCTCTATAACGAGCACGCTATATGGTTCTGCACGTTTGTGGAAGGGTGCAGAGGTTGGTTTTAATCCTGAACTATCAGGGGGCGCTGGTCTAAGCAGGACAGAGGGAGTTGCGGCCTTTCCAAATGGCGAAACATTCAGGGTAGGCTCAACGGCGCCGGCGATATATATTGCCCGTTTATATTTCAGGCAGACTTTTGAGTGGGGTAAGGATAAGGACACCCTTCAGGATGACGTAAACCAGCTGGCCGGCCTCAAAAGCAAACGTTATTTCTCATTCCAGGTGGGCAAATTCGGCATGGCTGATTTTTTTGATAATAATGAATTCAGCCACGATCCGCGCGAGCAATTTATGAACTGGGCGTTAATGGACAATGGCGCATGGGATTACCCGGCCAATACGCGCGGTTATGCCCTCGGCCTTTATACGGAACTAGGTCAGCCCGATTGGACACTGCGTTTTGCCTTTACCATGGTAACTACGCAGGCAAACGGCTCGGTATGGGACCAGAAGATCGGCCACGCCAATACCCAAACGCTGGAATACGAAAAGCGCTACAGTATTAACGACCAGAAAGGCGCGGTACGTGTTTTGGTATTCAGCAACAATGGCAAACCGGGTAATTATAACCAGGCCATCGCGCAAAATCCAACCACGCCGAATGTGGATAGTACACAAGCCTATGGCCGCCGCAAGTATGGTTTTGGCATTAGTGCAGATCAATATCTGAGCAAATATTTTGGCGTTTTTGCCAGGCTGGGCTATAATGACGGCCATACCGAAACCTGGTACTTTACCGAAATAGACCGTTCGCTGAGCTTTGGCGGTACATTAAAAGGCGGCTTATGGAAAAGGGATGACGATGAATTAGGCCTGGCATTTATAGGCAGCGGATTGTCGTCCGAGCATCGTAACTACCTGGCCGATGGCGGCTACGGCTTCATCATTGGCGACGGCAAACTAAATTATAGCCCGGAGATGGTTGCCGAACTCTATTACAAGATCAACGCTTACAAAAAAACTTTCTGGCTAACCCCTGATTATCAATTCATCCTCAACCCGGCTTATAATTCCGACCGCGGCCCAGTGAATGTATTTTCGATGAGGGTGCATGTCGCGTTTTGATCTTATCCCGATCTGATGGCTTGTAAATTGTTATATAAAGTTTGTAACTTTATATAATGACGCTGTTAGAATTAAAAAAATCCATTCACGAGAAAATTGACCATGTCAATAACGAGGCCTTTTTGGAGCATATAGATGCTCTTATTGATAGACAAGAGAAAGTTTTTATTATTCCTGAGCATATGAAAGAAGGGATAAGACAAGGCGAAGAAGATATTAAAAATGGCCATTTTATTACTTTAGAAGAACTAGAGAAGAAATACGAGAAATGGCTAAAAGAATAATTTTTTCTAAGAAAGCGGAGCTTGACTTAGCAAGGATTATTGAGTTTAACGATCTGCGCAACAGATCTAATACTTACTCTAAAAAGTTTTTTAAGGAGTTAATTAAAAGATTACGATTGTTATTAAAGCAGCCATTCTCTGGCATATCAACAGATAACGACAGTGTGCTTCTATTGATTTGGGATAACTATTACGTATTCTATAAGTTGGATGATGAGCAGCTTATTGTTAGTACCATCTATCACCAAAAGGAAAATATCGACAGATAATTTCCTTACTTACTATTCAAACTCTTAATAAAAGCGATCACATCAGCAGTTTCCTGCTTGGTAAGCTTAAGTTTACCGGCATCCAATGTTTGGTTATCCACTTTATAGCCTAAACCAGCGCCCCCGCCTTTGTTGTAAAAATCCATTACCTGCTCAAGGGTTGTAAATACGCCGTTGTGCATATAGGGTGCGGTTAGTGCGGCATTACGTACGGTGGAAATTTTAAAGGCATGTTTAAAAGCCGGGGTTTTTAATACGTTGTACCTGCCCATATCGGTATCAATGGCGGTTTCGTCAATGGTTTTGGGTACGCCGATTACCTCGCTTTCAATTAATATAAATCTCGGCGGGAATGAGCCATTAAACAGCGGCATATAATGACAGGTGCCGCATTTGGCCTTGCCCATAAACAGGTTGAACCCATGTATTTCCTGTGCGTTCATGGCGGTTTTATTGCCACGCATATATTCGTCAAAGCGGCTGTTAAGGGCAACAAGGCTGCGTACATAAGCGCCAATTGCGTCCATTACCTCAAGCGTATCGATATTTGTCCTGTTTTTTACAGGGAAGGTTTCGGCAAATAATTGCCGGTAATCTTTATTTTCCCAAAGGCGTTGCGCTGCTACTTTCATCGAGCCATGCATTTCCTCCTTGTTTTGTACAACTGCAAGCGATTGGTCTTCCAGGGTTGTAGCCCTGAGGTCGTCAAATTGGGCAGCCTGCAGGGCGGCATTTATCAGTGTTGGTGTATTTCTTCGTATCAGTTTATTATTGCTGCCGATCACCGTGTTTTTTACAAGCCCGTCTGTTAATGCTTTTTCAGGCTGATGGCATGACTGGCAACTCCGTATATGCGGACCAGATAGAATAGGATCTGCAAAAAGCACTTTTCCCAATGCTATTCTTTTAGCAACTGTAACGGGGGTTTGGCCTGGATCAAAAGCAGTGGGGTCATAAGCGGCCGGATGGAATGCATCTTTATCAAACATAGTTTTTGCATCCATGTTCAATAACCGGTTGTAGGTCATTTCATGGATGTTCAATTTCTTTTCAAGGCTGGTTATACTGGTAGTGATAACATTACCGTACCCGATAATAAATGCGGCCCTATCGAACGAGTTAAAATCGGTATGCGCTTTAAGGTAATTTACCGCGCCGGCAAATTCTACAGGCAAATTTTCTGTTCCTACACTATCCTCATACAAAGTTAAAGCCGTATTTACACTTTCAAGGCTGGCAGCCGATTCCTGCGAACTTTTTAAAGTGAGGGGGTTATCAAACCCGCTGATCCCAAGGGATAAGATCCTGAATACTTCAAGCTTAGTGGCATCAAACACCTGCCAGTCGAAAATAGCAATATTGGTAAAGCGGCTTTTATATTTGTCGCAGCCCTGTTGTAACAGCTTTATCTGATCTATTAATTTATTTCTTTGGCTGACATCGTACTTAGGAAAAAGATATCCTTCCATAACCTGCAGTCCGGCAGGCTCAAATACCTGTCCGCTTGATAATTCGATCTCCTGCACTGGCGGCCCGTTAAAAAAGCGGGATGTCGCAGGGTCGAAATATTCGGTAGCCCATTCAACTTTTTTATAACTCAGCCTTAATTGTAAAAAAAGCTGCTGTAATTGTTTTTCATCAGCCTTACCACTTTCTGTTGCTGCCAGGAGTTTGTTTTTGCAAACAGCCATGCTATCCACTTGCGCCACCAGGGTTTGGGCGATCATTGTTTCGGGAGCATGGTGTGCAGGTTTACACGAGTAGAGTGAGTATCCGGCAATTAAGGCAATTAACAGGGGTATAAAAAGGAATTTTTTCATCAGAGATCACTCTTCTATTATTCTGAGGTGAGGATTCCAAAACAGAATAATAAAGTTAGTATAGAATATTTTGTCAATCAAAAAAACAAACAAAGGAGAAGCTTTTCAGCTACTCCTTTGTTTGTTTGTGTCAATAATTTTTACCTGTTGACCAGGCTATAAAAGTGCTTAGAAATTGAAAGCATTGCTAAATGGATCAGCTTTTGCATCGCGGGTTGAAAGCGATGTTAATCCCCATCTTTTTTCGATAAAGGAAAGGATGCTCACTGTTTCATACTGGGTATGGTCAACAAAGCCTTTTTTAGCAAATGGAGAAATAATGATACATGGTACACGTGTGCCAGGGCCCCACACATCAATGGTAGGAGGCGCAACGTGATCCCAAAAACCGCCGTTTTCGTCATAAGTGATAATGATCACGCAATCTTTGCCGTTAGGGCCGTTTAAAACGTCATTTACTAAATCAAGCGCATGGTTTTCGCCTAGTGTTACGTCAGAATAACCCGGGTGTTCGTTAAAGGTACCTAATGGTTTTACAAAAGAAACAGCAGGTAAGGTACCTGCTTCAGCGGCAGTGATGAATTTAGTTTCATCCAACAAATGTTGTGCTTTTGCAGCTGTACCGTCAGCATAGTTTTTATAATAGATAAATGGCTGATGGTGAAACTGAAAGTTTACATCCGGGTTGCCTGCAAGCGCATTGTCCCAACCACCTGAATACCAAGCCCATGACACGCCTTTGTCGCTTAACCTGTCTCCAATTGTAGGGTTTGTTTGGTTTGGAACCAGTTTAGTTGGGTCGGTTGTTGACGGATGTGGAGCATTTACTGAGTAACAAGTATTTACGGCAAAACCACCGGCTGTACCTGTAGGAGAGTTGGCAGGGGTTACAAAGTTATCCGCAATAATATTGCCGTTGCCATCTAATGCAGGGTTTGCAATAATTGAAGCCGGCGCGTTAGGAAATGTAGGGCTTGCAGCAGCAATTAACCATTGGTGATTTAAAAATGAACCGCCAAAAGCACTATGGAAGAAGTTATCGCAAAGTACGTATTGCTGCGCCATATGGTACAAAGGTATTTGGGCGGTTTGATAATAGCCTTGAGTTAAACCGGCAGAGCTGCCCGGGATGTTATAAAAAGCATATTTATCCATTTTACCACCATCAATTTGTAATGGCTCCTGGTAAAAACGGTGCGTAACATCCGGAGTGATGATGTCATTAGGCACATACTGGTCGATATTGAAATAGGTGTTTGCTAAACTTGTAGGAAACAAGCTGCTATTCGGTGAACCGGTTATCGCAGGTAATTTAGCATACACATTACCTGTTCCATCAACTTGCGTTGTATTGGCAGCGGTTGCATTCGCTAAGCCATTAGCGCCGGCAAACTGGCCATAAAGGTTATCAAAGCTGTGGTTTTCCATGTAGATAACTACAACGTGGTTTACACTATTGAGTGTGCCTTTTGTTGCAGTAGTGCCATTATTGTTGTTGTTTTTACTGCAACCAACAAAAATGGCTGCGCTTAAAAACACTGCACCGGCAAGGACAGCCGGAAAGCGTTCTTTTAATAGTAAATGTTTCTTTTCCATACGGAGATGAGTGTGTGTTTAATTTAATGTAAAAAACGCCATCCCGCATGAACTGAATATTATTGACAGATAACTGTTATATTAAAGTTGTATTATGACAATATTATGCTGCGTTATTAATTTGAGAGCATGAGATTATCATCAGGTTGAATATAATTCTGTTTATATTCTGAATATCAGCTGGTTTACAAGGCCTGTATTATTTTGAGGATAATGTTAATACCGATATACAGGAATACCGTTTTAACACGAGAATGTTAACTAAAGGTAAATAAAACTGTAGTTACTAAAGCTCTTTTACAAATGCCTGCATTGCCAAACCCGGATCGGCCTGTTTCATGAAATTCTCACCGATGAGGAACCCGTTGAATCCGGCGCCCTTTAATTCCCTGATAACCTTTGGGTTGCTGATGGCGCTTTCGGAAATTTTCATAAATTCATCCGGGATATGCTCAGCGAGCTCGAAAGATTTTTCCACCGAAACGGTAAAATCGGCCAGGTTACGGTTGTTTACACCGATTGCGTCGAGGTTCGGATTGATGCTTCTTTCTAATTCTTCCAAATTGTGTACTTCAAGCAGCACGTTTAAGCCAAGGCTTTTCGCTTGTGTGGCCAATTGGTTTATTTCATCAGGCGTGAGTATAGCCGCGATAAGCAGGATGATATCCGCGCCCCAGGCTTTGGCTTCCAGCACCTGATATTCGTCAATCATAAAATCCTTGCGCAGAATGGGGATGGCATTGTTATTACGTGCTTCGATCAGATCGGCCTTATGGCCCATAAAGAACACTGTATCCGTTAACACAGATAAAGCCGAAGCCCCAGAGGCAGCATACCCCGTCGTTACCTCTTTAACGCTAACATCATCATTAATAACGCCTTTTGATGGCGATTTACGCTTGAACTCTGCAATAATGCCAGTACGGTCGGGATGCAAAAGGGAATCGCGGAACGAATAACATTCGCGGCCAAAAAACTCCGATTGCTCCAATTCCGCTACAGAAATCAGGCTTTTTGCAGCAATGATCTCTTTGCGTTTATTTTCAACTATCTTATCTAAAATTGTCATACCGCTAACCAGTTTTTCATCATTTCTTTACCGTATTCTGTCAATATCGATTCCGGGTGGAACTGTACACCGCGAACGTCATATTCCTTATGCCGTAGTGCCATTAATGAATTATCCGCCTCATCTATTGCCGTAACCGTTAATACTTCCGGCAAACTATTGCCATCAACCACCCACGAGTGGTAGCGGCCAACTTTAAAGCTTTCCGGCAAACCCGTGAACAACTTTTCCTGGCTGTCGGTCACTTTTATTGGCGTAGCGATGCCGTGCATAGGTTGTTTCAGGTTGTACAGCGTGCCGCCAAAAACTTCGGCAATAGCCTGCTGTCCCAAACATACGCCAAAAATGCTCTTGGTGGGCGAATACTTCTCTATCACTTCCAGTAACAATCCTGCTTCGGAAGGAATACCCGGACCCGGCGAAAGGATGATATGATCATAAGCGTCCACATCCGCAATAGCGAACTGGTCGTTTCTCCAAACCTCGCATTGGAGACCTATTTCGTTTACCAAATGCACCAGGTTATAGGTAAAGGAATCGTAATTGTCTATTATTAAGATGTTCGCGACGCCCCCCGACCCCCTGAAGGGAGAGGAAGTACGTATGTCGTTATTTGTTGTCATTTTTCTGTTTTGTTTTTTATCAACTATCCGCTATTGTTCCCCCTTCAGGGGTTTAGGGGGCGTCGCTCTATATCTCCTCCGCCAACTCTATCGCCCTTCTTAAAGCCGCGATCTTATTATCCACTTCCTTCAGCTCCATTTCGGGTACCGACCCGGCCACTATGCCTGCGCCAGCCTGATAATGCAGGGTATTGTTTTTGCTCAGGAAGGAACGGATCATAATGGCATGGTTAAAATCGCCGTTGAAACCCAGGAAACCAATGGCGCCGCTGTAGAAACCACGTTTGGTCTTTTCATTTTCATCGATGATCTCCATTGCACGGTATTTTGGTGCGCCGCTCAGCGTACCGGCCGGGAAGGTATCGGCAACAACTTTAAATGACATTACATCGGGCAGCAGTTTGCCGCTTACATGCGACACGAGGTGGATGAGGTGCGAATAGTATTGCACTTCCTTAAATCGCTTCACCTCTACTTGCTCGCAATGACGGCTCAGGTCGTTGCGGGCAAGATCGACCAGCATTACGTGCTCAGCCGATTCTTTAGGGTCATTGATGAGGCTTTGCGCTATTTCGGCATCTTTTACATCGTCGCCTGTGCGTTTAAAAGTACCCGCTATCGGGAAGATGCTGGCCACGCGGTTTTTAATGGTGATCTGCGCTTCCGGAGATGAGCCGAAGATCCTGAAATCGCCGTAATCAAAATAGAACAGGTAGGGTGAAGGGTTAACCGAACGCAGCGCACGGTACACATTAAATTCATCACCTAAAAAGTCTCGTGAGAACGGTCTCGACGGTACGATCTGGAAAACGTCGCCGCGGTAAATGTGCTGCTTCATTTTTTCC